>NZ_JBEYTP010000031.1:0-89851 GCF_040643125.1 Micromonospora sp. NPDC047465
GGGGCGCGCCGTCGTCCCGACCGGCGGATGCGGGGGAGGCAGGGGCGAGACGCCGACCGACCCTGCCTGCCAGCCCCGTGCGGCCGCGCCCCCCCCCGGCGGCGGGGCGGCGGCGGGGCCGCCCCCCCCCCCCACCGCCGGCCCGGCCGCGACCGCCATCCAGGAGCGGACCGGCCGGGCCGCCGAGGCGGGACGCGACGCGGACGACGAGGACGGCGACGACGACCTCGGCTGGTGGGCGAGCCTGCGCGCCGGGCTCGCCGAGGCGCACGCCGACCGGGCCGTCCGCGCGGCGATGCTGCTGGTCGCGGCGGTCGCGGCGGTCTGGGGGGCCCTCGAGGAGTACACGCCGCTGCTGGCGCGGGACACCGGCGTCGCCGAGGCGACGGTGCCGCTGCTGCTCCTGCTCATCTGGGTCGGGGTGAGCGTCGGCGGCCTGCTCGCCCCGGCGGGGGAGCGGCTGACCACCCGCGGGTACGCCGGGCTGCTGGCGGTGTCCGGCGTGGCCCTGGCCGCCGGGGCGCTGCTCGCCCGGCCCGTCGGGTTCGTGCTGGTCGCGGCCGCGTTCTGCGGCTTCCAACTCGCCACCGTGCTCGCCGACGCCCGCTTGCAGGCCCGGATCACCGGCAGCAGCCGGGCCACGGTCACCTCGCTCGCCGGGATGGCCACCGACGTGACGATCATCGCCGTCTACGGCGGGTACGGCCTGCTCGCCACCGGGGCCGGCAACGGGGTCGCCTTCGCGGTGGCCGCCGTGCCGTACCTGATCGTCGCGCTGCTCCTGGTGACGCGCGGCGGCCGGCGGGCCCGACGCGGGCCGGGTCGGGTGGCCGCCGGTCGCGCCGGCTGACGGCGGGCCCGGCGGCGGTCGGTGTGACCGCCGCCGGGCCGGTCCGCCGTCAGCCGGCGACGCGCCGGTCCGACCGCTGGTGGCCGGATCGGAGGGGTCGTGCCGGCGACGTGCTCATCGGCCCGCGCCTTCCAGGAGGTGCTTGAGCGCGGCCAGCCGGTCCCGCCAGTACGCCTTCAGCTCGGCCGCCTGTTCCGCCCCGGTCAGTTTCTCGTGCTGGACGGACACCCGGGACTTCGTCTCGCCCACGGCGGCGAAGCCCACCACGAGCCGGGTCGACCCGTCGCCCCAGTCGGCGCGGAACGTCCGGGGCGCGGTGGCGGTGCGGACCCGGACCTCCGCGTCGGGCAGCCACCGGCGGCGCAGCGCGTCGTCGGCGAAGGCGTCGAAGAGCCGCCGCACCGGTACGGCCACCGTGCGGCTGCCGGCGGCGGAGAAGCCGCCGCCGCGCCGCTGCCCGGGGGCGCGCAGGCCGCGCGTCTGTTCGTACCCGACGGTGAGGGTCTGCGCCCACCAGCCCGGCACCTCGTGCGTGGTGACCAGCCAACGGGCGATCTCGGTGTGCGTACGCCCGGTCGCGTCCCAGGCGTCGAGCAGGACGAACCACTCGTCCCAGCCGCGGCCGGTGCGCTCCCGCAGGAGCGCGTCGGAGATCCGCTCGGTCTGCACCGCCGTGCCCGACGACGTCGCGCCCGGCGCGGGCTTCGAAGGCTCGGGCGGCGCGGCTGCGGGCTCGGGCTCGGGCTCGGCGGCGGTCGACCGGGCGACGAGTTGCCGGCGGGCGGTCGTGTAGCTCTCGCCGGTCTTGTCCATCCGGGCCCGGACCCGGGTCTTGAACGACCTGTCACGCGTCATCACATGCTCCCTCGTCGACGGCGCGGGTCGCAGGGACTCACGCTCCCGTCGACCGCGCCGGATCAGGGCATGTGGCACGGCATCCCGAGAACGCGAGGCTCCCTTTGCCTCCGCGACGCCGGTGGCGTGAGCACCGGTAAGGAGGTGAGGCGCGGGACGGCGCCGCCACCAGCATACGCCGGGCGAAGGGACGGCGGGAGCGGGACGGGGCGGGGTCGGGGCAGCGGTCAGGGGCCGGCGGTCTCGCCGGTCTGCTCCCAGATCGAACTCATCTCGTCGAAGGCCTGCTCCATGAGCTGCACCATGGCCTGCCGGGCGCGCTCGCCGTCGCGCCGCTGGATCGCCTGGGCCACCTCCGCGTGCAGTTGGAGGGCCTGCTCGTGCGGGTGGTGGGGCATGAGGTGGTGCTGGTGCCGGCCGGTGAGCACCTCCGCGACCAACTCCTGCAGCCGGACGAACATCTCGTTTCCGGAGGCGATCAGCACCCGCCGGTGGAACTCGATGTCGAGCCGCAGGAAGCGCTCCTCGTCGCCGGCCTTGCCGGCGGCCCACATCTTCGCCGCGAGCCCGACGAGGTCGCTCGCCTCGTCGTGACCGACCCGGCTGGCCGCGAGCAGGGCGGCGTGCGGCTCGACGGCGGTGCGCAGCTCGGTGATCGAGCGGAGCTGGGCGATGCGGCCGGACGAGGCGAGCCGCCAGCGGATCACCTGCGGGTCGAAGACGTTCCAGGCGTTCGTCGGACGGATCATGACGCCGACCCGTCGGCGGGTCTCGATGAACCCGATCGAGGCGAGCACCCGCAGGACCTCGCGGACGACCGAGCGGGACACGGCGTACCGCTCGACCAGTTCGTCGATGTTGAGGACGGCCCCGGCCGCCAGTTCGCCACCGCAGATGGCCGTGCCGAGGTGGTCGAGGACGCGTGCGTGCAGCCCGGCCTCGGCAGGGGCGATCGGGGCGACTGCGACCCCTGGGGAGGACGGTTTCACAGAGCGGATCATATCAGTTGGGTCTACCTCTTGAATAAATCTGCTTTTTCGGCCTAGCATCCCGACGTTAAGCGGATGTAAACAGGGAGGTGGCGGCCCCACCTCGGGCCCGGCCACGGCCACGGCTTAAGGAGAGATGGACGTGAGACGTCGATCAGTTATCGGGACTTCCCTGGCGATGGTCGTCGCCCTCGGCCTGTCCGCCTGCGGTGGCGGGGACGACGCCGGCGGCTCGGACACCGTGCGCGTGACGCTGGTGAACCACGTCTGGACGGACAACATCAAGAAGGCGCTGCCGGAGTTCGAGAAGCAGACGGGCCTCAAGGTCGAAGTGACCCAGCTCGGCGAGGACCAGCTCTCAGACCAGTACAACGTCAAGCTGAACGCCGGGTCCAGCGACATCGACGTGATGATGTACCGGCCCCTGCAGGAGGGGAAGCTGTTCGCCAAGAACAAGTACCTGGCCGACCTGACCGACAAGGCCAAGTCGGACGGCGCGTTCGAGTTCGGCGACTTCCAGACCGGGCCGGTGCAGGCCACCAGCTACGAGGACAAGCTGGTCGGGGTGCCGATCATCACCGAGCAGGAGGTCCTCTACTACCGCAAGGACCTGCTGGAGAAGTCCGGCTTCACGGCCCCGCCGAAGACCCTCGACGAGCTCAAGGCGCAGGCGGCCAAGGTCGAGGCGGACAACCCGGGCGTGGCGGGCTTCGTGTCCCGCACCGGCAAGGCGGCCGCCGTCACGCAGTTCTCCAGCTTCCTCTACAGCTTCGGCGGCGACTTCGTCGACGCCAACGGCAAGGCGTCGGTCAACACCGACCAGGCCAAGCAGGCGTACGCCTACTACGGCGGGCTGCTGCGCGAGCACGGCCCGGAGAACATCAGCACCGACATGAGCTGGTCCGAGGCGATGGCGATCTTCACCCAGGGCAAGGCGGCCTTCTACACCGAGGCCAACTCGCTCTACAAGAACGCCACCGACCCGGCCAAGTCGAAGGTCTCCGAGACCGTCGGGTTCGCCGCCTTCCCGGCCGGCCCGGCCGGCTCGAAGCCGTACAACATCCCCTCGTGGGCGCTCGGCGTCAACGAGACGTCCAAGAACCAGGACAACGCCTGGAAGTTCATCCAGTGGGCGGCCGGCAAGGAGCAGGCGCTGGCGCAGCAGAAGGCCGGCGTCCCCAGCGCCCGCACGTCCGTCTGGGAGAACCCGGAGGGCTCGGCGAGCTACCCGAAGGACCTCGCCGAAGCCACCACGGTCAGCACCGCCAACGGCGTGGGCCACGACCGTCCGCTGGTCGTGAAGGTCGCCCAGGCGCGGGAGATCGTCGGCCAGCCGATCGTCGACGCGATCACCGGCAAGGACGCGGCCGCCTCGGCGGACGCGGCCAACGAGGCGTTCCAGAAGTTCCTCGACGACGAGGCGAAGTAGCCCGAGGCGCAGGTGGCGGAGCCGACCGGCTCCGCCACCCCGCGTCGGGACGCTGGCCCTGACCCCCACCCGGAGACCTCATGTCAGCCGTCACCACACCAGTCAAAAGATCGACCGAGGCGCGTCCGGCGTCCCCGGAGACCTCAGCCTGGTCGCGCTGGGCCAACGAGCACCGTAAGTGGCTCTTCGCGGCACCCGCCATGGCGTTCGTCGCCGTGCTGATCGTCTTCCCGGTGGCCTGGACCGGGTACCTCAGCCTGACCGACGCCGAGGGCTCGGTACGCGCCGAGAGCGAGTTCATCGGCTTCCAGAACTACCTCGACGTGCTCACCGACACCGACCGCTTCTGGCCGGCCGTGTGGCGCACCGCCCTCTTCACCGGCGTCGTGCTCCTCGTCGAGGTCGTGCTCGGCATGGCGATCGCCCTGCTGCTGTGGCGGCCGTTCCGCGGTGAGAAGTGGGTCCGCGTCGCGATCCTGCTGCCGCTGGTCGCCACCCCGGTCGCGGTCGGCATGATGTGGCGGCTGATCTTCGACCCCAACATCGGTATGGCGAACCAGGTGCTCGGCTGGGTCGGGATCGGCCCCCAGCCCTGGCTGTCCGGGCAGAGCTCGGCCCTGCCCACGACGATGTTCATCGACATCTGGCAGTGGACGCCGATGGTCGTGCTGATCCTGCTCGCCGGCCTGACGTCGCTGTCCGACGAGCCGCAGGAGGCGGCGCTGATCGACGGCGCCAGCACCTGGCAGCGGTTCCGGCACGTCACCCTGCCGCTGCTGATGCCCACCGTGATCGTCGCGGTCCTGCTGCGCGGCATCGACGCCCTGAAGACCTTCGACATCCTCTACGCCACCAAGGGGCGCGGCGGCGGGTCGTTCCACGAGGTGGAGACCCTCAACGTCTACGCCTACGGCCTCAGCTTCGACTACAACGACTACGGCGTCTCGTCGACGGTCCTCATCATCTTCTTCCTGATCATCATCGGGGTGATGTGGGCCCTGACCTACCGCAAGAAGGGGCTGGACCGATGAAGCCGAGCAGGCCGTTCAAGGTCTTCCGGGCGGTGGCCCTGGTCGTCGTGGTGTTCTCGCTGGTGGCGCCGCTGCTCTGGATGATCCTCGCGTCGCTGAAGACCAACGTCGACATCTACGACACCGACAAGGCGTTCTCCTTCTCGCCCACCCTGGACAACTACGGCACGGTGCTGGAGCAGGCGAACTACGTCCAGTTCATCGGCAACAGCCTCTGGGTGGCGTTCGCGGCGACCGTGCTGTCGCTCCTGCTCGGCGTGCCCGCCGCGTACTCGATGAGCCGCTTCAACATGAAGAAGTCCGCGCTCGTCGTGCTCATGGCCCGGGTCATCCCCGGCGTCTCGCTGCTGGTGCCCTGGTACTACGTCTTCTCGAACCTGCAGATGGTCGGCGGGTTCACCGTGCTGATCCTCAGCCACATGTTCGTGTCGCTGCCGCTGATCGTCTACATCATGATGGGCTACTTCGACGGCCTGCCGGCCGAACTCGAGGAGGCGGCGCTCGTCGACGGGCTGACCCACATCGGCGCGTTCCGGCGGATCACCCTGCCGCTGTCGGTGCCCGGCATCGCCACCGCGGGGATCCTGTCCTTCATCTTCTCCTGGAACAACTTCATGTTCGCCCTCGTGCTCTCCGGCGCCGACACCAAGACGCTTCCCGTGGCGATCTTCGACTTCGTCGGCTACGCCAGCATCGACTGGGGCGGCCTGATGGCGGCGGCCACCGTGGTCACCGTGCCGATCATGGTGATCGCCCTGTTCGTGCAGAAGTACATCGTCTCCGGCCTCACCGCCGGCGCCACGAAGGGCTGAGGACGCCATGACGACAATCGAAAAGGTCGAGACCTTCCTCGTCGCGCCGCGCTGGCTGTTCGTCCGGGTGCAGACCTCCTCCGGCATCGTCGGCTGGGGCGAGGCGACCTGCGAGGGCCGTTCCGAGACCGTCCGCACCGCCGTCGAGCAGCTCAGCGAACTGCTGATCGGCCAGGACGCGCTGCGCATCGAGGACCACTGGCAGGTCATGACCAAGGGCTCGTTCTACCGGGGCGGGCCGATCCTGGCCAGCGCCGTGTCCGGGCTCGACCAGGCGCTGTGGGACATCGCCGGCAAGCACTTCGGCGCGCCGGTGCACCAGCTGCTCGGCGGTCCGGTCCGGGACCGGATCCGGGTCTACGGCTGGGTCGGCGGCGACGAGCCCGCCGAGGTCCGCGACCAGATCGCCGCCGCCGTCGAGACCGGCCTGACCGCGGTGAAGATGAACGCGTCCGGGAAGATGAGCCCGGTCGCCTCGGTCGCCGAACTCGACGGCGTGGTCCAGCGGGTGGCCGCCGCCCGCGAGGTGCTCGGCGACGAGCGGGACGTCGCGGTCGACTTCCACGGCCGGTTCACCCTCGCCACCGCCCGCCGGGTCGCCCCGCTGCTCGAGCCGTACCGGCCGTTCTTCCTCGAGGAACCGGTGGTCCCGGAGAACTCGCACCTCATCGGCGAGTTCGTCCGCTCCACCACCACGCCGGTGTCGACGGGGGAGCGGCTCTACAGCCGGCAGGAGTTCCTGCCGGTGCTGCAGGCCGGCATCGCGGTCGCCCAGCCGGACCTCTCGCACGCCGGCGGCATCACCGAGGTCCGCAAGATCGCCGCGCTGGCCGAGGTGTACGACGTGCAGCTCGCCCCGCACTGCCCGCTCGGGCCGATCGCCCTCGCGGCCTGCCTGCAGGTCGGCTTCGCCACGCCGAACTACCTGATCCAGGAACAGAGCATCGGCATCCACTACAACCTCGGCGCCGAGGTGCTCGACTACTGCCTCGACAAGACCCCGCTGACGTTCGTCGACGGGTACGTCGAGCGGCTCACGGCACCCGGACTCGGCATCGAGATCGACGAGCACGCCGTGCGAACGGCGGACAAGCGCGGCCACGCGTGGCGCAGCCCCACGTGGCGGCACCGTGACGGCTCCTACGCGGAATGGTGATCACATGACCCTCGACCTCACCGCCGAACTCACCGACGCCCGCATCCTCGCGGTCATCCGGGGCACCGACACCGCCGGCGCGATCGCCGCCGGCGCCGCCCTGCTGGAGGAGGGCGTACGCCTCGTCGAGGTGGCCCTCACCACGCCGGACGCCCTGCGGGCCGTCGAGGCGCTGCGCGGGGTCGCCCCCGCCGGCTCCCTGGTCGGCGCCGGCACCGTGCTCACCGCCGCCGACGTGGCCGACGTGGCCGCCGCGGGCGCCCAGTTCGTGGTGACGCCGGCCGTGGTCGAGTCGATCCCCGAGGCGGCCCGCCGGGGCATTCCGGTCGCCGCCGGCGCGTTCACCCCGACCGAGGCGTACACCGCCATGCGGATGGGGGCGTCGGCGATCAAGCTGTTCCCGGTGTCGGTCGGGGGCCCGGCGTACCTCAGGGCGGTGCGCGACCCCTTCCCGGACATCCCGTTCGTCGCGGTCGGCGGCGTGGGCCTGGCCGACGTGCCCGGCTACCTGAAGGCCGGCGCGATCGCGGTCGGCGTCGGCGGGCCGCTGGTCGGCGACGCCGCCTCCGGCGGTGACCTGGACGCGCTGCGGACGCGGGCCCGCACCTACCTCGCCGCCGTGCGGGAGCCGGCCGCGTCATGACCGCACCCGACCTGCTCACCTTCGGCGAGACCATGGTGTCGCTGCGCTCCGCCGGCCCCCTCGCCGCCGGCGGACCGCTGACCATGCACCTGGCCGGCGCCGAGTCCAACGTGGCGGTGGGGGTGGCCCGGCTGGGCCACCGGGCCGCCTGGGCCGGCCGGGTGAGCACCGACGAGTTCGGCGAGTACACGCTGCGGCAGCTGCGCGCCGAGGGCGTCGGTGTCGACGGCGTGACCCGCGACCCGGACCGGCCGACCGGCCTGATGTTCCTGGAGCAGCGCACCGCCGACCTGACCCGGGTGCAGTACCACCGGGCCGGATCGGCCGGGTCGGCGCTGCGCGTCGCCGACCTGCGGGCGCCGCTGGCCGCCGGCGCCGGAATACTGCACCTGACCGGGATCACCCCGGCGTTGTCCGACGCCGCCCGCGCGGCCACCCGCTGGGCCGCCGAGGCCGCGGCCGAGGCGGGCATCCCCGTCTGCCTCGACGTCAACTACCGCGCCCGCCTCTGGTCCCGGGACGCCGCCCGCGAGGTGCTCACCCCGCTGGCGGCGTACGCCTCGATCGTCATCGCCTCCGCCGACGAGCTCGACCTCGTCGGCGACCCGGGCGCCGACGAGTCCACGGTCGTGGCGGACCTGTTCGGGCGGGGCGTGGACACCGTCCTGGTCAAGCTGGGCGCCGACGGGGCCCGGGCGCACACCCCGGACGGCGTCCAGCACGTCGGGGCGCTGACCGTGACCGCCGTCGACCCCGTCGGCGCCGGGGACGCGTTCACCGCGGGCTACCTGTCCGGCTGGTTCGACGGGCTCGACCTGGCCGGTCGCCTGCGCCGCGCGGCCACCCTCGGCGCCTTCGCGGTCTCCAGCCGAGGCGACTGCGAAGGGCTGCCCCGCCGCGCCGAACTGTCCCTTCTCGACGGCCACGAGACGGGCAGCGTCCTCCGTTAGCCGCCCCGCGCACCTGTAGAAGAAAGGCATCCCGTGAAGATCGTCGCCGCTGACGTCATCGTCTCCAGCCCCGACCGCAACTTCGTCACCCTGAAGATCACCACCGACGACGGGATCACCGGCCTGGGCGACGGCACCCTCAACGGCCGCGAACTGTCGGTCGCCTCGTACCTGCGCGACCACGTCGTCCCGCTGCTGATCGGCCGCGATCCGCACCGCATCGAGGACACCTGGCAGTTCCTGTACCGCTCGGCGTACTGGCGGCGCGGGCCGGTCACCATGGCGGCCATCGCGGCGGTGGACGTGGCGCTGTGGGACATCAAGGCCAAGGCCGCCGGCATGCCGCTGTACCAGCTGCTGGGCGGGGCCTCCCGCACCGGCATCATGGCCTACGGCCACGCCTCCGGCCGCGACATCCCGGAGCTGTTCGACTCGATCCGCCGGCACCTGGAGCTCGGCTTCCGGTCGATCCGCGTGCAGACCTCCGTGCCGGGCATCAACGCCGTCTACGGCGTCGCCGCCCAGCCCAGCGCCGACGGCAAGCGGTACGACTACGAGCCGGCGCAGCGCACCCCGCTGCCGGCCGAGGAGGACTGGGACACCCGCGCCTACCTGCGGCACCTGCCCGGCGTCTTCGAGGCGGTCCGCAACGAGTTCGGCCCGGAGCTGCCGCTGCTGCACGACGGCCACCACCGGATGACCCCGATCCAGGCCGCGAAGCTGGGCAAGGCCCTGGAGCCGTACGACCTGTTCTGGCTCGAGGACTGCACCCCGGCGGAGAACCAGGAGGCGCTGCGGCTGGTCCGCCACCACACCACCACCCCGCTGGCCATCGGCGAGATCTTCAACACGGTGTGGGACTACCAGACCCTCATCCGCGAGCAGCTGATCGACTACGTCCGGTCCGCCGTCACCCACACCGGCGGCATCACGGCCATGCGCAAGCTGCTCGACTTCGCCGCCCAGTACCAGATCAAGTCCGGCATCCACGGCCCGACCGACATCTCGCCGGTCGGCATGGCCGCCGCGCTGCACCTGGACCTCGCCATCCACAACTTCGGCATCCAGGAGTACATGCAGCACGGGCCGCTCACCAACGAGGTCTTCCGGCAGTCGTTCACCTTCACCGACGGCTACCTGCACCCGGGCGAGCAGCCGGGGCTCGGCGTGGAACTCGACGAGGAAGCCGCCGCGAAGTTCCCCTACGTGCCGGCCTACCTGCCGTTCAACCGGCTCAAGGACGGAACCGTCCATGACTGGTGAGAGCCGCCGGAGCGGCGCGGCCGCGACCCGGCACGTGGTCGTGATGGGGGTCTCCGGGGCGGGCAAGACGACCGTGGCCCGGGGCATCAGCGCCCGTACCGGACTGACCTTCGCCGAGGCGGACGAGTTCCACTCGCCGGCCCACGTGGAGCAGATGCGGGCCGGCGTGCCGCTGGACGACGCCGCGCGGCTGCCCTGGCTACGCAACCTGGCCGCGTGGATGGCGGACCGCTCCGCCGAGGGCGTGTCGACGGTGCTGGCCTGCTCGGCGCTGAAGCGCTCCTACCGCGACGTGCTGCGCCAGGGGCCGCCGAGCGTCGAGTTCGTCCACCTGGACGGGCCGGCCGAGGTGATCCGGGACCGGTTGGCCCGGCGTGCCGGGCACTACATGCCGGCGAGCCTGCTGGAGTCGCAGCTGGCCACCCTGGAGCAGCCCCATCCGGACGAGTCGGTGCTGGTGCTCGACGGCTCGCTGACGCCGGACGAACTCGTCTCGGCGGCGGTCGACGGGCTCCGCCTGCACACCGGCGTCGCCACCAGCGGGTAGCCACGGCCCGGTCGCGGCGCCCCGGCCCCGCGACCGGGCGTCACCCCGGCAGCGCGTCGAGGTAGACCCAGCGCCCGTCCTCGCGGACGAACCGGCTGCGTTCGGTCTGCGTCCCCGGCCGGCCGCCGGCGCGGTAGTGGGCGCGGAACTCGACGACGCCGGTGGCGTCGAAGAGCCCGCCCCGGTCGGCGTCGACGATCTCCAGCCCCGTCCAGCGCTGGCCGGGTTCCAGGTCGAGCCGGCGCGGCCGGGTCGAGGAGTGCCAGCTGCGCAGCAGGTACGCGGTGTCGCCGACGGCGAAGGCGCTGTACCGCGAGCGCATCAGCGCCTCGGCGGTCGCCGCGTCGGCCTCGCCCCGGTGCAGTCGCCCGCAGCACTGCGCGTACGGCTGGGCGGAGCCGCACGGGCAGGTCCGGTCGGGGTCGTCGGCCGCGCTCCGGCGGGGTCTGGTCGCCACGGGCCCATTCTGGCCGACGGCCCGCCGCGACCGGCGTCCGGACCCCGCGCGCGGGCGTCCGCCCCGGCGCCGCACGCCGACGGGTGCGGTCCATTGCCGGAGCACCCGCCGTGCGGGCCGGGTCAGCGGCCGCTCGTCCGGGCTGTCCGCCGGTTGCCGAAGGACTCCATGGTCGTCGCCTTGCGGGCCGGCGCCTTCGCGGCCGCGCCGGCACGGGTCGCGGCGGCCTTCGCCGTCTTCTTCGCGGGCGCCTTCTTCGCCGGCGCGCCCGTGGCCGGCGCCTTCCGGGCGCGGGCGGGGGTCGCCGTGGCGGAGGTGGCCTTCTTCCGGGCCACCCGGGGCGTCGTCGACGTCGGCTTCTCACCCGGGGTCTTGGCCGCGGTCGTCCCGGTGGCCCGCTTCGTGGCCGTCGCCACCTTCTTCGCCGCCGCCGTCCGCTTCATCGGGGCCTTGCGCGCCCCGGTTGCCTTCCTGGCCCGTCCTGCGTCCGCCATCGTCGCTCCTCGGGAATCGGCCCTGGGCGCACCGTCTTCCCCCGGCCCCGGCGGTCAAACGCCGGCAGGTGCTGGGCGTCCGGCCGGCCGGTACACGCGGGCGCGTGGCGCGGGCCGGATCGGACCAGTCGGCGCGACGGAAATCGGCCCTGCCGGTGGGCCGATCGGTCGGTCAGGCTCGCAGGGACTTTCCCCGAGCGTCGACGGACTGGAACCCTCGCAATGACGACCGCCGACATGTCATTTGGGGAGCGCGACGTAGCGCCACTTGCTGTCGCCCGGGTCCTCCCTACCGTCGCTGAGGTCGATTTCGACCCCGGAAGGCTCCAGGGCATCCCGCAGCCGACGCATCATGGCCGCGCTGACGTAGTGGTGCTGGAGGTCGAGCCACCTCAGGTGAGTGAGGGGCCGGCCGTTGAGAAGCGCCGCGGCGCCGGTGTCCGACAGGGCGCCCATGGACAGGGCCAGGGACCGCAACTGTGCGACGACGGGAGCCTCGGCGACCGCCGCGGCAATCTCGTCCTGCAGCATGCTGTTGAGCAGTCCCAGGTGACGCAGCGCAGGGAAGCGTTCGCCGGAGAGCAGTGCTGCCAGGTCAGCAACGGTGGTGTCGCCCCCGCGATCCCGGACTCCGAGCCACAGCTCCAGTTCCTTCAGCGCGGGCAACTCGGAGGCGCAGAGTCCGCGCGCCACCTGGGCCGGAAGGCCAGCGCTCTCGAACTCCAGGTACTGCAGCGAAGTGTGGCGCAGCGGTGAGACGGCCATGCCTGGCCCGCCGCGCGCTTCGAACCGCTCCAGCAGAGGATAGGCGCTCAGCAGGGGGGTCACATCGGTCTGCCGGATCCAGGAGATGTCGCAATCCTCGTAGGAGATGTCCCCGAAGTGGAAGGCTCGCAGGCCGGTCAGTCGGTCCGCTGCGGCGACGGCCAGGCCGAGAATGGGCGCGGGGTCGAACTCATATGTGTCCGCCCAGCCGCCGAATACCAGGGCCCGTACCCCGGCGAGGTCGACCGCCTGGAGGAACTGCTGCCACGTCTCCGCGAAGCTCTGGTCGCTGTCGCACCCGCCACCACTCACGCGCCATGCCACCGACGCTGCTTCCTGTAGGTCACCGTCACTGGTGAAGTCGACGACCGGTAGGCCGTGAAACGTGTCTAGGTCACCCGGCATGGTGCAACTCCTCAGTTGCTGTGTTCTCGGTCATCGCTATCGGGGCAGCTCGATCGGCAGCGGCACGGGTCGCTTGGCGACCCGGTCGTCGCCGGAGGACCGCCCGCGCGCGTGCCGGACCAGCCAGGGCAGCAGGTGCCGGCGGGTCCAGGCCAGCTCGGCGCGGAGCACCTCGTGGCGCCGACGGCGCGGTGCGGTCTCCAGCGGGCGCGTCCAACCGTCGTCGGTTTCCGGCAGCCCGACGGTGTGCGCGAGCGCGGCGGCGATCCGCTCGTGGCCGGCGCTGTTGGCGTGCAGCCGGTCGTCGCTCCACAGCCGAGGGTCCGAGGCGACCGGGTGGGCGCCGAGGTCCAGCAGGGCGGCCCCGGTCTCGGCGGTCACGGCGCGCAGCGCGGCGTTCAGCGCGAGCATCCGGCCGCGCAGCGGGCGCGCCAGCGGCATCACCGGCACCGGGTCGGGCAGGGTGTAGGTCAGCACCGTGGCGCCCTGCCCGACCAGCGCCCGCTGCATGGCCCCGACGTCCTCGGCGACCCGGTCGGCGTCGAAGGAGGGGCGCAGCACGTCGTTCATCCCGGCCACCACGGTGGCGAGGTCCGGCGCGAGGTCGAGGGCGGGTTGCAGCTGCTCGGCGCGGATGCGGGCAGTGGTGCGTCCCCGGATCGCCAGGTTGGCGTACTCCAGGCCGCCCTGCGCGTGGGCCACCGCGAGGGCGAACCGGTCGGCCCAGCCCCGGTAGCCGCCGGCACCGTCGGGGTCGTCGAGCCCCTCGGTGGTGCTGTCGCCCACCGCCACGTACCGCTGCCACATCACGTGGGCGAGGGTAGCGGCCGACGGTCAGGCCAACTCGCGGGCCACTGCCGGGGAACCTCCGGCTCGGCCTGACCGGGCGGGTGGCGACCTCCGCTCAGAGCCAGCCGGAGCGGCGGAAGAGGCGGTGCAGGGTGACCGCGACCAGTGCCATCAGGCCCAGCGCGGCCGGATAGCCGTAGCGCCAGTTCAGCTCGGGCATGGTGGCGAAGTTCATGCCGTAGATCCCGGCGATCCCGGTCTGGGTGGCGGCGATGGCGGCCCAGGCGGCGATCTTGCGCATGTCGTTGTTCTGGTCCACCGCGAGCTGCGCCAACCGGGACTGCAGGATCGAGTTGAGCAGGTCGTCGTAGGCGGCGACCCGGTCCACCGCCCGGGTCAGCCGGGCGTCCACGTCGACGAACCGGCGGCGCAGGCCGCGCGGCGGGTTGTCGGGGCGCTCGTCGAGCAGCGACCGCAGCGGCGCCTGCAACGGCTGCACCGCCCGCTTGAACTCCACGATCTCCCGCTTGAGCTGGTAGATGTGCTGGATGTCGGCGGACCGGTCGCGCGCGAAGACCGTCTCCTCGACCCGTTCCAGGTCCCGCTCCACGTGCCCGGCGACCTCCAGGTAGAGGTCGACCATCCGGCCGCAGACCGCGTACGCCACCGCCCACGGGCCCTCCGCGAGCACTGCCGGGCGGCGCTCGATGTCGGCGCGGACCGGGGTGAGCGCGCCCGCGGCGCCGTGCCGCACGGTGATGACGAAGCGGTCGCCGAGCAGCACCATCACGTCCCCGGTGTCGATCACCTCCGAGGTGTCGGTCAGCTCGGCGTGCTCCACGTACCCGGCGGTGCGCAGCACCAGCAGGGTCACGCCGCCGTCGCGCCGCACCGTGGGGCGGTGGCCGTCGGCGAGCGCCTGCTCGACCGTCAGGTCGTCCAGCCGGAACGTGCGGCCGACCGCCGCCATCACCGCCGGGTCCGGCTCGTGCAGACCCAACCAGACGAAGGCGCCGCGGCTGCGGCGACTGCGGGCGTACGCGTCGGCGTAGTGCGGGCGGCCCGGCTCGCGCCGTCCGTCGACGTAGACGGCGCAGTCCACCACGGCGTCCGGGTTGGACCGTCGGGGCTCCCGCTCGCGCTGCCCGGGGACCGGCCGGCCGAGCAGCCGGTCGAACACGGCCGACAACCGCAGCCGCTCCCTCACCCGCTGCGCCACCCGTCCACCTCCGCGTCGCCGGCATCCGCGCGGACACCGTACTCGGGCCCGGCGAATCCTGGGTCACGGCACCCGGGTGGCGAAGACGACGACGTTGTCGACGTAACCGCCGACGCGCCGGTCGAACCGGCCGCCGCAGGTGATCAGGCGCAGGCCGGCCGCCCCGCTGGGGCCGTAGACCAGGTCGGTGGGGAAGCGGTCCTTCGGGTACGACGCGACACCGTCGACGGCGAAGGTCGCGACGCTGGCGTCGGCGCGGGTGATCCGCACCGTGTCGCCGGCCCGGAGCCGGCCGAGGTCGAAGAAGACGGCCGGCCCGGCGGCGGAGTCCACGTGCCCGACGATCACCGCGTTGCCGGTCTCACCGGGGCTGACTCCGTGCCGGTACCAGCCGGCGAGGGTGGGCCGGTCCAGCGGTGGCACCTCCAGGTGCCCGTCGGCGTCGGCGCCCACCGGGACGATCGGGGCCCGCACGTCGATGGCCGGGATCCGCACGTCCACCGGTTCGGCCCGGCCCAGCGGCGGCACCGACGGCGCGGGGCGGGCCCCGGGTGGCGCATCGGCGGCCCCGGGCCGGGGCGGGCGCGGCGGGGTCGTCGCCACCCCGGCGGTGACCAGGCCGAGCCCGGTGGTGCCGAGCAGGGCGACGACCGCGACCGCCCACCCGGGCCTGCGCCAGGACACGTTCCCACCTCCGTACGCGTTCGCCCGGGTGCCCGCTCCGGCGTTCACCGGTGCGGGCACCCGTCGCGGGGATGGACGGCTCGGCCGTCGGTCAGAGCGTGGCGCCGGCCATGTGGCGTCGGCGGCGGGCCAGGATCAGGGCGCCTCCGGCGGCGGAGCCGAGCAGGACGCCACCGGCGGCGAGCGCGCCGGCCCCGTCGGTGTCGTCGCGGCCGCCGGCCTGGGCGCCGCCGATCGGGGTGACGGTGAACGTGGCGCTGCCGGCCGAGCTGCCGTCGCCGCAGGTCGCGGTCACCGTGTAGGTGCCCAGGGTGAAGCCGGCGGTGAAGAGTTCCGCGCTCAGCCCGCCGCCGGCCGCCGCCGTGGTGGACCGGACGTTCTGGTCGCGGTTCGGCCCGGTGACGTGGAAGATCGCGTCGCCGGACTTGGGGTTGCACGTCGTCGCGGTGAGCACGACCGTCCCGCCGACCGGGGTGGTGGCCGGTGACACGACGGTGTCGGCCAGCGCGGCGCCCGGGAGCAGGAGCGTGCTGAGGCCCACGCCGACCGCCGCCGATACGAGAACTGTTGTGACCTTCATGCGCGTCTCCCTCACTTTTCGTCCGCTGACTGCGTGGGACGTCGTTCGGGTGGCCAACTCCGTGACTAGCACCGGTGTGACCAACCCTAGGAGGGTTGGACCCCCGATCCGGTGAAAATGAGAAATCCTCGTTGCCGTCACGTGTCCACCCCGGAGGCGGAGGGAGCAGCGGAAATGCCGGCACGGCCCGCCCGCGAGGGTTGGCCGGGGCCGATGCCGTCAGTGCCGGGCTGTCTGGGCCTGGGTCGGTCTCGGCCCGTGGCGGGGACGATGCGCGGGGGCGGGCCGGTCTCGTCCGTGCCGCCGCCGGCGCCCTGTACGCACCGAACCGGTGGCGAGGTGTTCGACCGGCACGGAAAAGTGCCTCCGGAACAGGCGGATGAGACCTCGAACAATCTCGTCGTGCCAGCCCGGAAGGCACTTTCGCGTTCCCGGCCTACCGGCCGGGCGGCCCTCAGGAAAGGTCGGGGCTAACAGGTTGACGAACTGGAAATCCGGATCTTGTCAACGGTGCCGTACTGGGACAGGTAGAGCGGGCTGTCCGGGCGGAGGCATACCTGCCTGCCGTTGGTGAAGTGGAAGTAGGCGACGTCGTCGTTGCGGGAGTTGAAGGCGTAGGCGGAGCCACGGCTGGACGAGCCGAGAGTCTGCCAGGTGCTGGTAACGTCCTGATACGCCGCAGTCGGCCGCTGTGCCGTCCAGTCCCCGGGGGTGAGGTAGAAGCACACGCGCGGATAGGTGCACCCGTAACGAGTGCTGGCCTGGGCGGCCATCGGGGCCACCAGTGCGCCGGCGACCAGCGATGAGGCGACAACCGCAGCTGAGGCGACGACTTTCTTCAACATGTAATAGACCTCCCCGTGCGTACCGCCCCCGTGGCAGTACGCATTTAAGGTGACATATGTAAATAATTACTGTCAATGGCTGCGTAACATTGTTGGCTCATCGCGGCCCGGGCCGTCGTACGGAGCCAGACGGTGGTGGGTGGCCGGCGGCCAGCAGCGCGCCAGTGTCGCGCGAATCCCGCGTGCCGGGTGTCGGCGGGGCCGGTAGGGTCGCCCGGTGACGGAGATCAGGACCGAACGGCTGCTGCTGCGGAGCTGGCGGGATTCCGACCTCGCCCCGTGGGCGGCGATGAACGCCGACCCCGAGGTGCGCGAGCACCTCGGCCCGCTGCTCGGCGCCGAGCAGGCCGCCGCCTCGGCGCGGTCGTTCCAGGCCGCCATCGACACGCTCGGCTACGGCTTCTGGGCCGTCGAGGTCCGCGACGGTGGCCGGTTCATCGGCTTCGCCGGCCTGGACCGCGTCGACGACGGGCTCCCGGTCAGCGGGGTGGAGGCCGGGTGGCGGCTCGCCCGCCCCGCCTGGGGCCACGGCTACGCCACCGAGGCGGCCCGGGCCGTCCTGCGGTACGGCTTCGACACCGTCGGACTGCCGGAGATCCTGGCGATCACCACCGCGACGAACGTACGCTCCCAGGCGGTCATGCGCCGCCTCGGCATGACCACCGACCCGGCCGACGACTTCGACGACCCGGACGTCGAGTCCGGCCCGCTGCGCCGGCTGGTCGTCTACCGCACCCGGGCGGGGGACCGCTGAGCACCTGACGCGCCGCCCGGTCGGCCGGCGCGCCGGTCAGGGCAGGACAGCCGCCCGGTCGGCCGGCGTGCCGGTCAGGGCAGGACAGCCGCCCGCTCCGGTGCCGCGCGGAACTGCCGGTCGACCAGGGCCAGCAGGGCGGCGTGCGTCTCCGCGTCCGCCGCGACGAGCAGCCCGCCGACGCCGGTGTGCAGGGGTTGTCCCCTCAGGCCGGTCACCACGCACCCGGCGGCCTGGCACAGGGCGATGCCGCTGGCGAAGTGCACGCTGTCCCGGACGTCCCGGTCGGTGACGTACGCGGCCCGCCGCCCGGCGGCCACCCACGCCAGCGCCAGCGTCGTGGAGAGCACCCGGGGACGGAACCGCGCGGCGAACTCCGGATCGGCGAGCAGCCGCAGCGCGTCGAACACGGGCGCGTTCGGGAACGGCGGGTCGAGGTCGACGTCCACCAGCCGCGACCGGGCCGACGGCACCAGGGCCTCGTCGACGCCGTCGCGGCGCACGTGGGCGCGGCCGTCCCCGACCCAGAACAGCTCCCCGGCGAGCGGGTCGGCGGCCGCCGCGGCGGTGATCTCCGCGTCGACGCGCAACGCCACGTTCACCGCGGCGAGCGGGGTCCGCGCCGCGTAGTTCAGCGTGCCGCAGAGCGGATCGACCAGCCAGGTCCGGGCCGCCGAACGGGAGCCGCCGTGCCCGCTCTCCTCCCCCAGCACGGCGTCGTCCGGCCGCGCACCGCGCAGGACGTCGAGGATGGCCTGCTCCGACTCCAGGTCGGCCACGGTGGCGAAGTCGCCGGGGCCCTTGTCGAACCGGTCCAACGTGCCGCCGTAGTAGGCCCGTACGACGGCCGCGCCGGCCTCCGCCGCGGCGATGGCCAGATCGGGGTCGGTGTTCGCCATGGCTGCACGGTAGACCGCCGGCGTCGGCGAGCCCGTCCTCAGCCCCGCACCGTGGGATCGGTCACCCAGCCGGCGAGCAGCACCAGCCCGGTGAACCGGTGCACGGCGAGGAACCCGAACGGACGGTCGACGTCGAGGCGCACCCGCCGCCTGCGTGCGGTGAGTCGCGGCGGGGCGGAACCCGCCCGCACGGAGAGGGCGGTGACCACGGCGGCGCGGAAGCCCGTCGCGCTGAAGGTGGCCGTCGCGCTCTGCCGCGCCTGCGAGACGGACAGGAGCCGGGCGATGCCGGGGAAGTGGTCGCCGTCCCCGGTCGCGGTCGCCAGGCCGAACGTCGCCGGCCGCTTCAGCAGGTCGTGGTCGGCGGAGACGGTGAAGCCGACCGTGGAGACGTACAGCTCCGGCCGGTCGTCGTACGCGTCCACGACCTGTTCGGTGACCCCGGGTCCGGCGGCGACGGGCAGCGCGGACGGCGCGCCGAGGCCGCCGATCGCGGCGGGCAGCACCTCCGCCGCCGTGCGCCCGGGCGCGCCCAGGGCGAGCACCACGTCGACGTCGGCGGTGCCGCGCACGGTCAGCAGGCTCAGCGGGCCGGCGGCGGTGTCGGCGACCCGGAGCGCGTCGAGGTCGTGGCTCAGCCGGCCCAGCCCGGCGAGCCGGCGGCCCCGCCACGGCCCGCCGGCCGGTTCGCACCGGGCGTCCCGGAACGGCTCGGCCCACTCGGTCAGCAGCGACAGCGCGCTGGCCAGGACCATCGCGGTGTCCGGGGTGACCTGCACCGGCATCCGGGGGACCAGGCCGTCGGTGTGGGTGGCGGCCCACTCGTCGAGGGCCCGCTGGTCCTGCGCCTCGTCGCCGGTCAACTCCCCGCGCATGGCCGCCGGCACCTCCCGCAGCCACCGGTCGGTCAGCCGGAGGTCCCGCCGTGCCCAGGTGGCGAGCGCGAGCCGGGTGGTGGGGGAGCGGTCCAGGTCGAACCGGGCCGGCTCGGGGGCGACCGCGAGCAACTCGTCGCGGGCCGGCCCGGCGGCGTAGGGTGCGAGCAGCGCCAGCAGCGGGTACACGCCCGCACCGGACAGGACGGTCTGCTCCCCGTCCAGGCTGGACGCCCAGCGGGCGGTGAGCGCGTTGGCGGCCGTGGTGCTCATGCGGTGCGGACCCTCCGGTGGTGGCGACGGTGCCCGTCGCCCGGCGGGGCGACCGCCGGCACCCTACCGCCGCGCGGCACCCGGCGGGTGCCCGCGACCGCCGGCCCGGCCGGCCGGTGGCCGGTCGTCGAGGAGGGTGTGGCAGCGTGGTCGGCGTGACCGCCTCCGCACCGCTGGACGTCGACCTGGCCCTGGTCGGCGGCGGCGGTGCCGCGTCGCTGGTGCTCGCCGCCCTGGACCGGCACGGTGTGCGTGACCTGCGGGTCGCCGTCGTCGACCCGGTCCACCGGCGCGGCCAGGACCGCACCTGGGCGTTCTGGGACCACCCCGGCAACGACCTGGACCCGCTGCTGGCCGCGAGCTGGCGACAGGTCGAGGTCGCGACGCCCGCCGGCCGCCGCGTCCTGGACCTCGCCCCCCTGCGGTACGCCATGCTGCGCTCGGGCCCGGTCTACGACCGGGCTGCCGAGGCCGAGCGGCGGCTCGGCGTACGGCGGATCGTCGCGCCCGTCGACAGCCTGCACGACGACGGCGGGCACGTCACGGTGCACGTCGGCGGGGGCCGGCCGGCGCTCCGCGCGTCCTGGGTGCTGGACTCCCGGCCCCGGCCGCCCCGCCGGCCCGGCCGCACCAACTGGCTCCAGCACTTCCGGGGCTGGTGGCTGGAGTCCGAGGCGCCGGTCTTCGACCCGGCCCGGGCCGTCCTGATGGACTTCCGCACCCCGCAGCCCGCCCGGGGCGTGTCGTTCGGTTACGTCCTGCCGGTCAGCGACCGGTACGCCCTGGTGGAGTACACGGAGTTCTCACCCGACCTGCTCAGCGACGCCGGGTACGACGCCGCGCTGGCCGGCTACCGCGACCTGCTCGGCCTCGACCCGGCGCAGCTGCGGGTACGGGAGGTGGAGAACGGCGTGATCCCCATGACCGACGGCCCGTTCGACGCCCGGCCCTCGCCCCGGGTGGTCCGCCTCGGCACGGCGGGCGGCGCCACCCGGCCCTCCACCGGCTTCACCTTCTCCGCCATGCGCCGCCAGGCCGAGCAGGTCGCGGCTGCCCTCGCCGCCGGCCGGCCGCCGGTGCCCGGGCCCGCGTACCCCCGCCGGCACCGCTGGATGGACTCGGTCGCGCTCCGGGCGCTGGACGCCGGCGGCGTCGGTGGGCCGGAGTTCTTCGACCGGCTCTTCGACCGCAACCCGGCCGAGCGCGTGCTGCGGTTCCTCGACGGCGCCACCACCCCGGCGGAGGAACTGGCGGTGATGAGCTCCACCCGGCTGCTGCCGATGGTCGCCGCCGCCGCCGGCGACGTCGTCGCCCGGCTCCGGGACCGCCTCGACCCGGCTCGCCGGTCGGCGACGTGGACGGTCCCGCCGCCGGTGCGGAGCGGCCGGACCGACGCCGACGGCTGACGGCGTGCGTCTGTTGCCCTCGTGGGCGTGGCGGCCGGGCCGGCCCTCCCGTCCGTGCATCGACAGCCGCGGCGCCGGGTCGGCTGCCCCGACGGCGGGAGAGCCGTTCGGGATTCGGTAGGTTGCCGACATGGCGGACGAGACGACCGGCAGGGTCGTGCAGATCTGGACCGACGGGGCGTGCAGCGGCAACCCCGGCCCCGGCGGGTGGGGCGTGGTGCTGCGCTACGGCGCGCACGAACGGGAGATCTGCGGCGGCGAGGCGACCCCGACCACCAACAACCGGATGGAGCTGATGGCCGCCATCCAGGCCCTGGAGAGCCTGACCCGGCCGGTCACCGTCGAGCTGCACACCGACAGCACGTACGTGCGCAACGGCATCACCAGCTGGCTCGCCTCGTGGAAGCGCAACGGCTGGCGGACCGCCGCGAAGCAACCGGTCAAGAACGCCGACCTGTGGCAGCGGCTGGAGGCCGCGTGCGCCCGGCACCGGGTCACGTGGCTGTGGGTGAAGGGGCACAACGGCCACCCGGAGAACGAGCGCGCCGACGCGCTGGCCAACCGCGGCATGACCGAGGCCCGCGCCGCCGCGGTCCCGGCCGGCCGCTGACACGGTCAGCGGCCGGGACCGCCGACACTATTCGCGGTTCGGGTCGACGGTGCCGGAGACGTCGGCCACGTCGTAGCCGGCGCGGCTGACCTCCCGGGCCGAGCGCCGGTCCTCGGCCGGCAGGTCCGCGAAGTCGTCGCCGGTGTCGTCGGTGCTGTGCAGGGACTCGCCCGGCGGACGCAGCGACGCCTGCATGGCGCTCGCGCCGTCCGGCTCGTCGGTGGCGGCCCGGTCGGTACGGTTCTGTTCGGTCATGCCGCCCCTCCTGCCCCCGTGGGGTGATCGCAAACGCCCGGTCCCGGGCTCAACGCGCCGCGTCCGGGTGACCCGGCATGCCGGACCCGCCGCTGGAACTGCCCGACGCGCCGCCGGCCACGCCGGACCCGTCGTCCTCGGTGACCAGGTCGGGCTTCGCCGTCGTGTCGTCCGGCGCCGGGACGTCGGTGTCCGCCCCGACCTGGACCAGCCGGGCCTGGCCGGCCTCGTCCTCGGCGTGCGCCGGGTCGACCGGCAGCTCGCCGTCGCGTGCCCGATACCCCACCGCTGCCTCCCCGTCGCCGCCGTGCCGTTCGGTCCCGGCTACCCGGCGCCGACGGGGTGAAACGTCGGCCGGTGGGCAGGAGGGAGTCAGTGTCGCCGGGTGGGACGGCCGGGCCGCCCGGGGGAGCGCGGCGCGCGGCGCACCGGGGTGAGCGCCAGCGGCGACCAGTGCCCGGGGCGCGTCCGGCCGGGCGGCAGCGCGGTGCGCTGGTCGCCCCGGGCCGCGTCGAGCTGCGACTGGTGCAGGAACAGGCTGCCGGACAGGTCCGCGCCGCGCAGGTCCGCCCCGCGCAGGTCGGCGCCGGTCAGGTCGGCCAGGCCGAGGTCGACGCCGCGCAGGTCGGCCCCGATCAGCAGCGCCCCGCGCAGGTTCGCTCGCCGCAGGTCGACCCGGCGCAGGTCGACGCCGAACAGTTTGGCGCCCCGCCGGTCCGCACCGGCCCGGCCGCCCCGCGACCGGGCCGCGTCCCCGGCGCGCGACAGCAGCGGGTTGACCCGCCCCCGGTGCGCGTCCACGTCGAGCGCCCGCAGCGTCTCGGGGGACTCCCGGGTCAGCCGCTCGGTCTCGGCGAGCGCGCCGACGAGCTCGTCGCGCAGCGGCTGCGGCGGGCGCAGCGTGAGCGCCTCGGTCAGGTACCAGAGCAGCTCGTGCAGCGGCCGCATCACCGCGAACGTGTCGAACATGCTCGCCGCGGTCTCCGGCGCGTCGCGCCAGTCCCGCCCGCCGAAGGTGTGCTGGGCCACCCGCTGCCCGGCGCCGAAGCAGTCGAAGACGGTGCAGCCGGGGAAGCCCCGCTCGCGCAGGTCGGCGTGGATGCCGCAGCGCGAGTCGGCCCCCAGGTTCGGGCAGGGGCGCCCGGCCGGCTTGTCGATGGCGAAGTCGGCCGACGCGGAGAAGGCGGGCGCGACGCAGCAGAGCCCGAAGCATCGGGCGCAGTCGGCGCGCAGGTCGTCCGCCGCCGACGATGACGACCGGGGTGTTTCCGACACGCTGACCGTTCTCCTGCCGATCGTGACCCTTCCACTCGCCGGGACGCGGGCGGACCTCCCATTGTCCCGCGCGGCGCTGGTGGCCCGCCCGGCGGGCCGGGCCACCAGCGCAGAGCGCGCGTCGGGCCCCGCCCGCCCCGCCACGAAACGCTCAGACCCGGGTGACGCGTACGGCGTCCGCGACCACGTAGCCGGTGCCCGAGGTCCACCGGCTCACACCCACCTTGTTGCCGTCGCCCCGGGCGAGGGTGAAGGTGCCCAGCGAGGACCACTTCCCGCCGTTGCTCCGCTGGTCGACGTGCACCGTCTTGTTGCCCGTCGAGGTGGCCACGATGTAGGGGGTGGCGGCGCTGTTGCCGGTGGACGCCGGGTACCAGACGTCGACCCGGTAGGTGCCGGTCTCGGGGACGTCGACCTTGTACCAGGCGACGTCGCTGGCGGCGACCGGGACGGCCCGACGGTAGCTGGTGCCGTACCGGCCGGTGAGGCTGGACGAGACGGCCCAGTTGCTGCTGGCGGTGAAGCGCCCGGCCGTGGTGTTGTCCACCACCGTGCTCCACGGGCTGAAGTGCGTCGACCAGAGGTTGTGCGTCGGCCAGCTGGTCACCTGGCGGGAGGCGGCCCACAGCGCGCCGTCGATGTCGCCGTAGTTGAGGCCGGAGGGATCGTCGCGCTGGTTGAACAGCGCCGCCCAGCTCATGCCCTGGTAGCTTTTGACCAGCAGGGTGTAGGTGCCGGCCAGGCTGCCGGTGTGCCAGATGTTGTACTTCGTCCCGCCGCTGGTGGCGAAGGGGCGCACGGCCCAGCCGAGGCCGTAGTACCAGCCGTTGCCGTTCACGCCGGTCGAAGGCACCGCGGTGACCTTGGCCAGCGAGGCGCCGTCGAGCACGCCACCGGCCCCGTCGAGCATGGTGGCCCAGCGGACCATGTCCACCGCCGAGGCGACCCACCCGCCGTTGGCGTCGCGCAGGCTCATGCTGAAGGTGCCGTACGGGGCCGGCACGATGGTGCCCGAGTCGTCCAGCACGGTGCGCCCGGTGTACTGCGACCGGTAGCTGACCTCGCCGGCGAGCCGCGTCAGGGCCTTCCCGTGCGCCATCCGAGCGATGCCCAACGGCGCGAGGAGCTTCTGCTTGACGTACGCCTCGTAGGACAGGCCGGTGACCTTCTCGACGACGCGGCCGGCGAGGAAGTAGCCGTAGTTGCTGTACGCCACGGTGCTGCCCGGGTTGTGTTGCAGCGGCTGGCCGGCCATGTAGCGCAGGACGTCCTCCTTGCGCAGCTCCAGCGGCACGCCCAGCGCCTGCGCGATGACGTGGTCCCGGCCGTGCAGGGGATCGAAGGTGAGGTCCCGGTCCCAGCCGCCGAGGTGCTGCAGCAGCCGCCGCAGGGTGACCTGCGGCAGCCTCGGGTCGACGGACTGCCCGGTCGGCGGGATGAAGTCCAGCACCGAGGTCACCGGGTCGTCGAGGCCGACCAGGCCGTCCTGCGCCAGCCGGAGCACCGCCGCCGCGGTGAGCGACTTGCTGAGGCTCGCGATGCGGAACAGTGACGTCGGCTGGATCGTCTCCGCCGAGTTGTTGCCGTAGCCCCGGGCCAGCACGAGCCGGCCGTTGTACGCCACCGCGAGCTGCCCGGCGCTGACACCGCGCGCCTGCATGAACGACTTCATGGCGTCGTCGAAGCTGCTCAGCCCGGCAACCGCGGTGCCGGTGGCGACCCACCCGTCCGCCGCCCTCGCCGGCCCGTGGAGCAGCGTGCCGGCACCGGCGGCACCGGCGCCGGCAGCGCCGACGAGCTTTCCGAACGTCCTCCTGCTGACTGTCCGCACGACATCTCCCCGTGTAGTTGATCTAGCTGGGGAGACCCTACAAGAGGATTCGAGATTGGACAGTCCGGTCGACGGCCGTCACGTCACTTTCGCACCGACCGCCAGTCGTGGGAGGTGAGCGCGTTGGCCTGCGGTCCCATCAGCAACATGCCGCCGTCGACGGGCCAGGACGCGCCGGTGACGTACGCGGCGGTGGGCGAGGCAGGCCTTGCCGATGCCGGAGTCGGCGCCGGTGACGACGGCGATTTTCGGGTAGTTCTCGTAACGCGCTGGCATGGTGCCGCACTACCCGTTCCATGCGGATGCAGCCATACGTTGATCCCGGCCCATGCGGGGGATTGCCCACGTCGATGCGCTCTGCCATTCTCCACCGTGGACGCTGCCAGCGACGGTCGCCAATCCGGAGGACCGTGCGGCGGCCCCTATCCGCCGGAGGGACCCTCGTGAAGCGCAGACGTCGCCACCTGCTCGTGGGACTGGCGGTCGGTGCCCTGGTGGCATCGACCGGTCTCGTTGGAATCCATTTCGCCGGCGCCCAGGTGCCGGCTCCCGCCGCCGCGTCCGGCGACGGGGAGATGCCCGGCGCGCTCGGCGCCCACATGGAACGGCTGCGCCAGGCCGTGCCGGGCAACGACGGCATGTCGCCGGACGGCCCGGGCAACGCCGCGCAGCAGGAGTTCCTGGAGCGCGCGTACCCGGCCAACACGATCAGCATCGCCCAGATGGACCGGTCGAAGGCGGCGTACTCGGCCGCGGAGCGGCGCGCCGGCGGCAGCCGGGGCTGGGTCAACGTCGGCCCGAGCGAGGCCCTCTACCCGTTCACCGAGTTCCGCAACGCCGGCAACTACGTGCCGAACGCGTACGTCGCGGGCGGCCGGGTCACCTCGATCGACATCGCGCCGGACTGCAACGCCCTGCTCTGCCGGGCGTACGTCACGCCGGCCGGCGGCGGCGTCTGGGGCACCCTGAACGTCCTCGCGCCCGAGCCGAAGTGGTTCTACCTGGGCGGGCCGCTCGGCATCAACGCCGCCGGCTCGGTCAAGATCGACCGGAACGACAGGACCGGCCTGACCATCTACGTCGGCACGGGCGAGGCGAACACCTGCGCCTCCGGCTGCGTCGCCGGCGTCGGCCTCTACAAGTCCACCAACGGCGGGGTCACCTGGAAGGGCCCGCTGGGCAAGGACGCCTTGGCCGGCAAGGGGATCGGCGAGATCACGATCAAGCCCGGCGACCCGAGGACCCTCTACGTCGCCACCACCACGGCGCTGCGGGGCATGTCCGGCTCCTGCTGCACCGGCGTCACGCGGCCGGTGCCCGACGCCGAGAAGTGGGGCCTCTACAAGTCCACCGACGGCGGCGCGAGCTGGAGGTTCATCCACAACGGCTCGGCCGACGCCACCCAGTGCACCGGCAGCGCCGCGGAGTACGCCAACACCACCGCCTGCTCGCCGCGCGGGGTGCGCTACGTCAAGCTCGACCCGCGCGACGCGAACGTCGTCTACGCCTCCTCGTACGCCCGGGGCGTGTGGCGCTCGGCGGACGCCGGCGCCACCTGGACGCAGATCAAGCCGTCGCTGAACCCGGCCGTCTTCCAGACCCGGGCCGCGATCGACGTGACCGCCCTGCCGAACGGCAAGACCCGGATGTACGTCTACGAGGGCAACCTCGGCAACCCGTACTCGCGGCTGTTCCGCAGCGACGACGTGGCCGGCGGTGCCCCCGCGTTCACCGACCTGACCAGCGCCAACCCGGCCGACCCGGGCTTCGCGACCTACAACCAGTGCACCGGCCAGTGCTGGTACGACGTCTTCGTGCACACCCCGGCCGGGCATCCGGACATCGTCTACACCGGCGGCTCCTACGTCTACGGCGAGACGGTCGCCCACAAGCGGGCGGTGGTCCTGTCCACCGACGCCGGGGTCAGCGGCACCGACATGACCTACGACGGTACCGACGAGCTGCACCCCAACGGCCTGCACCCCGACCAGCACGCGCTGGTCACCAACCCGCGCAACCCGTACCAGTTCTTCGAGGCCAACGACGGCGGCGTGATGCGCTCCAGCGGCCAGTTCGTGGACCGGTCGGCGTGGTGCGACAACCCGGACCGCAACCTCGTCACGGACGCCCAGAAGGCCCGCTGCAAGCAGATGCTGTCGCGGATCCCGTCGAAGCTGGACGGCATCAACAAGGGCATGAACACGCTGCAGTTCATCAGCCTGTCGGCGAGCCCGCACGACCACACGCTGCTGCAGGGCGGCACCCAGGACAACGGCACCTGGGAGAACAAGGGCCAGCGCAACCGCTGGGTCAACACGATGATCGGTGACGGCGGCGCGTCCGGCTTCGACGTCGGCAAGCCGGAGTTCCGCTTCCACACCTTCTACGACGCCTCGCCCGAGGTGAACTTCAACAACGGCGACGTGGGCAGCTGGATCTCGATCTCCGACCCGATCTTCGGGCACCCGGGCACCCTGTTCTACGCCCCGGTGGTCAGCGACCCGAAGGTCAGCGGCACGATCTTCGCCGGTACGTCCCGCACTGTCTACCGGACCAAGACGTTCGGCCTGGGCGACCGGAGCCTGGCGGAGGCCGACCGGATCTGCAACACCTGGACCGGCACCTTCGAGGCGCAGTGCGGCGACTTCGCGCCGCTGGGCACGGTCAACCTGACCGACGCCGCGTGGGGCGACCGGGCCGGCGGCGCCGTCTCGGTGGTCGAGCGGGTCGCCACCGACTCGTCCACCGCGTACGCGGCCACCAGCACCGGGCGGGTGTTCGTGTCCCGCAACGTCGATGCCGAGCCGGCCTCCGCGGTCACCTGGACGCGGATCGACACCGCCGCCACGCCCAACCGCTTCGTCACCAGCATCCACGTCGACCCGGCCGACCCGGCCCGGGCATGGGTCTCCTACAGCGGGTTCAACTCGAACACCCCGGCCACCCTCGGCCACGCGTTCGAGGTGAAGCTGGCCGGCGCCGGCGCGACCTGGGCCGACCGGTCGTACGACTTCGGCGACCAGCCGATCACCGACCTGGTCCGCGACGACGTCACCGGCGACCTCTACGCGGCCACCGACTTCGGTGTCCTGCGGCTGGCCAGGGGCAGCACGACCTGGGTGAAGGCGGCCCGTGGCATGCCGAACGTCGAGGTCGCCGGGCTGACCGTCGTGCCCGGCAAGCGGGTGCTCTACGCCGCCTCGCACGGCCTGGGCGCCTGGCAGCTCGCGCTCTGAGGAAGTCGACCATCGGCAACGACCGGGTGAGGGGCCGCGCGAGCGGCCCCTCACCGCTGCCCGAGGCGGCCGGCCGGGCCTGGCGCACCCTCGGCGCGGCGTTCGTCCTGCTCGTCTTCGTCCCGCCGCTGCTGCTGCTGGTCTCCGGCTCGCTCACCGAGCCCGGCCTGCCCCCGCCGCCCACGCCGCGGCTGGTGCCGGAGCCGGTCTCCACCGTCGGCTTCCAGCAGGCCGTCGAGTGGGGCGGGCTGCTGCGGGCCTCGCTCAACTCGGTCCTGGTCGCGGTCGTCGCGGTGCCGCTGAGCGTGCTCGTCGCCGCGCTGGCCGGCTTCGCGCTGGCCCGGCTCGCCCCGCGCACCACCGGCGTCGTCGTGGCGGCCTCCCTGGTGGCGCTGATGGTGCCGGCCACGGCGCTGCTGGTGCCCCGCTTCGCGATCTTCCGGATGCTCGGCCTGACCGATACCCTGGTGCCGTTGATCGCCCCGGCGTTGCTGGGCACCTCGCCGCTCTACGTCCTGGTCTACTACCTGGCCTTCCGGGCGCTGCCGGCGGACCTCTACGACGCCTGCCTGGTGGAGGACCTCTCGCCGATGCGCACCTGGTGGCGGGTCGCCCTCCCGCTGGTCCGCCCGGTCACCGCCGGCCTCACCGCGCTCACCTTCGTGCTCACCTGGTCGAACTTCCTCGACCCGCTGGTCTACGTCTACGACCGCGACCTGTTCACCCTGCCGCTGGCACTGCGCTCCCTGTCGGTGCTGGACCCGACGAACTTCCCGGTGTTCCTGGCCGGCGCGGTGCTGGCCACGGTGCCGGCCCTGGCCGTCTTCGTGCTCGCCCAGCGGCGCTTCCTCCACCACGACGACCCGACGGGACGAGACTGACGATGCGACCGGAGAGAGAACCGACGATGAGACCGAAGGCGCTGCTCGCCCTGCTGCTCGCCGCCGTGCTGGCCGCCACCGGTTGCGGTTCCGGCTCCGGGTCGTCCGACGACGGCCCGGTGCGGCTGCTGGTCTTCGGCGCGCCGGAGGAACTCGCCGCCTACCGCAGCCTCGTCGAGGCGTACGAGAAGGCGCGTCCCGGCGCCGACGTGCAGCTCGTCGAGGCCAGCGACCGCAAGGACCTGCTGGCCCGGCTCGCCACCTCGGTGGCCGGCGGCGCCCCGCCGGACCTGTTCCTGATGAACTACCGCTTCTACGGCCAGTTCGCCGCCAAGGACGTCATCGAGCCCCTCGACGACCGGCTCGCCGCCTCGCAGGCCGTCGACCCGGCCGACTACTACCCGGTGGCGTGGAACGCGTTCCGGTGGAGGGACCGGCAGCTCTGCCTGCCGCAGAACGTCTCCAGCCTCGCCGTCTACTACAACCGCACCCTCTTCGCGAAGTACGGCGTGCCCGAGCCGAAGGCCGGCTGGACGTGGAACGACCTGCTCACCACCGCGTCCGCGATGACCCGCGACTCCCGTGGCGTGGTCGTCAAGGCCACCGAGAGCGAGGGCGCGGCGCTGCGCCCCGCCGTGCACGGCCTCGGCGTCGAGCCGTCCATCATCCGGCTCGCCCCGTTCGTCTGGTCCAACGGCGGCCAGCTCGTCGACGACCCGGCGAGGCCGACCCGCCTGACCCTGGACACCCCGCCCGCCCGGGAGGCGCTGAAGAACCTGGTCGACCTGCGGCTGGCGTACGGGGTGGTGCCCACCGACGAGGAGGTCGAAGCCGAGGACGACGAGTCGCGGTTCGCCAACGGGCGGCTCGCCATGCTGATGAGCTCCCGCCGCTCCACCACCACGTTCCGCTCCATCACCGGCTTCGAGTGGGACGTCGCCCCGCTGCCCGTGTACACCGAACAGGTCGGAGTGCTGCACTCGGACGCGTACTGCATGACCCGGGGCGCGAAGCGCAAGGACGCCGCGTGGCGGTTCCTGGAGTTCGCCATCGCCGAGGAGGGCCAGCGCATCATCGCCGCCACCGGCCGCACCGTCCCGTCCCACATCGGGGTGTCGCAGTCGCCGGCGTTCCTCGGCCCGGCCCAGCCGCCGCGCAGCGCGAAGGTCTTCCTCGACGCCATCCCCACCGTCCGGGCGCTGCCCACCGTCTCCACCTGGCCGGAGATCGAGGACGTGACGTACGGCATCCTGGAGAACGCCATGCACCGGGGCGACCGGCTCGACGACGTGATCCGCGACCTCGACCAGCAGACCCGCCCCCTGTTCGCCCGCGGCGAGCACGGGTGAGCGACCCCGGCCTCGCCCTGGCGGGCGTCTCCGCCGCCTACCGCGGCTCGACGGTGCTGCACGAGGTGGACCTGACCGTCGCCCGGGGAGAACTGCTGGTGGTGCTCGGCCCGTCGGGGGCCGGCAAGTCGACCGTGCTGCGGGTGGTCGCCGGCCTGGAACCGGTCACCGCCGGCCGGGTCCGCATCGCCGGCCGGGACGTCACCGCCGACCGTCCCGGCCGGCGCAACGTGTCGATGGTGTTCCAGTCGTACGCCCTCTTCCCGCACCTGACCGTCGCCGAGAACATCGCCTTCGGCCTCGAGGTGCGCGACACCCCCCGCGCCGTCGCCCGGGACCGGGCCCGCGCCGCCGCCGAGACCGTCGGCTGCGCCGCCCTGCTGGACCGGCGGCCCGGGCAGCTCTCCGGCGGGGAGCGGCAGCGGGTGGCGTTGGCCCGCGCCCTGGTGCGGGAGCCGGACGTGTTCCTGCTCGACGAGCCGCTGTCCAACCTCGACCTGGCGCTGCGGGTGGAGATGCGCGCCGAGCTGCGCGCCCTGCACGACCGGCTGGGCGCCACCATGGTCCACGTCACCCACGACCAGACCGAGGCCCTGGTGCTCGCCGACCGGATCGCCGTGCTGCGCGCCGGCCGGATCGAGCAGGTCGGCACGCCCGACGAGATCTGGCGCACCCCGGCCAGCAGCTTCGTCGCCCGCTTCGTCGGCTCCCCGGCGATGAACCTGCTCCCGGCCGCGGGGGCGCTCGTGCCGTCGGGCACCGCGCCCGTCCGGGCCGCCGACGAGCTGGAGATCGGCTTCCGGCCCGAGGCGGTCACCCTCGACGCCGCCGACGGCACGGACGCCACCGTCGACCGGGTCGAGGTGGTCGGCGAGGACGCGTACGCGTACCTGACCCTCGCCGGCGGGCACCGGGTCGTCGCCCGGGTGCCCGCGGCCCGCCGGCCCGAGCGCGGCGCGGCGGTACGCGTCGGGGTGCGCTGGGCCGACGTGCACGTCTTCCACGCCGACTCCGGCCGCCGGTACACCCCGTGACGACTACGCGTCGGGGTGCGCTGGGCCGACGTGCACGTCTTCCACGCCGACTCCGGCCGCCGGTACACCCCGTGACGACGACGGACCGCCGCTCCCGCCGGCAGTTGGCGCTGATGCTGGCGCCGTACCTGCTGGGCCTGGTCGGGCTGGTGCTGCTGCCCGCCGCGGTCACCCTGGCGCTGGCCTTCACCGAGTACGACCTGCTGCGCCCGCCACGCTGGGTGGGACTGGACAACCTCACCGCGCTGGTCGACGACCCGGTGTTCCGGGTGTCGCTGACCAACTCGCTGGTCTTCGCTCTGGTGGCCGTTCCGCTGCGGATGCTCTTCGCGCTCGGCCTGGCGCTGCTGCTGCACCGCCGGGCCCTCGGGGTCGGTCCCGCCCGCACGGCGGCGGTGCTGCCGACAGCGGTGCCCGAGATCGCCTACGGGCTGCTCTGGCTGTGGCTGCTCAACCCGCTCTACGGCCCGATCAACCAGCTGCTGCGCACCGGCGGGGAGAACGGCCTGACCGCGCTGGGCCGCACCCCGCCGCAGTGGCTCACCGACCCGACCGACGCCCGGGCCGCGATCATCCTGATGAGCCTGTTCACCATGGGGGAGACGTTCGTGGTGCTGCTGGCCGCCCGCCGCGCGCTGCCCCGCGACGTCTACGAGATGGCCGCGATCGAGGACGCCACCGGCTGGGACGTGTTCCGCCGGGTCACCCTGCCGCTGATGGCGCCGGTGCTCGGGCTGCTGGCGGTGCGCGACGCCATCCAGAGCCTGCACTTCACGTTCGTGCCGGCGTTCGTGGTCACCGACGGCGGCCCGCCCCCGTACGCCACCACCTACCTGTCGCTGTTCGTCTACCGCACCGGCTTCGAGTACCTGCGCTACGGCTACGCGGCCGCCGCGACCCTGGTGATGATCCTGCTGACCGTGGCGGCGGTGCTGGTGCAGTGGCGGCTCATCCGCCGCTACCGCGCGTTCTACCGCCTCTGAGAACCCGGCGCGCGAAATTCCCGGGCGCCGGCCCCGGACAGCGTGACATGATCGCGCACTGCGCCGACCGAATGGCGGTGCGCGAGGAGGTCGGCATGGAGTTCGAGGTACGCCCGATCGGGCCGGAGTCGACCGCCGAGGCGGCCGCCGTGCTCGCCGACGCCTTCGACGGGTACCCCTGGATGGCCTGGACGGTGGCGGCCGACCGGCACCGGGAGCGGCTGGAGGCGATGTTCGCCGGCACCGTCGACGCGGTCGGGCTGCCCTACGGCGACGTCTGGGCGGCGGTGGACCCCGCCGGCCGGCCCGCGGCGGTGGCAGTCTGGCTGCGCCCGGACCGGCCGGTGCCGGACGAGGTCTGGGCCGGCGTCGCGGCGCGCAACGCCGAGCTGGCCGGCGACCGGCACGCGGCGCTGCGCGCCGCCGACGCGGCCTGTGCCTCGCTGCGGTCGGCCGAGCCGGCACTCCTGCTCGCCACCGTCGGCGTGCGCCGCGCCGACCAGGGTCGGGGGCTGGGCGCCCGGGTGCTGCGGCCCGGCCTGGCGGAGGCGGACCGTGCCGGCCTGCCGGCGGTGCTGGAGACGTCGTCGGAGCCGAACGTGCGGTTCTACCAGCGGCTCGGTTTCGCGGTCACCGGCCAGGCCCAGGTGCCCGACGGCGGTCCCCACGTGTGGGCGATGCGCCGACCGGCCGGGCGGGCCGACACCGAAACGCGGGTGTAAGGGCCGCTTGTCCGGGTAGCCGCCGGGAATGGAGCTGGTCGAGGAGTCGCCGTACCGCTTCCGGATCGACCGGCACGACCCGATGCGGGTGCCGGGAGTGGTCTTCGCGTCCCGGTCGTTGCTGCCCGACGCCGGGGCGGACAAGTCGCTGGAGCAGGTCGCGAACGTCGCCACGCTGCCCGGCATCGTCGACGCCTCGTACGCCATGCCCGACGTGCACTGGGGCTACGGGTTCCCGATCGGTGGCGTGGCCGCCACCGACGTCGCGCACGGCGGCGTGGTCTCGCCCGGCGGGGTGGGCTTCGACATCTCCTGCGGGGTCCGGCTGCTCGCCGCCGACCTCGACCGCGACGGGCTGCGGCCCCGGCTCGACGCGTTGATGGACGGGCTGGGCGAGGCCACCCCGCGCGGGATGGGCAAGGGCGCGGTGTGGCACCTGTCCTCGCGTCAGGAACTCGACGCGGTGCTGCGCGGCGGCTCCCGGTACGCGGTCGAGCGCGGCTTCGGCGTCGAGCGGGACCTGCACCGCTGCGAGGACTACGGCGCCGTCGGCGACGCCAACCCGGCCGAGGTCAGCGAGCGGGCGATCGAGCGCGGCGCGCGACAGGTCGGCAGCCTCGGCTCCGGCAACCACTTCCTGGAGGTGCAGGCTGTCGAGGAGGTGTACGACGACACCACCGCCACCGCCTTCGGGCTGCGCCCCGGCCAGGTCTGTGTGATGATCCACTGCGGGTCGCGGGGGCTGGGCCACCAGATCTGTACCGACTACGTCCGCGCGATGGAGAAGGTGATGGCCCGGTACAACATCCACGTGCCGGACCGGCAGCTCGCCTGCGCCCCGGTCTCCTCCCACGAGGGCCGCGCCTACCTGGGCGCGATGGCCGCCGCCGCCAACTACGCCCGGGCGAACCGGCAACTGCTGGCCGACGCCGCCCGGAAGGTCTTCGCCCGGGTGACCGGCAGCCGGCTGGACCTGGTCTACGACATCTCGCACAACCTCGCCAAGATCGAGGACCACGACGTCGACGGCGAACGGCGCGCGCTCTGCGTGCACCGCAAGGGCGCCACCCGCGCGCTGCCCCCGGGCCACGCCGACCTGCCCGACGACCTGCGCGACGTCGGCCAGCCGGTGCTGATCCCCGGTTCGATGGGCACCGGCTCGTACGTGCTCACCGGCGTGCCGGGGGCGCCCGCGTTCGCCTCCACCTGCCACGGGGCCGGGCGGGTGCAGAGCCGCAAGCAGGCCGTGAAGGCCGAGCGCGGGCTGGATCCGCGCGGCCAGTTGGAGGCGCAGGACATCGCGGTGCGCGGCGCGTCCCGGCGCGGCCTGGCCGAGGAGATGCCCGCCGCGTACAAGGACATCTCGGCGGTGGTGGCGGCGGCCGAGGGCGCCGGGCTGTGCCGGAAGGTGGCCCGGCTGGTGCCGCTCGGCGTGGTGAAGGGCTGAGCCGGCGGCTACACGTCGAGGGTTACCGCGCAGGACCAGACCCCGCCGTCGCGGCCGAAGCGCAGCTCGTGCAGGGACACGGCCTTCGGCACTGCCCCGACCAGCTCGACGGCGTCGGTGCCTGTCGTGCGCCAGCGCACCGTCAGGCCGCCGGCGCCGTCGTCGGCCACCTCGGTGTGCAGCGGCAGCTCGCCCTCCGTCTCCATCCGGAAGATCACCTCGTCGAGTACGGCCACCAGCAGGTCCTCGTCGTCGCCGGCCGGCGCACGGAACTCCCGCTCGCCACCCGGTGGTGCCCCGGCGGGGTCGACGAACGTCCCGACCATCGCGGCGACCGCCTCGGCCACGCACTCCTCCCGGCTCGGCGCCCACGCCTCGATGCGGACGTCGGCGGTGTGCGGCACGCAGCGGTGTCCGCGCTCGGGTCGTCGCTCCATGCCCCGATCATCCGTCACCGGGCCGCCGCGCGCGGGCCGGTCGACGCAGGCCGGGGTGGGCTCAGCGCGGGCCGGGGCGGCTCAGCGCAGGCCGAGGCGGGCGATGGGCTCGACGAGCTCGCGTTCCTCGTAGGCGAGGTGGGACAGCAGCGTGTCGCTGAGCAGGTCGACGGCCGCGCGGAGCTCGGCCATCCCGTCGGAGACGGAGACGAACGCGACGAGGGCGCGGTCGACCCGCTCCAGGACGTCGTGGATGGCGTGGTGCTCCTGCTCCAGCCGGTCGATGACCGGCGCGAGGCGGGGGTCGCCGGCGCGCAGGTGCGGGAACATCCTCTGGTCCTCGAGGGTGTGGTGGGTGGTGACCACCCGGCAGTACGACTCGCAGTAGGTGCCCAGCGTCCACTTGTTCTGCCGGATCGTCATGGTGTTGATGTGCGAGCGGGCCGTGCCCGCGTCGAGCAGCCCGGCGCCCACCTGCTCGACGAGGTCGTGGAGGCGGGCGAGTTCGGCCCGCAGCCCGTCGTGCACGTCGACGAGGTGCTGGGCGCTGGCCTGGTCGTGCGGGGTGTAGGTGCGTGTGGGGTCCGGCGCGGGGCCAGTCGGCCGGGTGCTCTCGTCCCAGACCCGGATCGCGCTGCGGCGGACGCCGTCGTCGGGCGTCGGCACGACCGCGAAGGCTTTCGCCCCGGCGGGCGGGCGTTCGACCGGAGGCTCCGTCGGGGCAGTCACCGGCACCGGTTCCGGCGCGTCGGAGGCGGTGGCGGCGGTGCGCTCGGCGGCCACGAGGTCGCGTACGGCGGGGGCGACCTCGGCGGCGAAGCGCCGCAGGTCCTCGGGGTCGTCGCTGCCCAGGATGAAGGTGCTGATCCCGTCGCCGAGCGCGAGGTCGGCGAGTTCCTCCGCCCACTGCTCGGGCGGGCCCTGCAACAGGCCGCGGCCGACCGGGGTGAAGCGGCCGGTCACGTTGAGCAGCCGGCGGACGTCGCCGGGGGACCGGCCCGCCTCCCGGGCCGCCTCGTCGATGGCGGCGTTGCCCCGGGCGAGGTCGCCGGGCTGGAGGTAGCCCAGCGACGGCAGCCACCCGTCGGCCCGGCGCCCGGTCAGGGCCAGCATGCGCGGCTTGTACGCGCCGAGCCAGATGCCCACGTCGTGGGCGGGCGCGGGGCCCCGCTTCGCGCCGACCACCCGGTGAAACTCGCCGTCGACGCGGACGCCGCCGCGCACGTCGACGTCCCAGACCTGGCGGATGACCTCGATCGCCTCCTCCAGGGCCCGTACGCCCTGCCCGGGGGAGAGCCGACGCCCGCCCATCGCCTCGATGGCCTCCCAGAACGCACCGGCGCCCAGGCCCAGCTCGACCCGGCCGTCGGAGAGCAGGTCGAGGCTCGCCACGCTGCGGGCCAGGACGGCCGGCGGGCGCAGCGGCAGGTTCGTCACGTTCGCGGCCAGCCGGACGCTGCTGGTCCGGGCCGCCACGAAGCTCATCAGCGTCCAGGTGTCCAGGAACGCCGGCTGGTACGGGTGGTCCTGGAAGGTGACCAGGTCGAACCCGACCTGCTCGGCCAGCACGGCGAGGCCCACCACCCGGCCCGGGTCGGCGTTGCCGGGCGTCAGGAACGACCCGAAGGTCAACGGGTGCCCGTAGTCGCCCATGTCGGCCTCTTCCCCCTGTCCCGCGGCTGCGCCGAGCCGCACGGCAGATGGTATGCCGGGCACGGACGTCGGCCGCCCCCGACCGACGATCCCGAGGGACGGGGCGGGGCCCGGTGGCCCGGCGGAGGGGATGCCCCGCGGCGGGGCGTTGACGCCGGTAGATAGGCCCCCTAGGGTCCTTACGGACCGGACCGTTATGTGCCCTCCCCGAGCCGTGTGCTCGTCGCGCGACGGGTCGGTCCCGGAGTCCGGGGCAGGAGTCAGATCGCCCGGGTGCTCCCGCTGCAATTCCGGATCCGACCGTTACGGCTCGACCGCCGGTGCCTCCGGCGGTCGCGGGAAGAGGAGCTGGCGCTCATGACGAACCGCCGCACGTTGATCCGCTACGCCGCCGCCCTCGCGGTGGCGCCGGCCGTCCCCGCCGCCTGGCCCGCGCCGCCCGCGTCGGCCGCGCCTGCCGCCGGGGTGACCGTCGATCCCTTCGGCATCCCGCTGCGCGACGTCCTGCTCATCGGCGGGACCGTCGCGCCCGGCCCGGACGGCAGGCCGGTGCTCTGGTCCGCCGTCTCCGGCGAGCCGGCCCGGCTCGCCGCCATCGACCCGGCGACCGGCCGGACGGTCTCCGACCAGGAGCTCACCGGCGCACCCGGCTCGTACGCGGTGGCCGCCGCGCCCGACGGCACCGTCTACGTCGGCGCGTACAGCACCGGCGACCTGTACCGCCGCCGGCCCGGCCCGGACAGTCCCGTCGAGAACCTCGGCCGGCCGCTGCCCTCCGAGACGTACATCTGGCGGATCGCCGTGGACGACGCGGGCGTCGTGTACGGCGGCACCTTCCCCGGCGCCCGGGTCTTCGCCCACGACCCCGCCACCGGGGCGACCCGGGACTACGGCCAGGTCCTCCCCGGCGCGCAGTACGTCCGCAGCCTCGCCGTCACCGCCGACAAGGTCTACGCCGGCACCCAGCCGGACGCCCACCTCTTCGAGATCGACAAGGTCAGCGGCGAGATCCGGGAGCTGCCCCTGCCCGATGGGCTCGGCGCGGGCACCGGCCAGACGGTGTACGACCTGAACGCCCACGACGGGCGGGTCTACGCCCGGTTCGGCTCCGCCATCAACGGCCGGCTCGGCGTGTACGACATCGCCGCCCGGCGGTGGACCGACCTGATCGACGGCGTCGCCGGGCTGGACGTCTCCGCGCCCGGCCCCGGCGGCCTGGTTTACCTCACCCGCGCCGGCCGGCTCACCGGCTACCACCCGGGCACCGGGAGCTTCACCGACACGCCGCTGGCCTTCCCGGGTCGGGTGGTCAACAACCGGGGCATCGGCTGGGTCACCCTCGCCGACCCGGACTGGCCGGGCCGCACGCTCGTCGGGCTGCTCTGGCGGGGCGACATGTTCCGCTGGAACCCGGTCACCGGCCGCGCCGACGTGGTGCAGACGGACGTGCCCGGCGAGCCCATCCCGATCGCCGCGCTGCACGTCGGCGCCTCCGGCGCGGTCTGGGTCGGCGGCTACCTCAACGGCGGCCTCGCCCGCGTCGACCCCGACACCGGGGTGTCGACGTTCCAGCGCTTCGCCCAGGTGGAGAGCGTCCTGGAGACCGGCGGGCAGGTCTGGCTGGGGGCGTACCCGGACTCACGGCTCTACCGGTACGACCCGGCGAAGCCGTGGAGCAGCCCCGAGTACTCGCCGGGTCTGCCGGGCAGCGCGGACAACCCGGTCAAGCTGCTCGACCTGAAGGCCGCCGACCAGGTGCGGGCGCGGGCGCTGACCGACGCCGGGGACAGCGTCGCCTACGGCACCATGCCCAACACCACCCTCGGCGGGGCGCTCGCCGTCGTGGACAAGGCCACCGGCGCGGCGCGCGTGCACCGGCCGGTGGTGACCGACCAGTCGATCGTCAGCCTCACCCACGTCAACGGCCTGATCGTGGGCGGCACCTCCGTCGACGGCGGATACAGCGTGCCCCGGCCCACCCAGACCGAGGCGCGGCTCTTCGGCTGGGACGTCGCCACCGACAGCGAGGCGTTCCAGTTCGTCCCGGTGCCGGGCGCGCGGGCCGTCCCGGCGCTGGCGGTGGACCGCTCCGGCCTGCTCTGGGGGCTGGCCGGCGGGCAGTTGTTCGCCGTCGACCTGGCCGCCCGGGCGGTGGTGCGGCGGATCACCCTCGCCCCGGGCGTGTCCGACAGCCGCGGCCGGCTGGGCTACGACGCCCCCCGCCACCTGCTGTACGCGCTGGTCGGCGGGCGGCTGCTGGTCCAGGTGGACCTCGGCGCCGGCGCGACGCGGCAACTGCTGGACCAGCCGACGGAGTTCCTCGCCGTGCACCCGGACGGGCGGCTCTTCGTCGGCGCGGGCGAGCACCTGCACCGGATCACCGTGACGGGCTGACCCGACGCGGCCGGCGGGCCGGCGATCTCCTCCGATCGCCGGCCCGCCTGCCGTCGTGCCGGTGCCTAGAGCTGGATGCGGACCAGGTTGCGGCCGCGCAGCGCGTAGAGCGCCGAGCCGTCCGGGGCGGCGGTGAGCAGCGCCCCGCCGCCGTACCACTGCGCGTTCAGGCCGGTGACGAACGGGGTGACCGTCATCGTCGCCGGGTCGAGCTGCCACACGTCCCTGCCGTTGGTGCCGTAGATCGTCGCGCCGACCTGCACCAGGGTGCTCTGACCCGGGGCGACGGCGGCGGTCGACACGACCTGGCGGGTGCGCCGGTCGACGGCGAAGAGCACGCCGGTCTCGGTGAGGCCGATGACGCGGTCGCCGGTGGCCACGAGGTCGACGATCTGCTTCGCGCCGGGGACCGGGGTGATCTCCCAGGTCTTCGTCCGGCTGGCGAGGTCGAAGCCGGCTAGCCGGGCCTCGGTGGCGCGCGGGGTGGTGCCGAAGCCGCCGTTGACGCTGCTGCCGAGGAAGGCGGTGCCGTGCTTCACCGCCACCGACCGGATCGACTGGTCGGCGACGACGTCGCGGTGCACGTCCAGGGCCCCGGTGCGGGGATCGTAGAGGCTGACCGCGCCGCCGTACCGGCCGTAGTCCGGTTCGGTGCCGACGACCAGCAGTCCGTCGGCGGGGGACCAGGTGGCGTCGAGCGGCCGGGTCTGTTCCGCGCCGATCGCGGCGACCCGGCGCGGGTCGCCGTCGGGCGCCATCCGGAACAGGTACGCCAGCGTGTAGACCGACATCCAGATCTCGCCCGCGACGGGCGTCATGGCCTTGGCCTCGCCGGGCAGGAACCGCCGGGTGGAGGTGCCCGCCGCCAGGTCGTGCACCTGCACGCCGGCCTTGCCGGAGACGTACACCCGGGGGCCGTCGGTGGCGATCGCCATGGCCAGTTCCGGCGCCGGCGGCATGCCGGCCTGGGTGAGGTCGACGCCGGTCAGCTCGCCGGTGTTCAGGTCGTAGGTGACCACCGTGTTGGTGACGACGCCGCGCAACTGGTCGCCGGTGACGAAGATCCGGCCGAAGGAGGCGCCGTCGTAGGGCACGGCGAGGGTGCTGAGCTGCCCGGTGTCCCGGTCGTACTTGCGCAGCGTGCCCGAGGGGCGGGTGCCGAGGTAGACGTCGTTGCGCGCCGGGTCGACGGCGATGGCGGTGATGAAGCTGTCCGGCGTCTGCACCACCTCGTACCTCGACGGGTTCGCGGTGTCGATCAGCAGCATGGTGCCGGTGGGGGAGAGGGCCGCGGCGAGGAGGCCGTTCTCCAGGGCGAGGGTGCCGACGAAGGTGCGGTCGGCGAACTCGGGCGGCAGGAGTTCCCGCTTCGCGCCGGTGGCCCGGTCGATCGCGATCAGGTGGGCGTGCGCCCCGACGCCGGCGTAGATGGTCGTCGCGTCGACGGCGATGCTGCGCACGTACTGCTCGCCGGGCACCGCGACGCCGTAGTCGCGGGTGGCGCCGGTGGCGGGGTCGTAGGAGAAGACCCGCCCGCCGGGGTAGGTGCCGCCGTAGACGACGCCGTCGGGCGCGGTGTCCAGGGCCCAGATGTACCGGTCGGGGGAGACGTCGGCGACCTTGGTGACCCCGGTGCCGGTGGTGTCCACCCGGTACAGGTCGCCCGGCTCGTAGGTGCCGACGTACAGGTCGGTGCCGACCGACGTGGTGGCCCAGGCGCCGCCGCCGGTCGGCAGCTCGTAGCGCTGGTCGACCGTCTGCGCGGCCAGGTCGTAGCCGCCCACCACGACCGGGTTCACGCCGCCGGTCGCGGTGTAGATCGTCCCGTCGATCAGCTCGGAGCCGTTGACCGAGGTGACCTCGGAGGCGGGCCCGAGGTCGGTGACGGTGCCGGGCGGGGGCGCCTCGGCGTGGGCGGGCCCCGCCGGGACCGCCAGGGTGGCGGCGGCCAGCAGCAGGGCCGCGGTGAGCGCGGTACGTCGCAACACGACCTCCAGAGTCTTCAGATTTCGGTCCGGGCTCTAACCGTCACAGCCCACCACGCGGATCGCGCCGTGTCGAGCCCCCGGCGCGGACTCCGCGCCGGGTCGGCGCAGGCATTCATCGGTGCCTCTAGAGTTCCGGACGCCACCGTAATAGGGTGCCGGCATCGTCGAACGTGGAGGTCGCGTCGTGTCGCCGTTACGTCGTCCCCTTGTGCCCGCCGTCGTCCTGGCGCTCGCCGCCGCCCTGCTGCCCGCCGCCCCCGCCACGGCCGCGCCGGCCGCCCCCGCGCCCGGCGGGGTCACCGACTTCGGGGTCCAGCAGACCGCCCTCACCGTCTTCGAGGGCCACTACGGCACCGGCGCCGCCGGCCGGCCCGTCGTCTACGGGGTCCAGATGGGCTCGCCCGGGGTGCTCAGCGTGGCCGACCCGGTGACCCGGGAGCTGCTCGACACCGCCTACCTGCCCGACTCCTCCGGCGCCTGGGGCATCACCCAGACCGGCGACGGCACCGTCTACGCGGGCAGCTACCCCAACGCCCACCTCTACTCGTACGACCCGGACACCCGGGCCACCGTCGACCTCGGCGCACCTGTGCCCGGGCAGACCGTCCTCTACGGCCTGCGCCCCGGCGCCGACGGCCGGGTCTACGGCGGCACCTACCCCGGGGCGCACGTCTTCTCCTACGCTCCCGGCGAGGGGTTCCGCGACCACGGCCGGATGCACCCCGGCGAGCAGTACGTGATCGACGTGGCGGTCGACGCCGCGCGGAACGTGCTGTGGGCGGCGGTCGGCACGGGCGGCCACCTGATCCGCCTCGACCTGACCACGGGCGAGAAGCGGGACATCTGGCCGGAGGCGCTGCGCGGCGACCCGAACCACCCGTACGACATCAACCTGGTCGGCGGGAAGCTCTTCGTCAAGCGCAGCAAGCTCCAGGCGCTCGTGCTCGACCCGGACACCGGCGCCGTCCTGGCCGACGGCTTCACCATGGGCTCCCGGGGCACCTCGCCGCTCGCCCCCGACGGCCGGTCGGTCTACTTCACCTCCGGCACCGACCTCTGGCGCTACGATCTGCCGACCGACACCGCCGGGCCGGTGCGCGATGCCGCGGGCGCGCCGGTGCGCAGCGACGGGGCGGGCATCGGCTTCGGCTTCCTCGACGGCCAGCTCTACGCCGTCGTCGGCAACTACGCCGGGCAGGCGCTGCGGTACGACCCGGCGACCGGCGCCAGCGAGCGGTACCGGCTGCCGTTCCCGCCACAGGCGCTGGACATCAACAACATCACCGCCGGCCCGGACGGCCGGATCTGGACGAACCTCTACATCAACGGCAACCTCGCCGTGCTCGACCCGGCCACCGGCGCCGCGACGAACGTGGGCCGGCTCGGGCAGGCCGACGGCTTCGGCTGGCGCGACGGGAAGATGTACCAGGGCGTCTACCCGTACGGCGGGGTGCTCGTCTACGACCCGACCCAGCCGTACCGCCTCGGCACCAATCCGCGCGAGCTGTTCCGGCTGCAACCCGAGGGCCAGAACCGCCCGATCGCCTTCGCCTCGGCCGGCAGCCGGGTCTACGTCGGCAGCACGCCCGACTACGGCCTCTGGGGCGGCGCGCTGACCGTGTACGACACCGCGACCGGCGCCCGCACCACCCGCCGGGGCATCGTCGCCGACCAGGGCGTGATCAGCCTGGCCGTGGTCGGCGACCGGCTCTGGGCCGGCACGACGGTCAGCGGCGGCGGGGGCACCGTCCCGCGTGCCACCGAGGCGAAGCTGTTCACCGCCGACCTGGTGACCGGCGAGAAGACGGCCGAGTACACCCCGGTGCCGGGCGCGGACGCGATCACCTCGGTCGTCGCCGGGCCGGACGGCATGATCTGGGGACTCGCCGACGGCGAGGTGTTCGTGCTCGACCCGGCGACCGGCGCGGTGACGCACCGCGTCGACGTGCCCGGCGGCTACTCCGGGGTGGCCGACGAACTGGTCGTCAGCGCCGCCGACGAGCACGTCTACGCCTCGCTCGACGGCTACCTGCTGAAGATCGACCCGCTGTCGAAGGCGGTGCGGGTGATCCGGGACGCGGAGACCTACCGGCTGACCCAGGACGGCCAGGGCAACCTGTGGTTCCGCAACGGGGTCAAGGCGTCCAACCGGGCGGTCCAGTACGGCTCGCACCTGCTGCGGTACGTGCCAGAGGCGGACGCCTGCCCGCGCTCCGACCTGCGCCGTCAGGTGTACGCGGGCGGCGCGACCGCCGTGCCGAACCGGTACGCCGACGGCGGGTGCACGGTCAACGACCTGATCCGCGACGAGGCCGACTGGGGCAACCACGGCGCGTTCGTCGCGCACGTCGCCTCGGTCACCGACGGGCTCGTGGGATCCGGCGTGCTGGACGACGCCGAACAGGACGCCATCGTGGCGGCCGCCGCCGCCTCCTCCGTCGGCCGCTAGGCGGTCGCGCGGCGTTTCCTGCGGGCGCCGTGGGCGAGGACCCGGACGGTGTACGCCGTCCGGGCCCCGCCGAGCGCGCCGAGATCGTGGTGGACGTCCGCTCGGGGGAGCGGGTGACCCTGCGCAGCACCCCGCCCGACCCCGGCGCCGGCGCGCTGGCTGACCGGTTCGCCGGGGCACGGACCGCTTCGAGTGCTGCAACTGCGCGCCGCCGGCACCCTCGCGGCATCGCCGTCGGTGCCCGACACGCTGGTCCCGGTCGACCGGCTGGACCCGGCGTCCGCCGGCGAGACCCGGCGGTTCACCCTCACCGGCCGCAGCATCAACGGCCGCTCGATGAAGATGGACCGGATCGACTTCGTCGCCACGAAGGACGCCACCGAGGTCTGGGAGGTGGTCAACCAGGACGGCACCCCGCACAACTTCCACGTGCACGACGTGCAGTTCCAGGTGCTGTCGGTCGGCGGTCAGGCCCCGCCGCCCGCGCTGGGCGGCTGGAAGGACGCAATCTTCCTCGCGCCGCAGCGGCCCGTCCGGCTGGTCCTGCGCTTCACCGGATCACCGCCAGGATGCCCCGTCCTTCAGGAGGGGAGGAATAGCGGACGCGGTGCGAGCCATGCTCTACCAGGACGCGGGCATGATGGGCCAGTTCGTGGTGGTGGAACCGGGCCAGCGCGCCGGCACCCCACCCCGGCCCGGCACCCACGCCGGGCACGACTGAGTCTGTCGCACCCGCTCGTTACCATGCCGGCATGATCATGGACGACGCGGACGCCACCACCGTACGGTTCCTCCGGATGATGCGGGCCACCCTGCGCGAGGAGAAGGTCGGCGAGGACACCCTGGGGCGCACGGTCGAGCTGGCGCGCGCCTGGGGCACGAGCGAGGCCGCCGACGCGCACCTGCGCGCGGCGCTGCGGCGGCTGCACGGTGAGTCCCCGGATCCCGACGACCCCCGGCAGGTGGCCGACGAGTGCGCCGGCCTCGACCCGGACGGCGTGCCGGACGCGGCCACGGCGGCGAGGGGCCGGGCGATCGGCCGGTTCGCCGCGAACGCCCGGCGGCTGCGCGAGGGCGAGATCGGCCCCGCCGAGTTCGACCGGATCGTCGGAGAGGGCCGGGAGGGCTGACGGTCGCGGGCCGGCGGCGTACGGTCGGGCGGGTGCGGATCACCAAGTTCACCCACGCCTGCGTCCGGCTGGAGCACGACGGCGGCGTGCTGGTCATCGACCCGGGCACGTGGAGCGAGCCGCGCGCCCTGGCCGGCGCGGACGCCGTGCTGGTCACCCACGAGCACACCGACCACGTCGACGTGCTCCGGCTGGCCGGCCTCGGCGTGCCGGTCTTCGCGCCGGAGGGCGCGGCGCTGCCCGGCCCGGTCCCGCTGCCCGTGACCCGGGTGGGCGCCGGGCAGCGGTTCACCGCCGCCGGCCTCACCGTGACCGCGCTCGGCGGCCGGCACGCCGCCATCCACGGCGGTCAGCCCGACTGCGCCAACCTGGGCTACCTCGTCGGCGACGACGTCTACCACCCGGGCGACTCCCTGCACCCGCCGGACCGGCCCGTCCGGACCCTGCTCGTCCCCGCGCAGGCGTCCTGGCTGAAGCTGACCGAGGCGATCGACTTCGCCCGGGCCGCCGGGGCGGAGCGGGTGTTCCCGATCCACGACGCCCAGCTCAACGACCGGGGGCTGGCCAGCGTCAACGGCTGGTTCGCCGAGACCGTGCCCGGCTACCGCCACCTGGCGCCGGGGGAGTCCGCCTGAGCGGCCGTCTCCTCGCCCGCCTGCCGTCCTCGACCCGGGAACGGGCGCCCTGGCCGGTGGTCGGCCGAGTCGCCCCGGTGCCCCTGTGCCGCCCAACGGCCGATTGCTATACGGTCGCCAGGTGAGGATCGAAGAGCACTGGTGGAACGGCGACACGTCCCAGCGCGGTCGCCGCGACGTGTACATCCGCACGGACGGGCAGCGCTGGGACGTGCAGGTGCAGATCGGCGGAGCCTCCGGCCGGTCCCGGGTGCAGGAATGCCCGGGCCGGGCATCGGCGGTCATCCTCGCCGGCGCCTGGCGGGGCAACCATCCCGCCTGGCGTGAGGTGTCCGCCTGACGGCGCAGACCCGGCCGGCGCACCGGGCCGGGGTCGACGTCGGCGAGGGTCGACCCGTTGTGACGCCACCGGGTCATGGTGGGCGTTGACCTGCCCACCCCCGCCGGCGCCTGGTTACGCTCGGGTCGTCGTCGAGGTCGGGGGAGCAGCATGAGCAGCCAGACGGTCCCCACGGTGATGCCGGCGGCGTTCTTCGGGCACGGCAGCCCGATGAACGCCCTGGAGCTGAACCGGTACACGTCCGCGTGGCGCGCCTTCGGCCGGTCGGTGCCGCGACCCCGCGCGATCCTGGTGGTGTCGGCCCACTGGTACATCGGCGCCACCGCCGTCACGGCGATGCCCCGACCGAAGACGATCCACGACTTCTACGGCTTCCCGCAGGAGCTGTTCGACGTCCGCTACCCGGCGCCGGGACTGCCGGAGCTGGCCGAGGAGATCAGCGACGTCGTCCACCCCACCTGGGTCGGCGCGGACGTCGACTCCTGGGGCATCGACCACGGCACCTGGTCGGTGCTCACCCACGCCTTTCCCGACGCCGACATCCCCGTCGTCCAGTTGAGCATCAACGCGTTCAAGGATCTGGACTACCACCTGGACCTGGGCGCGAGGTTGGCGCCGCTGCGCGAGCGTGGCGTGCTCGTCGTGGCCAGCGGCAACGTGGTGCACAACCTCGGCGGGGTGGATCCGCGAATGGTCGACGAGGGCTTCGACTGGGCGCACCGGTTCGACGAGGCGGCGAGGGAGGTCATGCTCGGCGAGCCGACCGAGGCGCCCACGCTCGACGCCCACCGCGACTTCGGCCTGGCCGTGCCGGCGCCGGACCACTTCATTCCGCTGCTCTACCTGGCCGGCCTGGCCGGGGCCGCCGGCAACGGCTCGGAGGTGCTGGTGGACGGGTACGCGTACGGATCGCTGTCGATGACCGCGTACACCGTCGGGCTGGCCTGCCAGGGGCCGGGGCCGGCAGCCGGAGCGCCGCTGCTCCCGGCCGGCGTGCCGCCCGACTCCTCGAACATCTGACCACCCGGCCCCAGCACTCGAAGCCGCCGGCGAGCCGGTCGGGTCCTCCCTCAGGACTCGGCGCGGGCCAGTAGCAGCCCGAGCGCCACGAACGAGCCGGCGAAGCCCCGGCGCAGCCATCGGGTCACCGCCGGCCGGGCCAGCACCCGGTCGCGCACGGCGCCGGCGAGCATCCCGTACGCGCCGAACACCACGAAGGTGAGCAGCATGAACACCGTCCCCAGCCCCAGCATCCGGGCCACCTGGTCCGGCTCGTCGGGGCGGACGAACTGCGGCAGGAACGCGACGAAGAAGATGGTCAACTTCGGGTTGAGCAGGTTCGACAGCACCGCCACCCCGATCACCCGGGCGGGCGACGGCGCGGGCTCCGCCGCCGCGACCGTGAACCCGCTGCCGTCCCGCCACGTCGTCCAGGCCAGGTAGAGGAGATAGGCCACCCCGACGCACTTGAGCACCTGGAAGGCCGCGGCGCTGGAGTGCAGCAGCGCGGCCAGGCCGGTGACCGCCGCCGCGAGGTGCGGGGCGACGCCCAGGGTGCAACCGGCGGCGGCGAGCAGTCCCGCGCGACCGCCGCGGGTCAGCCCGGCGGCGAGCGTGTAGAGCGCCCCCGTACCGGGGGTGGCGATCACCACGAGCGAGGTGAGCAGGAACGCGACGGTCATCGTCGTCCTTTCCGAGCGGCGGCGGGGTGGCGACGGCCTCCACTCTGCTGCCAGGATGGTCCGATGAGCAGGGCCAAAAGACGCCTGCCCGAGGAGTCCATAACTGCCGGGTCGGACTTCCTTCACCTCGACATCGCCGTCGCGCCGCCCGGCCGTCGTGCCGACTGGCTCGCCGACCAGCTCCGGCGGGCCATCGCCGACGGGCGCCTCCCCGTCGGCGGTCGACTTCCCGCCACCCGGGTGCTCGCCGCCGACCTCGGCGTCTCGCGGGGCGTCGTCGTGGAGGCGTACCAGCGGATGGTGGAGGACGGCCACGTCGCCGGGCGCGGGCGGGCCGGCACCGTGGTCGTCGCCGCCCCGGCCGTCCCGCCCGCGCCGCCGGCCCCGGCCTCCGCGCCGACACCGGCCACTCTCTTCCCGCCCGCCCCGGGCACCGACATCTTCGACGCCGTACGCATGGCGCCCGCGCGGATCGACCTGACGCCCGGCGTACCCGATCTGGCGGCGTTTCCGCGGGCGGACTGGCTGCGCGCCGAACGGGCCGTGCTGCGGCACCTGGCGGCGTCGGACTTCGGCTACGGCGACCCGCGCGGGACACCGGCACTGCGGCGGGCCGTCGCCGTCTGGCTCGCCCGCAGCCGGGGCATCGCGGTCGACCCCGCCGAGGTGATCGTCACGACCGGCGTCTCCCAGGCGCTGGGGCTGGTCGCCCAGGCACTGCGCCCTGACGGGATCGACACCGTCGCCGTCGAGGACCCGGGTTCGCTCGGTGTGCGGCAACACCTGAACAACTGGCGGATCGCCACCCCGCCGGTCGCGGTCGACGCCGCCGGACTGCGGGTCGACGAGCTGGCCGCCAGCGGCGCTCCGGCGGTGATGCTCACCCCGGCCCACCAGTTCCCGACCGGCGTGGTGCTCGCCGGCGACCGCCGCCGCCAGCTCGCGGCGTGGGCCCGGGCCGGCGGCCTGGTCGTCGAGGACGACTACGACGCCGAGCACCGCTACGACCGGCCGCCGGTGCCCGCCCTGCGCGCCGTGCTGCCCGACCACGTCTGCTACGCCGGCAGCGTGTCGAAGCTGCTCGCGCCCGCCCTGCGGATCGGCTGGCTGCTGGTGCCGCCGCGGCACCGGGACGCGGTGGTCGACGCCAAGCGCAACGCCGACCTGGGTAACGCGGTGCTGCCGCAACTGGTGCTGGCCGAGCTGATGACCTCGGGTGCGCTGGAGCGGCAGCTGCGGCTGCTGCGTCGACGGCACGTCCGGCGGCGCGACGCGATGGTGGCCGCCGTCGCCCGGCACCTGCCGGGCGCGACGGTGCACGGGGCGGCGGCCGGGCTGCACCTGACGGTCACGCTGCCCGGCGCGGTGGCCGACACGGAGGTGGCGGCGGCCGCGTTGGAGCGCGGGGTGAAGGTGCAGCCGCTGTCGTGGCACTGCCAGCGTCCCCACCCTCCGGGGCTGGTCCTCGGGTACGCGGCCAACACTGCCTCGGCCATCGAGGAGGGCGTCGGGGTGATCGCCGCGGCCCTGGGAGCCGGCCGGAACTGACCGGCACCGGCAGCGAGCGGACGTGCCCGGCAGGGCGGCCGTCGACCGGGGGCGACCCGCCGTGTGCGGACCGCCGTGGGCCCGACCCGGGTGGTCGCAGGGAGTTTGTCCGGTGTCCGCGCGGGGACACGTCCCTGCCACCGCCATGCGTGAGAAGGAGTAGGCGTGCGTTCCTCAGCCGGCCTCGACGCCGTTTCCGGCCCACCCGGGTCATGACGCCGCCGTGTCCGCCCGACGAGTGACGGGAGCGCGGCGTCTCCGCTCGGTGACCGAGCAGTCCCGGGTCGCCACGGAGGAGCTCTTCCTCGACGTGGTGTTCGTCTTCGCGTTCATCCAGGTGACCACCCTGATGACGGCGGAAGCGGGCGAGCTCGGCGTGCTGCATGGCCTGCTCGTTCTCACCGTCCTGTGGTGGTCCTGGTCGCTGTTCGCCTGGCTCGGCAACCGGGCCCAGGCGAGCTACGGCATGTCTCGGCTGGTGATCCTCTCCGTCACACCGATCATGTTCGTGCTGGCGGTGACGATCAGCGAGGCATTCACCGACCTTCCGGGCGGCACGGACACGTCGCTGGCGTTCGTGGCGTGCTTCGCCGCCGTGCGGGTGCTCTACCTGGCGCTGCGGATCTACGCGACCCCCGGACTGCGCCGCGTCGACCTCGCCGCGCTCACCGTGCCGATGGTCGTCGCGGTCACCCTGCTGCTGGCCGCGGCGCTGCTTCCCCGATCGAACCTCGGCACCGACCAGGCAAGGGCCGGGCAGGTCGTCCTCTGGCTGCTGGCGGTCATCGTCGACTACGGGGCAGGACAGACGCTCCGGGTCCCCGAACGCCAGATCTTCTCCGCCCGGCACTGGGCCGAGCGGCACAACCTGATCATGATCGTGGCGCTCGGCGAGGTGCTGGTGTCGGTCGGCATCGCCGGCGGCGACGAACCGGGCTCACCGGGTCTGCTCACCGCCTCCGCGCTCGCCGTGGTGGTCGCCGGCGCCCTCGAATGGATCTACTTCGACCTGTCCGCCCTCATCGGCGAACGTGCGCTGCGGGACGCGGACCAGGCCCGCCGGGTGGCCCTCGCCAGAGACGGCTACACCTTCCTGCACCTGCCGATGATCGCCGGGATCATCCTGCTCGCGCTCGGGCTGAAGCACGTGCCGTCGCTGGTCGGCGACGCCCACGCCTACCGGCGGGGCGACCCTCTCGACAGCCTGGGTCGGTACGCCATGTACGGCGGGGTGGCGCTGTTCATGCTCGCGCACGCCGCGTTCCAGTGGCGGCTGAGCCGTGCCGTCCGCGCCCTCGTGTGGCCGCGGGTCTTCGCGGCGATCCTGCTGGTGGCGCTGATCCCGGTCATCGCCCGCCGGTCGGCACTCGCGGCGCTGGCGTGGCTGAGCGTGATCTGCGTCGTCACGGCGGTGATCGAGTTCTTCCTGTCCCGCCGCGAGCGGCGGCGGCTCCGCGAGGCGCTGGCGGAGGAGGAGTGCCCGAACAGTGTGCCGGCCGCGTGATCGGTGTGGGAGGCGTCCGCCGCACCGCTACGGGAGGTCGCTGTCGCCGCCCAGGTTGGCGATCATCCGGCGGAGGACGTTCAGGGCCGCGACGTACTCGTGGTCGGGCGCCGGTGGGCCCTCCCGTCGGTGAGCGGAAGGGGCCACCGCGGCCGTCATTCGTCGCAGCCGACGCCGTCGCCGTCCCGGTCCAGGTCGTAGATGTCGCTGCCGACCACCCACACCGGTCCCTCGACGTACGCGGGCCCGTTTCCGCTACCGCCGGCGCAGTCGACGTCGCTGGCGACGGGTACACAGGCGCCTGTGTAGTTGGGGTCGCACCGTTGCGTCTTCTTCGTGCCCACGGCGACGACCTGCGTGATCGGCGCCCTGGTGACAGCCGACCGCACCAGCTTTCGGTCGGTCTGGACGCCGTCGGTCACGGTCACCTCGTAGGTGAGGGTCCTGATTCCCGCGACACCGCGGGTCCGCACCTTCCGGGTGCCCTCCGGGAGGCTGGAGTCCTTGACCGTCCTGGTCTGGTAAGGAACCTTCTGGGTCTGCGTGACGGTGCGGATTTCGACGACCGGCGACGCCTCCACCGTGGGCGTCGGCTCCGCCGGTGCCGCCTCCGTCGGCGTCGGCCCTGCCGGGGCGGCGATGTCTGCCGCCCCGGCCGTGGATGCGTCCGCGCCCGATGTCTTCGGCTGCTCCTGGGTGGCGACGGCCCCCGGCCGCTCCGTGCCCGGAGGCGGATCGGTCGTCGCTCCGATCGCGAGGCCTCCGCAGCAGCACAGCACCAGGAGGCCGGTGGCCGCGAGCGTGATCTGCGCCCTGCCGGGCAACCTGCGCCACCACGACCGTCGGTCCTGCTGCGCGAACTGAGCCGTCGGGCGAGGAGGGACCCGGGCGTACGCGGCGGTCGGCGGCTCGAAGGGCTGGGGTGGCGGCACCCGGCCCTGCCAGGGGTCCTGCGGAGGCTGATATGTCACGTCCCACAGTGTGCTTGCGTCATCAACAATTGCCGCCGGCCAAGCGGCCACTGTCCGTATCGGCGTCGGACGGATCGTCGCGACGGAAGGTCGTCGATGGGTGGCCGGCCGTGCACGTGTCCGTCAGGTGACCGGAGGAGGGCCGACACGGCTGGTTCGACGTGGTCGGGCGTCGGTACCGGCGCCCGACGTCGTGCGTAATCCTGACGGCATGGCCGACGCGAACGTCCCGGAACCGCTCACGCTCCACGTGTACTGCCGGCTCACGGTCGCCGTGACCGACCCGCGAGTGCTCACCGACCACGCGGTGGCCGAGCTGCGGGCGGCGGACATCGACTGGTCGGCGGAGGAGGACGACCTCGACGCGGCCGCGGCGGAGCTGCGGGCCGACGTCGCGGTGTCGCTGGCGTCGGTGGTGGACATCGGCCGGCTGGTCAACGGGCTGCCGGGCGTGGCGGCCAGGGGCGGACTGTGCTGGGCCGAGGCCGGAGCACCCCGGGAACCGCACTGGCCCGGTTCCCCGAGCCCGCAATGACGGCGGCGACGGCATCCGGCTGTGCGACAACCCCGGCGGTGAGCCGATCCGCCTTCACGGGTCGGCGGCCGACCGAGTCCGGTGGCGGTGCCGTCGCGTCGGGTGGGGTGGGAGGTACGGGTGCGAGCTGTGGACGGCCGACACCCCGGCGCCGCCCGAGGTGTCGACGCCGCTCATGTCCGATGTGGTCGGTGTCACGCTAGCGTCTGCGCACGCCGACACCACCGCCACCGCTCCCGGACAGGAGAGCGCCATGCCCACACCGCTCAGGGCCGCCACCGCCCTCGTCACCGCGCTGCTGCTCGTCCTCACCGCGGCGGCCCCCGCCCAGGCCGCCACCCCGTACACCAAGACACCCGTCTCCGGGTCGCTGCGCGCCTACAACGTCTCCGGCGTCTCCTCCGGTGGCTACATGGCCACCCAGCTCCACGTCGCCTACTCGTCGCGGATCCGGGGCGCGGCGGTCTTCGCCGCCGGGCCGTACTACTGCGCGCAGAACAACGTCGTCCAGGCGCTCAACGGCTGCGGCGACAACCTGTACCCGACGAACGTGACCGCCCTGCAGACCTACACCCGGACGTGGGCCACCTACGGCTGGGTCGACCCGGTCGGCAACCTCTCCGGCGATCCTGTGTACGTCTTCCACGGCAACAACGACGGCGTCGTCAAGAAGTCCGTCACCGACGACCTGGTCCGCTACTACCAGCACTTCGGCGCCGCCGTGCAGTACGACAGCGGCTCGTCGGCCGGCCACGCCTGGGTCACCCCGTACGGGACGCTGGGTTGCACCGCCACCGCCTCGCCCTTCCTGAACGACTGCGGCACCCACCCGCAGAACGCCCTGCTGCGCAAGCTGCTCGGCAGCGTGCAGGCGCCGAACACGGGCCCGCTCGGCGGCACGCTCATCCGGTTCAGCCAGAACACCCACGCGGTCAACGGTTGGGCCAACGGCCTGAGCATGGACGCCAACGGGTTCGCCTACGTCCCGGCGACCTGCGCCGCCGGGCAGTCGTGCCGGCTGCTGGTCGCCCTGCACGGCTGCCTCCAGGGCTACGGCGCGATCGGCACCGCCTTTGTCGACCGGGCGAACCTCAACCAGTACGCCGACACCAACAACCTGATCGTGCTCTACCCGCAGGCGCGGGCCACCGCCGGCACCAACCCGAACGGGTGCTGGGACTGGTGGGGCTACCTCGGCGCGACCAACTACCCGATCAAGGGCGGCGCCCAGGTGGAGACCATCATGAACATGGTCCGCCGGCTGGACGGCTGAGCCGCCCCGACGCCTGAGCGGGGGCCCCGCACCAGGCTCCCGCTCAGGCCGGCTCGTCGGCGGGCGCGTCGCTGCCCACCAGGCGCGCGTCCGCCGCGGCCTGACCGTCGGCGTCCCCCGCCTCCTCGCACACCGTGGCGGCGTCCACCCAGTGCCGCCGCGCCTCGGCGGCGTCGCCGAGGGCCGCCGCCGCGTCGCCCAGGTGCAGCAGCGTCCGCCCCAGCCCCGCCGTCGGCCGCCCGCCGCGTAGCCGCCGGCTCTCCGCCAGCAGCTCGTACGCCTGCCGTGCCTGGCCGGGCGCGGAGGCCAGCAGCGCCGCTCCCGCGTTGAGCAGCGCGGCGGCCCGGTTGGTCGGGTCGGCCACGGACTCGTACTCGCGCAGCGCCGCCCGCCACGACTGCGCCGCGTCGAGGTGCTCGCCGAGCCCGGCGTGCACGAGCACCAGGTTGGTCAGCGCCGCCGCGTAGCCCCGGGCGTCGCCGAGCGCGCGGAAGGCGTTCGCCGCCCGCACCAGGTGGTGGTGCGCGGTCTCCAGCTCGCCCCGCGCCAGCCGGGCGGCACCCATTCCGAGGTCGGTCAGCGCGTGCCCGGCCCGGTCCGCGCCGGAGCGGTGCCGCCGGGACAGCTCCAGGTGCTCCACGGCGTCGTCGAGCTGCCCCAGGTCCAGCAGCACCAGGCCGAGGTTCATCCGCGCCTGCGCGGTGCCGCGCCGGCCCCGCTCCGCCACCGCCAGGCTGAGCGCCGTCGCCGCCCCCTGCGGGTCGCCCCGGCGGCGGCGCAGCACCCCCAGCTCGTTGTGCGCCCAGCCGGCGATCTCCGGCCGGTCGTCGGCGGTGGGCGTGGCCAGCACCGTGCGGCACACCTCCTCCCACTCGCCGAGCCGCTCCGCGTGGGCGAGCCACCCGCACAGCGCCACCGCCAGCCGGAACCACCAGCGGCGCACCCGCCGCGGCAGCGTCTCCGCCGCGCCCGCCGGCACCTTCACCACCGCCAGCAGCAGCTCCTGGTGCAGGTCGAACCAGCCGTACGGGTCGTCGTCCAGGGCCAGCGTCGGCTCCCGGTCCGGCGGCGAGCCGGCCACCGCGAGGCTCGCGGCGTGCCGCTCGGCGCAGCGGGCCAGGTGCCGGGTGAGCCGGGCCTGCGCGGCCACCCGCCGCCGCGCCGGCTCCGCGTCGCGCAGGTGCATCCGGGCGTACGGACCCAGCAGCGGGCGCACCTCGTAGCGGTCCCCGGGCGCGCCGGTCACGAACCCGCCGGTGGCCAGCTCGTGCAGCAGCGCGGCCACCCGGTCCGGGCGGCGGCCGGCGAGCGCCGCGATCGTCGGCCGGTCCAGCGGCACCGGGCTGAGCGACATCAGTCGCCACAACCGCCGCGCCTCGCCGCCCAGCGCGTGGTACGCGGTGTCCCGCCCGGTCACCAGCAGGGTCGCCGGGGACGCGGCGACGTGCTGGTGCGGGGGCGTGTCGACGGCGCGGCGCAGCGCGTCGAGCACGTCGGCGTGCCGCCAGCCGTGCTGCGCCGTACGCCGGCCCAGCTCCGCCACCGTGCGGGGCTGCCGGCCGCACAGCTCGACGAGGGCGCGTACGGCCGGGTCGGTGCGCGGATCCGGGCGGTGCGGCCGGGCGACGGGCGCGGCGGCGCCCGCGGCGGCGAAGAGCTCGACCGCGTCGTCGGCGTCCGGCTCGGCGAGGCCGTGCGCCACCACCCCCTCCAGGGCGTCGAGCGCGGGCGTGCCGACCAGCAGCAGTCGGCAGGCCCGCGCGGTCGGCGGCAGCAGCGGCCGGACCTGGCCGGGGTCGTCCACGTTGTCCAGCACGACCAGGATCTGTCGGCCGTCGAGCTGCCCGCTCACCTCGTCGGCGGCGTCGGCGAGGTCGTCGGCGTGGCCCGACGCCGGCGGCCGGGTGCCCAGGATCCGGGCCAGCGCGGTGAGCACCTGCCGCGGGCCGTGCGGCCGGCCGCCCCGCCGCAGGTCCAGGTAGTACTGGCCGTCGGGGAAGTCCTCCCGGCACAGGTCGGCGGCCTGGATCGCGCAGGACGAGGTGCCGACGGCCCGCCGGCCGACCACCGCGACCGCGTGCTCCTTCGTCAGCAGGTCGATGATCGCGTCGAGGTGCCCGGCCCGCCCGGTGAAACCCGCCGGCAAGGGCAGGGTGGGACCGCCGACGGCGGGCGGGGCCTCGGGGTCGTCCTTCGGCGTGGCCTGCTGACGCTGGCGCCGCCACTCCACGATGACGGCGGCGGCGAGGCCGAGCACGATCACCCCGGCGCTCGCGGAACCGAGCTGGGCGACCGACAGCTCGGAGAGCAGGTTGCCCGTGACGTTGCCGAGCACCGCGCTGACCGTCCCGCCGACCACGCCACCGATCGCCAGCAGCAGGCTCAGCCGGCGCGGCCGGCGGGAGCGGCCGGCAGGCCCCTGCCCGCTCACCGGACGCCCCCGGCGACCAGGCCGGCGACGAGCTGGCGGCGGGCCAACACCACCAGCAGCACCGGCAGGATCGAAGCGATCACCGAGCCGGCGGCGAGCGCGCCGCTGTTGGCGACGAAGCCGCGGGTCTGGCCGGCGAGGAACAGCCCCAGCGGCACCGCGCCCGGGCCGCTGAACAAAAGGCCCACCACCAGGTCGTTCCACACCTGCACGAACTCCAGCACGGCGACGGCGACGACGGCCGGGCGGTTGTGCCGAGCGAGCAGCCGCAGCGTGCCCCACCAGTGCCGCCCGCCCACCCGGGCCGCCCGCACCTGCTCGGCGGGCAGGTCGGCGAAGGCGTTGCGCAGCACCAGCACGGCGAACGGCACGCCCAGCGCGACGTGCACCAGCGCCAGGCCGCGCGCCGTGCCCGAGGACAGCGCCACCCCGAGCACCTCGTTGACGGGCCCCGCGATCACCTGCACCGGCACGATGCTGGCGGCCATCAGCAGCAGGCCCGTGCCCTGGGCGGCCGGCCCCGTCAGCCAGGCGAGGGGGTACGCGGCGAGCAGCGCGACGCCCAGCACCGCGGCGGTCACCACCGTCGCCAGCACCAGCGTGAAGCCCAGCGTGCGCCACAGCTCGACGCCGGTGAGCAGTTCCCGGTAGGAGGCGAGGCTCGGCGGTCTCGACCACCAGCCTTCACCCGCGGCGTCCACCGTTCCGTGCAGCGAGGTGGCGAGCAGCACCCCGAGCGGCACCAGCCAGGCGACCGCCGCGCCCGCGACCAGCAGCCGGGTCGACCGGCGTGGTGCCGGCGCCGCCGGGTCGGGCCCGGCGGGCGCCGGGTCCCGGGGCGGAGGCCAGGCCTGCCGCACGAACAGCGCCGCGACCAGCACCCCGGCGGCCACCGCCACCAGCCAGACGACGCCGAGCGCGGCGCCCTCACCGGTGGTGGCGCCGTTGGACGTCTGCCAGACCCGCAGCGCCAGCACCGACGCCTCGTCGCGCACCGAGCCGGGCGCCAGCACCAGGATCAGGTCGAACGTGCGGGTGGTGCCGAGCGCCACCAGGGTGAAGACGACCGCGACCGTACGCAGCAGCAGCGGTCGCCACTGGGCGTCCCAGAGCACGTCGCGGCGGTTGCCGCCGTACGCGCGGACCGCGTCGGCGAGGCTCGGCGGCACCGCGTCGAGGGCGGCCCGGAACACCAGCACGGCCAGCCCGACCCAGGCCCACACGAACGCCGACATCAGCGCCACCGTGACCAGGCCGGGGCCGAGCAGGTGCGGCGCGTCCGCCGCCGACCGGCCGGTCAGCTTCGCGGCGACCAGGGTGGCCAGCCCGCGCTCCGGGTCCGGGTCGTACATGAGCCGGAACGTGACGCCGGTGACCACCAGCGGCAGCGCGGTCGGCACCACCAGGATCAGCCGGACCAGCCCGCCCTCCTGCGAGCGGCGGGAGGCGGCGGCGAGCAGGTAGCCCAGGACGGTCACCACGGCCGGCACGACCAGCGCCCAGAGCACCGTGCGACCCACCACCGCGCCGGTGCCGGGCGCGGCCAGCGCGGTGCGGTAGTGCTCCGCGCCGACCCACCGGCCGTCGGTGGTGACGCTGGCGTGCAGCGTACGCAGCACCGGCCACGCCACCAGCCCGCCGAGCAGCAGCAGGGCGGGCAGCAGCAGTGTCGAGGTGGCCCCCGCCGCAGGGTAGGCCCGCCCGCGCTGGGGCGGGCCGACGTCGTCGAGCACCGCCGGCTCGCCCAGCACCCGGCTCATCGGCCCCTCCCCGCGGAGCGGGCCGCCGTGGCCAGTTGACCGGTCGCCCGCCGGACCGCCTCGCCGACGGCGACCCCGTCGGTGACGTCGGCGAAGAAGTCCTGCATGATCCGCCAGATGCCCACCCCGTCGGAGCCGGTGAACGGGCCGGGCAGCCGGTCGGAGAGGTCGAAGAGCACCACCTCGGCCGTGCGCAGCTCGGAGGCGAGGCGGCGGCGCACGGCGTCGCGGTAGTCCGCCAGCGGCACGGACACGTTGGGGGAGAGGTAGCCGCCGGCGCGCAGCCACGGCTCGAACGCCGTCCCGCCGCTGAGCCAGCGCACCAGTTCCGGGCCGCGGGCCGAGCCGGCGAAGGCCACCGCCGCGTCGCCGCCGACGATCAGCGGCTTGTCGGCCAGGCGGGCGCCGGGGAACCGGAACGTCTCCGGCCGCTCCGGGCCGCGGCGGAACCGGCTGGCGACGTCGTCGACGAAGTCGGCCTCGAAGAGCATCGTGGCCCGCCGGTGGTACACCACCTGGATCACCGACTCCTCGTACTGGGTGAGCAGGGCACGGCGCCCGCCGCCGGGGAACGCGCCGTCGACGCGCCACAGCTCGGCGAGCCGGTCCAGCGCGACCTGCACCGGCCGGGCCCGCCAGTCGGCCTCACCGTGGGCCAGCGCCTCGTAGAAGCCGGGCGGCGCCACGTCGGCGAGGACGTTCTCGAACCAGTCGGTGAGCACCCAGCCGTCGGCCGCGCCGACGGCCAGCGGGGCGGGGCCGTCGCCGGCCCGGGCGCGCGCGCCGAGCCGCCGGGTGAGCGTGACGAGCTGGTCCCATGTGCGTGGCGGCTCGGGGAGCATCGACGGGAGGTACCAGAACAGCGACTTGTGGGCCGCCTTCACCCAGACGCCGTAGCGCCGCCCGTCGGCGGTGAGCAGGTCGGCCATGCCGGGCGGGAGGGCGTAGCTGGCGGCCGGGGTGAGCTCGCGCAGCCAGCCGCGCCGGGCGTACTCCACGACCAGCCCCGACCTGGGCAGGATCGCCACGTCGGGGCTGGTGCCGGCGAGCTGGCGGGCGCGCAGGAACGCGTCGATGTCGTTGCCGGCGCTGATCACCTGCACGCCGGCGTCGTAGCCGGCCACCACCTCGCGGAACCGGGCCAGCTCCCCGCCGCTCCACACCACCGCGACCTGGACCGACGGCTCCGCCCGGGAGCAGCCGGCGACGGCGGTCGCGCCCGCCGCCGCGGCGGCCCGCAGCAGGGCACGGCGGCGCAGCCGCCCCGGTGCGGTCACGCGACCACCTCGGCGGCGACCGGCACGTCGGCCAGCGCGTCCGGATCGCGGGTGCACACCAGCACGGCCGCCCCGGCGGTGTCCGGCGGCGACAGCCGGCCGACCAGGTCGGTGAGCCGCCCGCCGCCGGCCGGCCCGGCCGGCAGGTCGATCACCAGCACCTCGGGCAGGCAGGCCACCGCCCGGGCCAGCGCGACCCGGAACCGTTGCGCCTCCGACAGCAGGTGCGGTCGCAGCTCCAGGGTCGGCGCCAGCTCCAGCCGGTCGACCACCGTCGCCGTCCAGTCGTCGGCGACCTCCCGCACCCGCTCCCGCCGACGCAGGCCGTAGGCGATGTTGCGGCGCACGGTCAGGTGGGGCAGCAGCGCGCCGCCGGCCGGGACGTAGGCGATCCGGCGGCGCGGCGGCGGCATCCCGGTGACGTCCCGACCGCCGACCAGGACCTGACCGGCGACCGGCGCGGCCAGCCCGGCCACCACCCGGGCGACGGCGGTGCCGACCGGCGGGTCGGCCACCAGCGCGGCCGAGGCGCCCGCGGCGACGTGGAGGGTCACCGGCGCGGCGTCGGGCACGGCGACGAGTTCGCGCAGTCGTAACGTGGCCATCACCTCCGGTGACCCGGGCAGTCACCCCCAGGGTGGCACAAACCGGCGACCCGCGGTGCCCCGCAACCCTCCCCTGTGGAGTCAGGGCGGGTTCATGCCACCACCTCCGGCGGCACCGGCTCCAGCGCGTCGAAGCGCAGCCCCAGGGACGGCGGGGTGAGCAGCGGCTGCCGTCGCCGCTGGGTCCACAGCACCGGCCTGCCGTCGGTGGCCCGGGCCAGCACCGCCCGCCGCTCCACCCGTACGCCGTCGGCCGGCACCGCCGCCGGTTCGAGCTGGTGGGTGGGGTGCGTCCCGCCGGCGGCCGGGTCGACCAGCAGGTCACTCTCCGCCTCGGGCAGCAGCACCGCCGTGGGCCCGGACAGGTCCACGCCGCGCCCCTGCACGTACCGGCGCCGGCCGGCGACCTCCTCCACCACGTACGGGTGCCAGTGGCGGGGCACCCTCGTCATCGGCCGGTACGCGAACCCGGGCCGGCCGGAGGCGTCCAGGTGGGCCGGGGGCTCGGCCGGGGCCTCCTCGTCGCCGAGCACCCCGCGCCCGCGCAGCCGCTGCTCCACCGCCCAGACCAGGTTGGCGTCCTCGTCGGTGCCGATCACCACCTCGTCGAGCACCGGGCCGACCAGCGGTGTGGCCGCCGTGGCCCAGACCACCAGGGAACGGCTGTCCAGCCCGTCGGTGGCGAAGAGGCTCCAGCCGGCGGGCGGCGTCACCGGCCAGTTCTCGCCGAACGAGTCGTGCACCACCACCTCGTCCAAGGTGACCACGTGCCCGGCCAGACCGGGCACCGCGAAGGCGAACCAGTCGTCGGAGTGGTTGACGATCAGGTCGATCAGCAGCAGCGTCGCCAGGTGGGAGCGGTCCGGCGGGTAGCCGGCGACGTCCACCGCGGCGTCCTCGATCTGCCACCACCGGGGCATCGGCGCGCCCGGGTAGCGGACCCGCCGGGGCACGGTGGTCGCCGCGTCGACCGACACGGGCGGGTCGGGCAGCGGGCGGTCGGCGTCCACCGCGTACCAGTCGAGGTCGCCGCCGTCGTGCCGGCGCAGCGCCAGGGTCACCCCGTCGGCGGTGAAGTCGGCGTCGTAGGCCAGCTCCGCCGGATCCCACAGGTCCACCGGCTCCGGCTGCGGCGGGCGCAGCCCGGCGAACCACGCCTCGGGCAGGCCCAGCTCGCTGCGCCGCCGCCACAGCTCGCGGCCGTCCACGCCGGTGCCGTCCAGCACGTCGTACGGCACCGGCAGCGCCGCGAGCAGCAGGGTCGGGTCGGTCGGTAGGGGAGTCCCGGCCGACCCGGCCGCCGCCGCGACCGACCGGCCCGCCGCGATCCGCCGGCCGGGCGTCCACCAGTCACCCGGCTCGGACTCGACGATCGCCTCGGCGGGGGTGGTGCGCGGGTCCAGGTGTGGCTGCCCGCCCAGCGGGTCGACGGGGGTGAGCCGGGCCCGGTAGCTGACCCGCACCGGGGAGGACGCGTCCTCGCCCCGGTGCTCGCCGAGCTGCCACTGCCGGCCGAGCAGCCAGGCCGGGTCGGCGACCTCGGCGGCGAAGCCACGGGTCAGGTCCGACCCGGCCTGGTCCGCCTCCAACCGTCGTACCGTGTCGAAGACCAGTGCCATCGCAGGTTCACCTCCGGGTCGCATCGAGCGGGACCCCCGTGGGTCCGTCGGCGGGCAGCAGCCCGGCCGGCAGCAGCCCGCGCAGGCCGGGGGTGAGGTCGGCCGGCCGGGCGACCCGGGCCCGGGCCAGCTCGCGGACGTCGGCGAGAAGTTCCACCAGGGTCTCGGGGTCGAGTGGCCGCGACAGGTCCGGCGGCACGGCGAGCAGGATCGCCTGCGGCGCCCGGGCGGCCGGGGCGTCGAAGCCGAAGGTCGCCGCCGTGGCCTGCGCCGCCTCCGGGACCACCTCGGTGAACCGGTCGAGCACGGCCACCGCGACCGGCGCCCCCGGCGGCGTGGCGGTGAGGTCCAGCGTCGGGTCGGCGTACGCGACGACCAGCCGTCGCCCGTCGGGGCCGCCGCTCTGCCACGGGTCGCCGGGCTTGTTGCTCCAGCCCGCCAGGGCCGGCCCGGCGGCGGCGGGCGTGCCCTCGGCGAGCTGGTGCGCCTCCAGCCTGGCGAGCGGCTCCCGGACGGCGGCGACCACCGGCAACCAGTCCGCGTCGAGCGTCCCGTCGCCGGTCAGCGCGGGCAGCGCCGAGCGGGGCAGCCGCGCGGTCACCGCGAGCTGGCCGGTCGGGCTGACCAGCGCGGCGAGCTGCCCGACCAGGTCGTCGCGCGTCAGCTCCGCCGCCGGGGAGGGCGACCCCGGGCCGGCCGGCGCGGTGTTGGCGGCGGCGTCGAGCCGCGCGTCGAGCAGCTCCCGCACCCGGACGGCCTGCGCCACCAGCCGCCGCTGCGCGGCCTCCGCGCCCGACGCCGCCTCCGTCGGCGCCGGGTCGGGGGCGAGGCCCCAGGCGCGGGCGGCGGTGACCAGGCGGGCCAGCACCGCCGGGTCGGCGCCGCCGATGCCCCCGTCGCCCGCGGTCAGCGCCAGCTCGGCGGCGAGTTGGGCGGCCAGGGCCGCCGCCGTGTCCCGGACCCGGGCGTAGCGGGCCAGCAGGTCGGCGTGCGCGGCGGCGGGCGGGTCGGCGCAGTCCGGCCGCTCGGCCGTCGCGTCCGGGTCGGCCGGGTGGCGGCCGATCAGGGCGACCAGCCGCGCGGCGGCCTCGTAGCGGGCGACGCCGTCGCCGCCGGTCAGCGTGGCCGCGGCCGGCTCCGCGCCGAGCGCGGCGGCGCCGGCGGCGACGGCGAGGCGCTCCAGGTCGGTGCGCGCCAGGGCCAGCGCGTCCGCCGGCCCGAGCCCCAACGCGTCGAGGGTGACGGTGGCGACGAGCCCACCGGCGGCGACCTCGAACGTCCAGTCGGGGCCGACCTGGGTGGCCAGGAACGCGGCGGTCGCCGGGTCGGCCAGGGCCGCCGGGGCGAGGGTGGCCCGGTCGGTCGGATCGGCCGGCAGTGCGGCTTCGGCGACGTGCGGCAGGACGACGACCACGCCGGTGCCCACCGCCCGCCCCTCGCGGGGGGTGCGCAGCAGCCCCAGCCGCGGCGGGCGGGTCAACCCGGCGGCGGCGTCGAGCGCCGCCCCGGCCACCTCGGCCCGGCCCTCGGTGACGTGGTGCACGGCCTCGGCGACCAGCAGGTCCCCGTAGGCGTCCATGGCGACGCGCAGCCGGTCCAGGCCGGCCAGGCGGTCCGGGTCCAGCCCGAGGCCGCCCGGCGGGGCGGCCAGCACGGCCAGCCCGTCGCAGACCCGCCGCCCGGCGTGCTCGATGCGGACGGGGAAGTCCCGGCGCAGCCGCTCCACGTCGGCCGGCGTGCCCACCACCCGCTCCACCTCGCGGCCGAGCGCCTCGGCCAGGTGCGCGCCGACCCGGACGTGCTCGGCGATCCGGTCGGCGTCGCGGACCGACCGGGACGTGAGGTCCAGGTCCCAGCGGGGCGACGGGTCGCTGACCGCCCTGTCCCGCAGCACCGTGGCGGCGAGACCCTGCCCGGCCGACGGCGCGTGGATCAGACCGGCGGCCGTGGGCCCGGGGGCGCCCGGCCGGGGCCGGTCCACCCAGCCGTACGCCCCGAGCCGGGGCTTGGCCGCCTGCTGTTCCACCAGGTCGTGCAGCCGCCGGGTGGGCGGCCCCAGCAGCCACGGGTCGACCCGGTACGCGGCGGTGTCCACGGTGGCGCGCAGCAGCCGCTCCAACCGGGGCGGCTCGATCTCGCCGAGCGCGAGCAGCCCGTCGACCACCCGCTCGTACGCGCGGGCCTGCGGGGTGGGCCCGTGCAGCGCGGTGGCGGGGGTGTTGGCGATCCAGCCCTGGAGCCGGCCGCCGGTGGCGGCGTCCCGGGCCACCGGCTCCGGGCCGGGCGGGGCCTCGCCGGCCAGCGCCCGCCCCACGTCGCCGATCGCCACCTGCAACGACCGGACGGCGAGCCGCAGCAGCAGGCTGTCCAGCGGGTACTCCCTGAGCAGTTCCTTCTCCAGGATCGCGCGGTTCGCGTACGCCCACGGCTGCGCCTCCGCGACCTCCACCAGCCGCTTCAGCACGTCGGCGACGCCGGTGCCGGCGGGCAGGCCGTCCGGCGTCACGAGCGGGATCTCCAGCCGGCGGGGCGCGCCCGTGGCCCCGTAGCGGCGGTGCGGCGCCAGGCCCAGCCGCTCGGCGTCGGGGTGCCGGTGCCGCCAGGCGGCGTCCAGGTCGGACCAGGACGCGCCGTAGCCGAGCAGGAGCAGCACCAGCCACCACAGCTCCAGCGGCCAGGCCCGGCGGTGCCGGAACAGCGGCGAGGTCGGCACCTGAGCGATCAGGTCGAGCAGCTCCTCGGTGGACGCCCCGACCACTGTGCCCCGCTGCTCGGCGGCGGCGGCGTACTCGGCGCGCAGGTGGGACAGCGGCTCGACCAGGCCCGCCTCGACGGGCGGGTCCTTCGGCTCGGGCACCCACCGGCGCAGCACCGTGGCCGGCAGCAGCCCGTAGGGCTGGGGGCCGACGCGCAGCGTCGGGAACGGCCCCTCGGGCAGCAACGCGCCGGGCGCCCACTCGGCGGCGGCGCCGGTCGGCAGCGCCCACACGTCCGCCCCGGCGAAACCCCACAGCGCCGGCCAGAGCCCGGCGACCGCCGCGCCCGCCCAGCGCCGGTGCGGCTCCGACGTGCCGGGTAGGGCGCCGAGCAGCCCCGGGTCGCCGGTGAGCGTGGCGGAGACCAGCCGGTCGGTGTCGGTGGGCGCACCGGTGAGCACCCCCCACCAGGCCGGCGGGTCCCCGGTGACGGGCGCGGCGGGCGCCCCGTCCACCGTGTTCGTCGCCGAGCCGGGGGCCAGCAGGGACAGCCGTCCCTCGTCGCGGTGGCTGCCGAACAACGCGCCCGGGTCGCCGTCGCCGAGACCGGTGACGTAGAGCGCGTCGATGTCGTGCGGGTCGCCGTCCAGCGGCACCTTCCCGGCCAGGCCCGCCTCGACGGCCTCGTCCCAGTTCTCCCACCACCGCCGGTCCGCCGGTGCGTCCGGGTCGGGGAAGTCGACCGCGAGCCGGCTCCGGTCGACGGTGAGGGTCAACACCTGCGCCGGCGGGCCGCCGCCGCGGGCCAGCCAGACGTGCAGCGTGTCCGGGAACTCCTCGATCCGGGGGAAGGCCGGCTCGGTGCGCAGCTCGTCCGCGCCGACCGGCCGCAGCACGGTGGTGCCGTCGGGGGCGGTGACGGCCAGCGTCCGGACCAGCCAGACCGCCCGTGCCCCGCCGACGTGGACGGTCAGCTCGCGCCAGGCGACCTCGCCGCCCCCGGCGTCGAGATAACGCCGCACCGCGTCGACCTCGCCCGGCGACACCCGCGGGTCGTGCCGGGCGAACCAGGGCTCGTCCGGCACCACCAGCAGGCGCAGCAGGCCGGGGGAGAACCGGGTCTCGATCCGCACCGGCAGCAGCACGCCGACGACTGGTTCCGCCATCACGGTCCTTCCGGGTCGAGGTGGTCGCCGCGGATGAGCACCCGCACCGGGCGGGCGAAGCTGCTCCGCGCCCAGGTCTCCGGCACCGGGGAGGTCGAGGCGTCGTTGGCGAAGCGGTAGCCGGCCGGGGGTTCCTCGAAGACCAGCCAGTGCCGCAGCACGTCCGCCGGGTCGAACCCCTGGAAGCCGAAGAAGGTCACGTCGGTGCCGATGCGCCCCTGGAAGCTGGGCAGCACCCGGACCGCTCCGGCCGGCGGGTCCTGCCCGAAGTCGACCGTGCCGGCGTGCTCGGCGGTGACCAGGTACACCACGGTGGCCGGATAGCGGAGGAACAGCCGCCCCTTGATCACCACGACCAGGTCCCGGCCCGAGGCGCCGGCCGGGCGGTGCGCCGGGGTGCCCAGGCCGCTGTCGTCCGGCCAGTTCCCGATGCCGGTGATGTCGTCGACGCGGGCGCCGGTGCCGGTGTCGGCCCGGCTCCAGAACACCCGCAGCGGGGTGCAGCCGGTGGCCACCGGGATGTTGCGCCACCGCAGCTCGCCGAGGAGCTGGGTGTTCAGCCCGGTCAGCAGGGCGTCGACGAAGCGGGGGTTGGTCTCCACCGCGATCACCGAGTTCTCCGGCAGCGCGCCCACCCCGGGCAGCAGCCACTCGTCGAAGGCGTCGCGCAGGTCGGCCCAGACCGGTCGGCCCAGCCCGACGCAGACCTCCGGCGGGGCGAGCGGCTGCGCCGGGTCCAGACCGTCGATGGTGGACAGCACCCGTACCCGGGCGGCGGCGCCGGGGCCGGTCGGGTCGAACGCGGCGGCCACCCCGGCGGCCAGAGCGTCCAGGTCGACCGGGCGGCACGGCGGTTCCACCGGCTCCGGCTCGGCCAGCCCGTCCAGCAGCGCCGGCAGGTCGTCCTCGCCGGCCGGCTTCGGCCAGCGTTCCAGCAGCTCCTGCAGGGCGGCGGCGAGTCGCTCCAGCTCCCGCTCGGCGCGGTCGTCGACGGTCGCGGCGGCGGCCAGCAGGGCGAGGGCCTCGGCCCACGGCGCCGGTGACCCGGCGTGCGCCGCCCGGGCGAGTCGCTCCGCCACCGCGTGTGCCAGGTCGCGCAGCTTCGGGTGGGCGGCCTCGGCCAGCTCCTTCGCCCGCCCGGCGGCGGCGTGCAGGTCCACCTCCCCGGTCTCCGCCGCCCGGCGTCGACGTTCCTCCAGGTCGTCGAGGTCGATGCCGAGGTCGTCCAGCGGGAGTCCGTCGGCGCTCGGGCGCGGCGGGCGCGGGCACCGGTTGGCGGCCTTGAGTACCTCGCCCGCCGGCACCGCGCCGGCGGCGGTCAGCGCGGTGCGCGCCGGCCCGGCGCGCAGGATCCGCCGGGCCGCGCCGGAGAACAGCCCCGCCGGCAGCGGCCGGTCCGCGGCGGTGGCGAGCGCGGCCACCGTCCCGTCCGGGGTGACCACGCGGCCCAGCGCCGGCCCGAGCAGCCAGAGCCGCTCGTACGCGTCGGCGGGCGTCCGCCGCCGCCACAGCCCGCCCGCGGCGTGCAGGCCGAGCACCAGGTCCCGGATCCGCTGCCGTGCCTCGGCGAGCGCGCCCTGGTGGGCGCGGGCCTCGGCGGCCAGTTCCTCCTGGAGGCGGATGCCCAGCTCCAGCCCGAGCCCGGCCACCCCCCGGTCCCGGGGGTCGGTGTTCAGGCTGCCGCTCCAGGTGGTCTCCTCCGGGGCACCGGCCCGCCACGCCTCGCCGTACCGGGGCAGCCCGACGATCGGCCGGCCCCGGTCGTCCCGCGCCGGGGTGCGCAGCGCGTCCAGGTCGTCGTGGACCTCGCCGGGCAGCGTCGCGTCGGTGCCGCCGAGCGGGGCGAGTGCGCCGCGTACCGCCAGGTCGCCGGCGGTGGGCACCCGAGGGTAGTCCAGCGGTGCCCGGCCGGTCTCCGGCTCGGCGGCGCCGGGGCGCAGCGCGGCGGCCAGGTCCTCGAAGCTTCCCGCCGGGGTGGCGGTGCGGAACCGCCAGGTGTCGTAGCAGGGCACGGTGGCCGGACCGGTGCCCGTCCACCGCGGCTGCCCCGCCGGGTCGTACGCCGGCACCAGCGCCGCGACGTAGTCGGTGCCCGGGGCGAGGGGCCGCCCGGAGAGCAGCCGGGCGATCCGCCTCCCGGCGGTGTCCACCTGTAGGTGCGCCCACCGGTACGCCGTCGCGCCGGTGCCCAGCGGGTGCAGCGCCTGCACGGCCGGGCTGAGCGTCACCTGGTCCCCGGCGAGGGTCAGCTCGTCGCCGTCCAGCCCGACGACCAGCACCAGCCAGGGATGCTGCGCGCCGGTGCCGGCGGCCGGGCGGGGCGCCGGGGTGTACCGCCACGGCAGGGTCGCGTCGGCGAACTCCACGTGCGGGCAGCGGTCCGACTCGTGGTCGACGGCGCCGGGCGTCGGGTAGCGGCGGGTTATCGCCCCGGGGGCGAGGCGGACCACGTCGGCCGGGCCGGCGAGCAGGAACCGTACGGTGCCGGTGGCGGCCGTGGTGGTCGCGCCGGCGGCGTCGGTGCCGGTGAGGGTGACGGCCGTCTCGACCCGGGGCCGCCCGTCCTGCACGCCGGCGGCCAGCGCGGCGATCCGCTCCCGCGACCATCCGTGGAAGGTGAGCTGTTCGTCGGCCATCCTCGCCGCCCCTCTAGAAGCTCATCGCCGGCACGGGGTCGGTCGCCGCGACGGCGGCCCCGGCGCCGCCCACGGTGGCCAGCTGGTGCGCCTGCGCCTGGGACAGCCCGGTGGTCACCGCGCCCCCGGCGCCGTGCACGGCCCAGGTCTCGTCCCGCACGCCCATCGCCGGGGTGACCGGGTCGCGTTCGGGTCGACCGGTGCGGCCGGCCGCCGCGGCGAGCAGCCACCGGGGCAGCGCGAGAGCGGTGAGCAGCACCGGCGGCGCCGGCAGCCGGATCTGCTTGACGGTGACGGTGAGCAGCGTGGACGGCCCGGCGTCGGCGCCCTCGCCGCCCAGGCGGACGCCGGCGGTGAGCCGTTCGAAGGCGCGCCGGTTCAGCGCGTCGGCGTCGGTGAGGTCGGCGAAGCCGCCCGGCGCGAACCAGTCGACCTCGGTGCCGGTGACCTGCGGGCCGGTGGCGGTGACCGTCTCCGGCCGGGTCAGCGGCGCGCCCTCGAAGCGTTGCAGCAGCAGGTCCAACGGGGCGCGTTCCTGGGTCCAGACGGCCTGGCCCAGCGGCGAGACCACGGGCAGCGCGGCGGTGCGGGCCGGCTCGACGACCACGGCGGCGTCGGTCGCGCCGGTGCTGCGCAGGTTGGCCGGGTCGGCGAGTTCCCCGGCGAGCTCGGCCACGGCCGAGGCGACCGGCGTGACGGCCGGCGGCGTGGACGAGCCGAGGGTGATGGTCTCCTCGAAGGTGATCTCGAAGAACAGGATCTCCAGGGTGACCCTGCCGTGGAAGACCACCGGGCCGGGGCCGGAGATGCTGCCCGTGAGGTCCAGCCCGGCGAGGGTGCGGCTGCGCCAGCGCACCCGCACCGAGGCGTGGATGGCGAAGTCGAAGTGGAACGGCTGGAACCGGATCAGCGCGTCGAAGCCGAGGAATCCCCGGATGTTGAACGGCCCCAGGTTGACGATGACCTCGACGGCCGCGCCGAACTGCAGCGTGTTCGTGGTGACCGCGAAGTAGCCCTCGAAGCGGAAGTAGAGCAGGTCGTCGGGCTCGCCGCGGGTCATGGCGATCCGGGTCAGGCTGGCGGGGAAGACCAGGGGCGCCGGGTTGTACGCCGGGTGGAAGCCGCCGACGGTCAGCACCACGTACGGCTCGGCGCCGTAGCTGAGCCGGAACGCCGCGCCGCCGGTCAGTTCGAGGATCTCCAGCAGGTGGCTGTCGATCAGGACCGCGTCGAAGGCGACCAGTTGCTGCGCGAAGTCGACCACACCCAGGATGTCCAGCCGGATCTGGAGGTAGGGCCGACCGCCCGACGGGTTCTCGATGCCCGCGCGCGCCGAGCCGAGGATCACGATCTTGCGCGGGCCGGGCAGCTCGATGAACACGCCGATGTCGAAGCGGACCAGCTCCGCCCAGGACAGTTGCAGCGTCGGCCCGACCACGATCACGCCGGGCGTGGGCGGGAAGACCGCGGCCAGGTCGGCCAGGAGCACCGGGGCGTTGCGGACCGGGTCCTCCGGGGCCAGGATCCGCCCGACGGTGCCGGAGGCCATCCGGGCACGCAGCGCGTCCACGTCGGTCTGCCGGTTCAGCGCGAGCAGCCCGCCGACGGAGGAGAGGGCGAAGCCGAAGCCGAGCTGGATCGGCGGGAAGCTGGCCCGCAGCAGGATCAGCAGCGCGTAGCCGGGCGCGCCGCCGGGCAGCCGGGTGTCGAGCAGGCCGACCGCCTCCACCCCGACCACGCCGAGCTTGAGCGCGAGGACGCCCGAGTAACGGCCGGCCGGCTCGTCGAAGCCGATGAAGCCGCCGCCGGTGACCGGTCCGGCGTTCACGACCATGCCGAGCCCGGTGGGCGGGAGGAAGCGGAAGGTCAGGTCGACCGGGCCGAGGTTGCCGTCGCGGACGGCCAGGTCGGCGCCGACGCCGATGCCGGCCACGCTCGCCGCGAACGGCCCGAGGTCGATGCCGCCGGTGAGGCGGACCTCCAGGGTGATGCCGGCCGCGCCGGGGCGCAGGGCCAGGTCGAGCCGGTCCAGGCGCAGCGGGCCCAGGCGCACCGCCAGGGGTACGGCGAGCACCAGGCCGGCGCCGCCGCGCAGGGTCAGCCCGTCCACCGGGTCCCAGTGCAGCCCGAGGTCGAAGTCGACCTCCAGGGTGGCCGGCAGCACGCTGGACAGGAAGCCGTCGGCGCCGCCGAAGGCGATCACCAGGCGGCCCGCGGCGACCTCGGCGTCGACGATCAGCCGGGCGCTCACCCCGCCCCCGTCGGCGGCGAACGCGGCGCCGACGGCGGCCCGGACGGCGGTGGCCGTGAGCCGGGTGCCGTCGGCCTCGCCGAAGAGCACCATCGGCCCGGGCCCGGCGGGCAGCCGCTCCACCGATACGGTCAGCTCCCCGGCGACCCCGGGCGCGGGGGCCTGCGGGCGCAGCGTGGCGGGCGGTTCGACGCGCAGGGCGGCGCCGAGGTCGAGGCTGCCCTGGCCACGCAGGCGTACCGCCCAGGCGTCGCCGATCGGCAGGGGGATGTCCAGCCCGCCGAAGTCGAACACGTCGAGGGTCAGCTCCAGCGGGGTGGGCGTGCCCGGGGGCAGTCCCGCCACGGCGTGCAGCCGGAACAGGAACGCGGCCAGCTCGGGCCGGCCGCCGGGCCCGGCGAGCACCACCGCCGGCACGCCGACGGCGGTCAGCCAGTCGCGCAGCCGGGCGAGCAGCAGCGCGGCGTCCAGGGTGGGCTCGCCCCAGCCGTACACCTGGCGCAGCGCGGCGGCCGGGTCGTCGAGCAGCACCCCGAGCCGGTCCAGTCGGAGCCCGCGCCGCAGGTAGGCGGGCCGGTCCCCGTCGGCGGGCACGGCGACGTTGTCGACCAGACCGAACAGGGCGAGGGCGCGGCCGAGCGCCGGCCGACGGTCCAGCAGGTAGCTGGCGGCGGTCCAGTCGACCAGGCGTCGCGGCAGGTCGGCGAGGATCGCGGCCAACGGCGCGCTGACCGCACCGCCCCCGGCGTACGCGGACTGCACCGCGCCGGCCAGGGCCCGGACGGCGTCGACGGCCTCGACGATCAGCGGCAGCAGGTCGCCCAGGGCGGCGGCGACCGCGGCGCTGTCGTCGTCGGCGATCGCGTCGACCAGCGCGGTGACCGCCGGCGGGAGGGCGGCCAGGGCGGTGCCGGCGGTGCCGGCGGCGGCGACCACCCCGGGCGCGCCCGCGACCGGGCCGGGCAGCGGCAGGCCCAGCTCGGCGAAGAGGTCGACCAGCTGCCCGGCGGCCAGCCGCTCGGTGACCGGGTCGAAGAGCCGGGCCAGTTCGACGGCGAGCTGCTCGGCGGTCCCGGCCATCAGCGCCCACCCCCTGTCCCGGTGCCGCCGCGCCGCCCGCCCGGCGGCCCGTCTACGGGGGTGGTCCGCCCCGGCGGTGCGCCGTCTACGGGCGTGGTGGTCCGCCCCGGCGGTGGGCTACCGGCGGATGCGGGCCGGCGCGGGACCGGCGCCCGCTCCGGCCCGAGGAACAGGCGCAGGGCGGCGACGAGCGGTCGGATCAGTCCGACCCGCACGGCCGTGCGCGCCCGGCGGTGCCGCCGCAGCAGCCGGGCCACGGCCGGGCTGAAGCTGTAGTAGACCCGGTCCAGCGCGTCGGCGGCCCGCGCGCCGCGCGGCGTGGCCCGCAGCCGCTCGTCGCGCAGGTGCCGCAGGTAGCGCACGTCCGGATGATCGGGACGGCCCAGCGTGGCCGTGGCGATCAGGCAGGGTCCGCCGCCGCCCCCGCCGGCGGCGGGCAGCGGGGCTGAGGCGGCCACCTTGAGCAGTGCCGTCACCGCCGCGTGGATCTCCCGGTTGATCTTGCGGAAGTGGCCGGGCGGATCGGCGTAGTTGCAGTGGAAGCCCTGCTCCTCGGCATGCCCCGCCTCCAGGCAGTACGCGAAGATCGGCTGCCGGTTCGGCAGCGCGAACTGCCGGCTGCACGCGTAGTCGTCGCTGCACCCGGAGTTCGGCCCGCCGCCGACCGGAAGGTAGAGGAACGCGCTCTGCCCGACCGTGTACTCGGAGTGGGCACGCTGGGTCGTGGAGGCGGGCGCGGCGGGATCGACCCCGGCCGAGCGGAGGATCCCGTCGTGCATCGCCGTGGCGATCATCCGCGCCCGCGAGCGGATCCGGTGCGGCGGGTCGTCGGGGAGATATTCCTTGTAGTCGGTCCGGCCCGCTGGCAGCGCCGGATCCCCGGCGATCAGCCCGTCCCGGGTCCCGGCGAAGGCGGGCGCCCGCCAGTGCATCGCCGGGTCGTCGCCGTCCTCCTCCAGCCCCCAGGAGTAGAGGATGTTGCGGCCGAACATGTGCACGTCCGCGTAGTAGTGGATCGGCAGGGTGTCCAGCAGGGACTCCAGGTGGCGGGTCTCCACCTCGGAATGCGCCGACGGGCCGCGGTAGGTGTCGTCGGCCGGCGACGTGGAGGCCGGGTCGGAGCCGTACCGGGCGCGGTAGAGCGCCACGTCGTAGTAGTCCTCGAAACGCCAGATGATGTCGAAGTTGCGGTTCAGGTCGACGCCGATCTCACCGCCCGCCTGCGGGCTGCGGTTCTTGCGCCAGCCCGGCTCGCTGAGGTGGGTCAGGTCGTGCTCCCGCCCGTCGGGGTTGAGCAGCGGCAGGATGTAGAGGTCGAGCTTCGTGACGATGTCGTTGACATCGGCCGCCGGAATGCGCCAGGCGCGGTAGCGGACCGGGCCGCCGACCAGCGGGGTGACGGTCATCGCCGGAAAGACGATGTCGGTGCCCGACGTGTACGACACCAGCAGGTTGCGGGCGAGGGTGACCAGCGCGTCGGGCGGCGCCCACTCGCGGGCGTGCACCCCGCCGACGACCAGCGCCGCCGGCCGGTTCGGGCCGCTGCCGTTGGCGATCCTGACGTAGCTGTGCGTCCGACCCCCGGCGGTCTCCGTCGGGAAGACCGTCCGGGTGCACAGCGCGGGAAAGCTGGCGGCGAGGTCGGCGAGCGCGTCCTCGATCTCCTGCGCGCGCAGCGGCGCGGTGATGTCCGGATACGGCGGGGGCACCTCAGCGCTCCCCGGTGCTCTCCGGCGGGGCCGACGCCTCCGGCGGTGGGGCGAGGTGCTGCGCGACCTCGGCATGGAAGGCGTCGAACTGGCCGGACGACATCATCACCCGCACCTGGGCGCCGCGCGCCTCCAACTCGGGGATCAGCTCCTCCGACGCGTACGCCGAGATGCGGTAGCGGTCCGCGCCCAGTGACGCGGCGCTCGGGTCGATCAGGTCGAGCCCGGCCATGCCGCGCAGCCCGCGCAGCACCTCGGCCGTGCCCTCGATCTGGATGAGCCCCACGATCGCCTCCCGGGCCTGCTGACGCGGTGGTCGAAGCCTTCCCCTGCCCACTCAACGACTCCACCGACCGGCAGGCAATACGCCGAGTGGTCGAAGGATCGCCGCAGGGTGTCGGATTGTCGTCGCGGCGGGGCCTGTCGGGCCCCCGCCGCGCCGTTGTCAGGCCGCCGGACGCGGTCGGAAGGTCAGGAGGGCGGCGACGACACCTCGGGAACGGGGCGCGGGGCGTAGAGGGCGGCGAGGTCGGCGGCGGTGGCGGCGAGCCGCTCACGCAGCGCGGCCGGGGCCAGCACCTCCACGTCCGCGCCGAGCCGCAGCAGGTCGCCGTGCGCGTGGGTGAGCGACTCGATCGGGATGACGGCCGTCACCCAGCCGGCCTCGTCGGGTGGCCCGGCGGTGGCGTCGACGGACGCCACCACCAGCTCGCTCCCGATCTCCCGCAGCCGCTCCCGGCCCCGTGCGGAGAGCCGGACCGTGGCGTCGTCGCGGTGCAGGTGGGCCCGGAACCGCACCACGTGCGCCCGCCACCAGGCGGGCAGGTCGAACCCGGCCGGCCGGGCGAACCCCTCGTCCAGCGTGGTCAGCGACAGGACCTGGTTGACGCGGTAGGTGGCCGGCTCGTCCCGGCCGCGTCGGGCGGCGACCGCGTACCACCGGCCGCCCTTGAGGACCAGCCCGTAGGGCTCCAGCACCCGGTCGACCTCCCCGGCCCAGCTGCGGTAGCGCACCGCGATCCGCCGCTGCCGCCAGACCGCCTCGGCCACCTCCGGCAGGTGCGGCGAGGCGTCGCCGTCCGCGTACCAGTTGGGGGTGTCCAGGTGGAACCGTTCCTGGATCCGCGCGGCCCGGTCGGCCAGCTCGGGCGGGAGCGCGGCGTGCAGCTTGAGCTGGAGCGCGGCCACCGCCGCCCCGTAACCCAGCTCCGCGGCGGGCCCGGGCAGGCCGGCGAGGAAGAGTCGCTCCGCCTCCTGCGCGGTCAGCCCGGTCAGCCGCGTACGCCAGCCCTCGACGAGCTGGTAGCCGCCGGCGTGCCCCGCCTCGCCGTAGAGCGGGATGCCGGCCGCGTGCAGCGACTCGACGTCCCGGTAGACGGTGCGGGTGGACACCTCCAGCCGCTCGGCGAGCTGCGCCGCGGTCATCCGCCCGTGGGCCTGGAGCAGCATCAGCAGGGAGAGGAGTCGACTGGCCCGCACTCCGCTGACACTAGCTGTCAGTGAAGTGTCCGTACCGTCCCGGCATGGCATTTCGCGACAAGGAACTGCGGGTGCCGGGACCTCTCACGGTCGCCGGCCGTCAACTCAAGCGCTACCACGTCGACCAACCGGAACGGCGGATCGAGCCGGAGGTGGAACGGGCCGCGTACGCGGTGCTGCCCCGCCTGCTGCCGGCCCGCGACGGCGACGACACCCCGTCGGCGGGCTGGGTGGTGCTGCACCGGGGCGCCGACACGGGGGCGTACCTGCTGGCGTACAGCTGGGTCTGGGACAACGTGGTCGAGGTGCGCATCGCGGCGGCCGGCCAGCCCGCCCTGGACTGCCCGGACGACGACCCCACCCGCTTCGTCGACCTGGCCCGCCCGTGGGCGGGCTGCGTCTGGGAGCTGGGCGTGCTGGAACACGAGCGGGCCGCCTGGGCCCGGCACGTGCTGGCGCCGGAGCGCCCGGACCTCGCCGGCTGGCTCGCCGACACCCGCGCCGAGGGGCCGGTGGGCCGCTGATGGGTGACTTCGACTTCCTCGTCGGCACCTGGGACGTGGCCAACCGGCGCCTGCGCGAGCGGCACGTCGGCAGCGACGACTGGGACGAGTTTCCCGGCGTCTCCGTGGCCGGCAGTTTCTTCGGCGGCGCCGGCAGCTTCGACGAGATCACCTTTCCCACCCGGGGCTTCTCCGGCGCCACCGTGCGGATCCTCGACCCGGCCGCCGGCACCTGGTCGATCTACTGGATGAACAGCCGGCGCGGGGTGCTGGAGCTGCCGCCGGTGGTGGGCCGGTTCACCGACGGCGTCGGCACGTTCTTCGCCGACGACGTCGACGAGGGCCGGCCGATCCGGTGCCGGTTCGTCTGGTCGGGGGTCACCGCGACCTCCTGCCGCTGGGAGCAGGCGTTCTCCACCGACGGCGGGCGCACCTGGGAGACCAACTGGACGATGGACTTCACCCGGAGGCCGGGCGGCTGACCGGGCCCGGCGGGCTCAACCGGCGGCGACGCCGAGCCGGTGGGGCATCTCCCAGCCCTCGGCGAGCCGGGACGGGTGCACGTTGTGCCCGCCGCCGAAGAACTCGCAGAACTTCATGATCAGCGGGTCCCAGCGCAGCGGGTCCACGTGGCTCGTCCCGGGGATGACCAGTTCCTCCTCGACGTACGCGCGCAGCACCTCGACCTGGAAGGCGGTGGCCCGTACGCCGGCCCCGGCGAAGGGGTGGGCCGCGATCACCCGGCACTCCAGCTGGACCGGGCACTCCGCGACCCGGGGTGCCTGGACCAGCTCCGAGGGCTGCGCGGTCAGCCCGGCCACGGCGAACTTGTCCGGCTCGTACCGGTAGCCCTGGCGCAGCTTGTGCGCCGGCACGTCCGGCCGGCCCGTGGTGAGCGCGATCCGGTCGACCGCGTCGGCCATCGCCGAGGACGGCAGGTTGAGCACGCACTCGCGTTCGCGCAGCAGGTTGGCGGTGGTCCGGCCGCTGTCGCCGAGCCCGAGCATGGCGTGCTGCCCCAGCCACCACGCCGACGACATCGGCGCGAGATTCGCCGTGCCGTCCGGGTTGCGCGAGCTGACCAGGACCACCGGAGTTCCGAAGTAGAGCACCTTCAGACCGGGAACCACGTGCACACTTCCGCCTTTCATCGTGGGCGGGGCCACGGCGGCGGCCCCGCCCACGACTCTGCGCCCGCCATCCGGCCGATGCTGGCGGCAATCGGACGTCGCGCTCGACCACCTGGGCGGAAGCCGCCCGGCGGGGTCAGGTCGGCGGGGGAGCGGTGCTGCGGTAGATCGCGGCCAGCCAGACGTCGAGCAGCACGTCGACCACGTCCCGCTCGGCCACGGCCGGCCCGTCGCCGGCGAACGTGGCGTACCAGACGCGCTCGTTCATCGAGTTGAGCGCGATGGCCAGGTCGCGGGCCGGCACGCCGTCGGGGGCCGCGCCGCGGCGGCGCTCGGCCTCGATCGCGGTCTCGATCGCCTGCACCCAGCGTTCCAGCACGCTCGCCCACAGCCGGCGCACCTCGGCGTTGGTGCCGCGCACCTGCGCGCAGGCCAGCACCACCGCCCGGTGGGCGCCGAACGTCTCGTGGAACCGGTCGATCAGCTCCCGCCAGCGCGCCCGCGGATCCTCGGCCAGCCGCTCCAGCACGTCGCCGGCCGCGGCGTCGGCCTCCTCGGTGACCCGGTCCAGCAGCGTCAGCAGCACCGCGTCCTTCGAGGGGAAGTAGAAGTAGAAGGTGGGCCGGGAGATGCCCGCGCCCCGCGCCAGGTCGTCGACGGAGACGTCGGCGACGGCCCGCTGCCGCAGCAGCCGCTCGGCGGTGGCCAGGATGGCCGACTCGCGTTCGTCCCCCGCCGACCGCGCCCTGCGGCGTCCGCGCGCGGTGGCGCTCCCGGCTGCCGTACGGGCGGGCGTCATGGCCGCTGACTCTACACCGGATCGACACGGTGTCGACGGGACTCGACAGGGTGTTGACTGGCGTCGACGGCCGTGGCTAGTGTCCGGTGTCACATCCGCGGACGGGAGACGAGATGGCCACGGACCACGTCGACGTGCTCGTCGTCGGTGCCGGCCTGTCCGGCGTCGGTGCCGCCTGCCACCTGCGCCGCCACTGTCCGGAGAAGACGTACGCGGTGCTGGAGGCCCGCGACGCGATCGGCGGCACCTGGGACCTGTTCCGCTACCCCGGCGTCCGCTCCGACTCCGACATGTTCACCCTCGGCTACTCGTTCCGGCCGTGGACGGACCCGAAGGCCATCGCCGACGGCGACGCCATCCGCGACTACGTCCGCCGGACCGCGCAGGAGCACGGCGTCACCGACCACATCCGCTTCCGGCACCGCGTCGTGCGCGCCGAGTGGGACAGCGGGCGGGCCCGCTGGACGGTGCACGCCCACCGCGACGACACCGCCGAGACGGTCGAGCTGACCTGCTCGTTCCTGTTCACCTGCTCGGGCTACTACCGCTACGACGCCGGCTACGCCCCGCAGTTCCCCGGCACCGAGCGGTACGCGGGGCGGATCGTGCACCCGCAGCACTGGCCCGAGGACCTCGACCACGCCGGCAAGCGGGTGGTGGTGATCGGCAGCGGCGCCACGGCGGTGACCCTGGTGCCCGCGATGGCCGAGCGCGCCGCCCACGTGACCATGCTCCAGCGCTCACCCACGTACGTCATGGCGCTGCCCTCGCGCGACGTCGTCGCCGACGCGCTGCGGCGCTGGCTGCCGGCGAAGGCCGCGTATCCGCTGGTGCGCTGGAAGAACGTCCTGCTCGCCACCGCCAACTTCCAGCTCAGTCGGCGCGCCCCCGCCCTGGTGAGGAAGCTGCTGCTGCGCGCCGCCCGGGGCCGGCTGCCGGCCGGCTACGACGTCGACCGGCACTTCTCGCCCCGCTACGACCCGTGGGACCAGCGGCTGTGCGTGGTGCCCGACGGCGACCTGTTCACCGCGGTGAAGAGGGGCCGGGCGTCGGTGGTCACCGACACCGTCGACACCTTCACCGAGCGGGGCGTCCGGCTCTCCTCCGGCGCGGAGTTGGAGGCCGACGTCGTGGTCACCGCCACCGGGCTCAACCTGCTCGCCCTCGGCGGCATGACCCTGGCCGTGGACGGCGTCGAGGTCGACCTGGCCGGCACCGTCGCCTACAAGGGCATGATGCTCTCCGGGGTGCCGAACTTCGCGATGACCATCGGCTACACCAACGCCTCGTGGACGCTGAAGGCCGACCTGGTGGCCACCTACGTCTGCCGGCTGCTGCGGCACCTGGACCGCACCGGCCAGCAGGTCGTCACCCCGCTGCCGCCCCCCGACGGCGAGTTGCGGCCCATAATCGACCTGACGGCCGGGTACGTGCTGCGCAGCGTCGACGCCCTGCCGAAGCAGGGCGACCGGGCGCCGTGGCGGCTGTACCAGAACTACCCCCGGGACGTGCTGCTGATGCGGCACGGCCGACTCACCGACTCCGGCGTGCGGTTCTCCCCCGCCGGCACACCGGAAAGGAGGACCGTCCGTGCGTAGGTTCGTCTTCACGGGCGGCACGGCAGTCGTCACGGGCGCCGCCAGCGGGATCGGCGAGGCCCTCGCCCACGGGCTGGCCCGCCGGGGCAGCGACCTGGTGCTGCTCGACCGCGACGCCGGGCGGCTCGACGCCGTGGTCGCGGCCGTCCGCGCCGCGCACCCCGACCGGCAGGTCACCACCTACCTGGTCGACCTGGCGGACGCCGCCGCGACGGCGCGGGTGGCCGAGGAGGTCCGGCAGCGGCATCCGGCGATCCGGCTGCTGGTCAACAACGCCGGGGTGGCGCTGGGCGGCCGGTTCGACCAGGTGACCCTCGACGAGTTCAGCTGGGTCGTCGACGTCAACTTCCGGGCCGTGGTGCAGCTGACCCACGCCCTGCTGTCCACGCTGCGGGCGGAGCCCGGCGCGCACCTGGTCAACGTCTCCAGCATCTTCGGGGTCATCGCCCCGGCCGGGCAGGCCGCCTACTCGGCCAGCAAGTTCGCCGTCCGCGGCTTCACCGAGGCGCTGCGCCACGAGCTGGCCGACGACGGGATCGGGGTGACCTCCGTGCACCCGGGCGGCATCCGCACCCGGATCGCGCAGAACGCCCGGGTGGGCAGCGGCGTCTCCGCCGAGGAGTTCGAGACGGGCCTCCGGCAGTTCGAGCGGCTGCTCACCGTCGACCCCGCCAAGGCCGCCGAGGTGATCCTGCGCGGGGTGGAACGCCGCCGGGGCCGGGTGCTGATCGGCTGGTCGGCGAAGCTGCCCGACCTGCTGGCCCGGGTGGCGCCGGCGTCGTACCACCGGGTCCTGGCGTTCGGGCTCGACCGGGTGGCGGGCGGTCCCGCGCGCCGCGCCACGGCCACGCCGTCCGTCCCGGCGCAACGGCGACCCGAGGCGGCCCCCGTGGCCGACCCGGCCGGGGAGCCGGCGTGACCGCCCCGGCCGCGCGCCGGCCCCGGCACGTCACCGTCGACGGCCGGCGGGTGTGCCACCGCGTCGACGGCGACGGGCCCCCGGTGGTGCTGCTGCACGGCATCGGCCGCACCCTGCGCGACTTCACCGAGCTGCACGAGCTGCTCGCCGACCGGTTCCGGGTGCACAGCGTCGACCTGCCCGGCTACGGCGGCTCGCTGCCGATGGCGCAGCCCTGCACCCTGCCGGCGCTGGCCGGGTTCGTCGGCCGCTACCTCGACGCCGTCGGCGTCGACCAACCCGCGCACGTGGTCGGCAACTCCCTCGGCGGCGCGATCGCCATGCGCCTCGCGGCGTCCGAGCCGGACCGGGTGGCCAGCCTGACGCTGGTCAACAGCGCCGGCTTCGGCCGGGAGGTGACCATCGCGCTGCGCCTGCTCGCGCTGCGCCCGCTGGGCCGGCTGCTGTTGCGGCCCCGCCGGTGGTCCGCCCGCCGCGCCGAGCTGTCCCTGTTCCACGACCCGGCCTTCGCCACCGCCGAACGCATCGCGTACGCCCTGGAGGTCGCCCGCCTGCCGTACACGGCCCGGGTGATGCTGGAGACCGCCCACCACCTCGGCACGTTCCGGGGCGTGAGCGCGCAGTGGCGGGAGGAGTTGCTGTCGGAGGTGGAGCGGCTGGACATCCCCACCTTCGTCGTCTGGGGCGACCGGGACCTGATCCTCCCGGCGTCGCACCTCGACGCCGCCCGGGCGCGGCTCCCCAGGGCCCGCACCCACCTGTTCCGGAACTGCGGGCACATGCCGCAGATCGAGTGCGCTGAGGAGTTCCACCGCCTGCTCGTCGACTTCTGGTCCACGGCGGGAACGGAGGCCGCCGTGGCGGCCGGCGACCACGCCCCGCCCGGGGGCGCTGTCCCGCCCGGTGACGACGCGCCGCCCGGGGGCGTCGCCCCGCCCGCCGTGGACCGACCGGTGGTCGCGGAGGCAGGCTGACGTACAACCCGTCCCGTCCGGGGTCGGTTCGCCTCCGGGCCGAGGCCGACCCCGACCGGGCGTCCCCGCGCTCGGCCACATCCTCGGAGGTGGGGCCGTCGAGCGCGTCGGGCCGGCGGGGTGAGCGGAGGGCCCGGCGGGGAAAGCGGGTGGGATGCCCGACGTGACCCTCTTCCTCGGCGGCGACGTGATGACCGGCCGGGGCGTGGACGCGATCCTGCCCGCACCGGGCCCGCCCGAGCTGCGCGAACCCGCCGTCCGGGACGCGCGCGGCTACGTCGGCCTGGCCGAGGCCGCCGCCGGCCCGGTCCCGCGCCCGGCGCCACCGGCCTGGCCGTGGGGCGACGCGCTCGACCTGCTCGACGCGCTCCGGCCGGACGCGCGGGTGGTCAACCTGGAGACGGCGGTGACCGGCCGGGGCGCACACGATCCGGCCAAGGCGATCCACTACCGGATGCACCCGGCGAACCTGCCCTGCCTCGCCGCGGCCCGGCTCGACGTCTGCGCGCTGGCCAACAACCACACCCTCGACTTCGGCGAGGTCGGCCTCACCGACACCCTCGACGCGCTGGCCGGCACGGGCATCGCCACCGCCGGCGCGGGCCGGGACGAGGCGTCGGCCTGGGCGCCCGCCCGGGTGCCGCTCGCCGCGGGCCGCCGCCTGCTGGTCTGGTCGGTGGCCGCCCCGTCCAGCGGCGTGCCCCCGCCCTGGGCGGCCACCGCCGACGCGCCCGGGGTGGCGTACCTGCCGGAGGTCTCCGCCGCGTCGGCCGCCGCGCTGGCCGGCCGGATCGCCGCCGTGGCGGGGCCGGGGGACCGGGTGCTGGTCTCCGTGCACTGGGGCTCCAACTGGGGGTACGACGTGCCGCCCGAGCACGTCGACTTCGCCCACCGGCTGGTCGACGCGGGGGTGGACGTGGTGCACGGCCACTCGTCGCACCACCCGCGACCGGTCGAGGTGTACCGCGACCGGCTGGTCCTCTACGGCTGCGGCGACCTGGTCGACGACTACGAGGGGATCGGCGGGCAGGAGGCGTACCGGCCGGAGCTGCGGCTGCTCTGGCTGCCCACCCTCGACGCGGCGACCGGGGCGCTGCGTCGGCTGCGGGCGGCCCCGGTGCGGATGCGCCGGATGCGGCTGGAGCGGGCCGCGCCCGGGGACGCCCGCTGGCTCGCGGACCTGCTGGGCGGCTTCGGCCCGCCGTTCGCCTCCGGGTTCGACGTGGATCCCGACGGGCTGCTGGCCCTGCACCCGCGCTGACGGCCCGCCCGACGGGGACCCGCGCCGACCGCCGGGCCTGGCCGTTACCCCGCGCCGACGGTCGCCCGTCCCGGCCGTGGCCCGCGCCGACCGTGGCGTGCGCCACCCGGCGGACGGGCGATCGATCGCGCCGATGCCAGGGGCGCATCATAGATACATGACGCATCCCTCCCCGTCCCGTCGGGTCGCCGCGCCGTCGGCCGCCGAACGCGCGTACCGCCACCTCAAGCGGGCGATCCTGGAGCAGATCCACCCGGGCGGTTCGCTGGTCAGCGAGGGGGAGATCGCCGAGGCCGCCGGGGTGTCCCGCACGCCGGTCCGGGAGGCGCTGCTGCGCCTGGAGGCCGAGGGGCTGGTCAAGCTCTATCCGAAGCGGGGCGCGCTGATCCGCCCGGTCTCGGCCCGGGAGATCACCGACGTGATCGAGGCGCGGCGACTGGTCGAGCTGCACGCCGCCGAGCGGATCTGGCCCCGCCGGGCGGCACTGCGGGAGGGGCTCGCCGCCCGGCTGGCCGAGATGCGCGCCGCGCACGCCGCCGGCGACGTGACCGCGCTGATGGAGGCCGACCGCGCCTTCCACGCCATCGTGGTCGACGCGGCCGGCAACGAGATCCTCGCCGAGCTGTACCAGCGGCTGCGCGACCGGCAGCTGCGGATGGGGGAGGCCAGCTTCCGGCTCTCGCCCGGCTGGGCCGAGACGGCACTGACCGAGCACGCCGCCCAGCTCGCCGCGCTCGACTCCGACGACCCCGGGCCCTGGCTCGCCGCCGTCGCCGCGCACATCGACAAGGCCGCGGACGTGCTGCGGACGCTGCCGTGACCGTCCTGACCACCCCGGCGCCCGCGCCGGTCGCGCCGCGCCGTGCCGCCGCGCTGGTCTGGGGCGTGGCGGTGAGCGCGTACGTGGCCGCGGTGTTCCACCGCAGTTCGCTGGGCGTCACCGGGGTCGACGCGGCGCACCGCTTCGAGATCAACTCCTCGGTGCTGGCCACCTTCTCCGTCGCCCAGCTCGCCGTGTACGCGCTGATGCAGGTGCCGGTCGGCGTGCTGCTCGACCGGTTCGGCTCCCGGCGGCTGCTCATCGCCGGCGGCGCGCTGATGGTCGCCGGGCAGGTCTGCTTCGCCCTCGCCACCGACGTACGCCTCGCCGTGGCCGCCCGCGTCCTGGTCGGGCTCGGCGACGCGATGACCTTCATCAGCGTGCTGCGGATCGTGGCGTTCTGGTTCCCGGGGCGACGCAACCCGATGATGACCCAGCTCACCGGGACGCTCGGGCAGCTCGGGGCGATCCTCGGCGCCGTACCGCTGGTGGCGCTGCTGCACCGGGCCGGCTGGACTCCCGCCTTCCTCGCCGTCGCGGCGGTGGGGGCGACGGTGCTCCTGATGATCGTGGTTGCCGTCCGGGACACCCCGCACGGGGAGACCGCTCCCGGCCCGGCACCCGACCTCGCCGCCGTGCGCCGGAAGCTGCGGGCCGCCTGGGCCGAGCCGGGCACCCGGCTGGGCCTCTGGACGCACTTCGTCACCCAGTTCTCCGGCTCCGTGTTCGCCCTGCTCTGGGGATACCCGTTCCTGGTGCAGGGGCAGGGACTCAGCCCCACGGCCGCCGCGTCGCTGCTCACCCTGATGACCGTCGCCATGTTCCTGACCGGGCCGGTGATCGCGCACCTGTGCGCCCGGCACCCGTTCCACCGGTCGGTGCTGGTCTTCGTGATCACCGGCGCCACCGCCGCGGTCTGGGCCGTCGTGCTGGCCTGGCCGGGACGCGCGCCGGGCTGGCTGCTGGTCACGCTGGTGCTGGTGCTGGCCGTCAACGGCCCCGGCTCCATGATCGGCTTCGACTACGCGCGCACCGCCAACCCGGTCAACCGGATCGGCAGCGCCAGTGGCGTGGTCAATGTCGGGGGCTTCCTCGCCTCCATCGTGCTGGTGCTGGCCGTCGGCGTGGTGCTCGACCTGGCCACGCCGGCCGGTCGGGCCGCCCCGGACCTGGCCGCCTTCCGCTGGGCCTTCGCCGTGCAGTACGCCCTCTGGGCGCTCGGCGCGGTGCAGGTCCTGCGCTACCGCAACGCCACCCGTCGGGAGGCCGCCGCGCGGGCGCGTACCCCGGCCACGCCCTGAGCCCGGCGCGGGCGGGCCCGGCCCGCCTCACCGTCGGCGGAGCCGGCGGCGGAGGGTCAGGTCGTCGAGCACCAGGGTCAGGCCGGCCCCGAGCAGCCAGACGTCCTTGGCCAGGCCGATGCCCTGCTGGGTGGGCCTCAGGCTGCCGGGCTCGCGCATGCCCGGCGTCTTGAGGTAGAGCTGCACCAGCCCCGCGCCGAACGCGGCCAGCCCCAGCCCCGCGAGCGCCGACGGGACGAACGGCGCGAGCAGCACCGCGCCCAGGGCGACCTCGGCCCGGGAGAGCAGCCGGGCGAACCGGTTCGGATCGAGCTGCCCGAGCTGCGGGATGGCGCCGACGGCCATCCCGTGCATGCCCTGCGCCGCCTCCCCCTCCAGGCTCCGCTTGCCGAGGCCGGAGTTGAGGATGAACGCGCCGGTGCTGACCCGCAGCGGCAGATGACTGACCTTCATGGCGCACTCCCGTCCCACCGTCGAACTGTGCCCCCGCCTACCCCGCCCACGAGGCGATAACCGCCCGACCTGGCGTTGGGACGACGGATGATCAGCGGTAGCGTCGCCGAGGGGACGTCACCCCACGGTGCCGTCGCAGCGCACCCTGGATGACGGCGGCGCGGCGCGCCGGCGTGGAGCAGGAGGAAATCGTGAGCCAACAGGTCAGGGGAGTCATCTCCCGCAGCAAGGGCGCGCCGGTCGAGGTGACGACGATCGTGGTGCCGGACCCGGGGCCCGGCGAGGCGGTCGTGCGGATCCTGTCCTGCGGGGTCTGCCACACCGACCTGCACTACCGCGAGGGCGGCATCAACGACGACTACCCGTTCCTGCTCGGGCACGAGGCCGCCGGCATCGTCGAGGAGGTCGGGGCCGGCGTCGACGGCGTCGCGCCCGGCGACTTCGTGGTGCTCAACTGGCGGGCCGTCTGCGGGGTGTGCCGCGCCTGCCGCCGGGGCCGACCGTGGTACTGCTTCGCCACCCACAACGCGTCCCAGAAGATGACCCTGACCGACGGCACCGAACTCGCCCCGGCGCTCGGTATCGGCGCCTTCGCCGAGAAGACGCTGGTCCACGCCGGCCAGTGCACGAAGGTGGACCCGGCCGCCCGGCCCGCCGCCGTCGGGCTGCTCGGTTGCGGCGTGATGGCCGGTCTCGGCGCCGCCATGAACACCGGCGGGGTCACCCGGGGTGACTCGGTGGCCGTGATCGGCTGCGGCGGCGTCGGGGACGCGGCGGTCGCCGGCGCGGCGCTGGCCGGCGCGACGACGATCATCGCGGTGGACACCGACCCCCGCAAGCTCGACTGGGCCCGCAAGTTCGGCGCCACGCACACCGTCAACGCCCGCGAGGACGACGCGGTCGAGGCGATCCGCGCCGCGACCGGCGGCTTCGGCGCCGACGTGGTGATCGACGCGGTGGGCCGCCCGGAGACCTGGAAGCAGGCCTTCTACGCCCGCGACCTGGCCGGCACGGTGGTGCTGGTGGGCGTGCCGACGCCGGAGATGACGGTCGACGTGCCGCTGTTGGACGTGTTCGGCCGCGGCGGCTCGCTGAAGTCGAGCTGGTACGGCGACTGCCTGCCCAGCCGGGACTTCCCGATGCTCACCGAGCTCTACCTGCAGGGCCGCCTCGACCTGGACGCGTTCGTCACCGAGGAGATCGCGCTGGACGGGGTCGAGGAGGCGTTCGCCCGGATGCACCGCGGCGACGTGCTCCGCTCGGTGGTGGTCCTCTGATGGCGGCCCGCATCGACCACGCCGTCACCTCCGGCACCTTCTCCCTCGACGGCCAGACCTTCGACGTGGACAACAACGTCTGGATCGTCGGCGACGACACCGAGTGCGTCGTCGTCGACGCCCCGCACGACGTCGACGCGATCCTGGCCGCCGTCGGCGACCGGCGGGTGCGCGCCGTCCTCGCCACCCACGCCCACGACGACCACGTCCGGGTGGCCCCGGCGCTGGCCCGGGCCACCGGCGCGCCGGTGCTGCTGCACCCCGCCGACCGGGTGCTGTGGGACATGGTGCACCCGGACGAGGCGCCGGGCGGGGAGCTGCGTGACGGGCAGACCGTCGAGGTGGCCGGCGTCGCGCTGACCGTCCTGCACACTCCCGGCCACAGCCCCGGCGCGTGCAGCTTCCACGCCCCGGCGCTCGGCGTGGTGTTCACCGGCGACACGCTCTTCGCCGGCGGGCCCGGCGCCACGGGGCGCTCGTACAGCGACTTCGGCACGATCGTCGCCTCGATCCGGGACCGGCTGCTCACCCTGCCGCCCGAGACGGTGGTGCACACCGGGCACGGCGACAGCACCACCATCGGCGCGGAGGCCCCGCACCTGGACGAGTGGCTGGCCCGAGGGCACTGACCGCGCGGGCCGGCGGGCCGGCCACGGTCAGCCCGTCGCCCGGACCGGACCCGCCGGCCCGGTCCGGGCGACGCCGCCCACCCGGCGGGCGGGGGAGGAGCGTCGGCGTCGGTCAGAGCGGGCGGCGGATGTGCAGGCGGACCGTCGTGCCGACGGCGGTGCTGTGCACCCGGACCAGGTCGCAGAGCGCCTGCACGATCACCAGGCCCCGACCGCCGACGCCGTCCTTCGCCGGAGTCAACCGGCCGGCCAGCGGGTCGGCCAGCCAGCCGTCGTCGTGGATCTCGCAGACCAGGTGCTCGGCGGTCCGCCAGACCCGCAGCACGCCCGCGCCCCCGGCGTGCGCGATGCTGTTCGTGGCCAGCTCCGTCACCGCGATCTGCAGGTCGGCCACCCGGTCCTCGTCCAGCCCGGCAACCCGGCCGTGGCCGGCGACGAACGCGCGCACGGCGGGCAGGCTGTCGACCTGGTAGGCCAGTGCCGCGACCGGTTCCGCCGGTGCCGGCAGCGGGAGGTTGTAGCGGGCGACCACCTCCGACGGGGCGTACGCCCCGCTCGACCGCCGCCCCGCGCCGTCGACGAGCACCGGGTGCGTGGCGCACGCGTCGGTCAGCACGTCGTCGTCGAGGCCCGCCACGTCGTACGGGCAGAGGATGGTGGCGTCGCGGCCGGCGAACGCCATGTTGATCAGCGCCTCGTGCTGGGCGCAGGCCGGATACTCGGTGTCGCTGCGCCCGGCCCAGATCGGCTCGCCGATGATCCGTACGCGCCGGCCGGCGTGCTCGTCGATGAACGCCTGCAAAACCCACGGGATGATCCGCCCCGGGTTCCGGCCGGCCTCGGACATGTCCGCCCAGCGCACGCCGTCCATCGCGCCGACCGCGGCGCGGACCTGCCACAGGTTGGCGCCGGGCATCGCGACCAGCACCGGTTCTGCGGCGGCCAACCCGCTGGTGATGAACGGCACCGTGCCCGCCAACAGCTCGTCCGGGCCGCGGTAGAAGAGGCCCTCGTGCACGAAAGCGCCCGCTGTGCCGCCCGGCCCGGTCATGCCGCCCGTCCCACCGGGTACGGGCCCGACGTGTCCGGGGAGTCTGCGGCGGCCCGACCGTGGCGGGGACGGGGGGTGACGAAGCGGCCGACGGCGGCGAGCGCGTCGGTCTCGTCGTCGTCGGCCCACCAGACGTGGTCCCCCAGGGCGGCCTGGTCGACCACCGCACCAACAGTCAATTCCCTGCCTTCCGGTCGGCGCTCCCACTGTAATCCCCGGTTTCGGTACCGGCCCAGCGGGTGAACCGTAGGCGCCCGGCGCACCGTGACCGACTAGGCTCTGCCGGCATGACGACGGACGACGCCGGCCGCCCACCCGCCGTACGCCAGCTTCGTCTGGTCGTGGAGGCCGAGGACTACGAGGCGGCGGTCGGGTTCTTCCGTGACGCGCTGGGCCTGCCCGAGCAGGCCGCCTTCACGGGGGAGGGCGACGCGCGGGTGGTGATCCTCGACGCCGGCCGGGCGACGCTGGAGATCGCCAACCCGGCGCAGAAACGGATGATCGACGAGGTCGAGGTCGGGCGGCAGGTCGCCCCTAAGATCAGGGTGGCGTTCGAGGTGGACGACAGCCGGTCCGCCACCCGCCGCCTGGTCTCCGCCGGCGCCACCGAGATCGCCCCGCCGACCGTGACCCCGTGGCAGTCGCTCAACGCGCGCCTCGACGCCCCGGCCGGCCTGCAGATCACGCTCTTCCAGGAACTGCTCGGCGCGGACGAGCGGGCGACCCTCGACGGCTTCGGCACCGACCGGGCGCGCGAGGAGTGACCGAAAGGCGTTTGCCGGTCCGTTCGGACCGTGGCCGGCAACGACGGCGCGGGCGGAAGGGCGGAACCGTCGGCCGGGGCCGGACAGGTCGGTGACCGGCTGCCGCCGCCGCACGACCCAGCTCCGGCCGGCACCGAAAATCGGGTGCGTCCCGGCTCGCGCGCGGGAAGTATTCGCAGCCATGCACCCCACGGCCGGTCCGGCCGCCGTCGACGCGGCACTGAGCCCCGCCCAGCGCGCGGCGATCGGGCACGTCCGCGCGGCGGCGCTGCGCGACCGCCCCGCCGCCCTGGCCGTCATCGCCCGCGCGCTCGCGGGCTCGGGCGTGACCCACCTGCCGGAGCGCCTGATCGCCGCGGTCGGCCGGCACGGCCGCCTCACCCTCAACTTTCACCCGGACCGGCTGTGCGCCGACGGGCGTACGGTCGCGTCGGCCCTCGCCGCCGAGGGCGTCTACCGCAGCCAGTTCGAGACCGGCATCTCCAACGGCGGGCTGACCGCCTTCCCCGGGGGCGACCGGGACCGCTGGGAGGAGACGCTCTTCGGCGGCGCCTACCAGGTGCCCGGCGTGCCCCCGACGGACCGGCCGAAGTACGGCGGCCTGAACCTGCTCGACCACCCGGACGGTGCCAGCCCCCGGTTCGGCTCCTGCCACCTGCGGCTGCGTCCCGAGGTGCTCGCCCGGGCGACGTTCTGCTTCGGTGACAGTCACCTGGGCCCCCGCGACCTGGGCACCGTCGACGCCTTCGAGCCGGTGCTGGCGGCCCTGCTCACGGCGACCGACAGCACCGGGGTGAGCCTGGGCGTGCCGGGGGACGTGGTGGCCCTGGTCCGGGCGCTGCTGCGCCGCCGCGAGGAGGCCGCGTGGGCCCCCGGCTCCGCGGGTCGCGCCCTCGACGACTACATCGAGGCCCAGATCCACGGGGAGTTGAGCCTGGCCCGGGACGTGGAGGCGGTGGTCGTGGACCGTCCTTCCGGGGCACCGAGGCCGGCGAGACCCTCGACGCGCTGGCCCGTCGGCACGGCGTCGCCCTGCACTGGCACGCCGGCTTCGCGCTTCCCGTCGACCGGATCGACCCCGACTTCCGGGGGCCGGCCATCCCCCCGCTGGCCGCCCGGGTGCACGCCGAGTTCGCCCGGCCGGGCGATCCGGTCGACGCCGCCCTGATCGGGCGCGCGGCGGTCTCCGTGGTCACCGAGCCGTCCCGCTGGGCCGATCGGGGGCCGGCCGAGGTCACCCTCCAGCACCTCAAGCAGCTCTGGCACGTCCTCGTCCGGTTCGGCGCGCCCCACGCCGCCTGAGCCGATCCGGTCCGGCACCGTGCCGGCCCTCACCGGTCCGGCCTCGCGGTGAGCGTGCCCCGGCTGTCCCGGCCCGGACTCGGCCGGCCTGGGTCGATCGTCCGGTTCATCCTTTCCCACGCCGACGGCAGGGGAGTGTTCTCGCCCGTCCCGCGTGCCGAGTGACAGGGACCGCAGCACGCCACCACCGGCTCATATCCGGAATGCCCGACAGGTCAAGCTGGTTGTGTCCCCCGTACCGCCGGAACCGAAACCTCCTCCGGCGCGGAAGTTCCCCCGAGGAGCGCTCAGCACGGAGCGCTTCGCCTGACCGAAAGGGCAACCATCGTGAAGTACGACTTCACTCGGTGGCTCCCGGCCATCGCGAAGGACTCGAAGGACTCGAACCGCAAGATCGCGCTGAGCGTCGTGGGTGTCGCCGCCCTCGGCGGCCTGGCATTCGGGCCGACGGCCGTGGCCGCACCTGTCACCAGCACGCCGCACGAGGGCGCCGTGGCCGCGATCGAGCAGGCCACCGGCCAGGGCAAGTTGGCCCCCAGCGAGGAGTCGGCCCTGACCACCGGCGGCGAGACGGCCAAGCCGGTCGCCGACAAGCCCGCCCGGGACGAGCTGATCCCGCACGGCGTGCAGGGTGCCCAGTCGCGCATCCCGCTCGACGACGCGCAGCTCGCCAACGCCAAGGCCATCATCGAGGAGGCCAAGGAGACCGGCGTGGGTGAGCGGGGCGCCGTCATCGGCATCGCGACGTCGCTGCAGGAGTCGAAGCTCTACAACCTCGGCCACCTGGGCGCGTACAACGACCACGACTCGCAGGGCCTGTTCCAGCAGCGTCCGTCGTCGGGTTGGGGTTCGCCCGACCAGATCACCGACCCCGAGTACGCCTCGCGGGCGTTCTTCGAGGCGCTCAAGAACGTCGGCGGCTGGCAGGACCTGCCGCTGACCTCCGCCGCACAGACGGTGCAGGTCTCGGCCTACCCGTTCGCGTACGCGCAGTGGGAGGAGCAGGCGGCGGACATCGTCGCCCAGCTCTGGTGACGACCGCGTGACAACCGCATGACCCGACCGGCCGGTCCCGATTTCAGGGGCCGGCCGGTTGCGTCTGCTGCGGCGCGCTCTGCCGGCGCTGTGCCTCCTTTGGCGGGTGGGGTGTTGGGTTGCGGTGCGTGGTGGTGGGGGTGTGGCCCGCCGTGCCCGGCTCCGGGCGGTCAGGCTTGATCCCTGCGCCGGGC
>NZ_JBEYTP010000032.1:0-81812 GCF_040643125.1 Micromonospora sp. NPDC047465
AGGCGCCGGGGTCCTGGCTGCCGTCGCCGCCGAGTTCCGGCCGGTCCGCGGGCGCGGCGGCGAGTGCGGCGGCGCCCACGTCCTGCCTCAGCAGCCGCACGTGTAGAAGAGGATGTCCCAGTGGCTGCCCTCCTTGGTGTAGAGGTTGCCGGAGGGCGCCCGGTACTGGTAGCCGAAGCCGGAGATGTAGCCGACGTAGGTGTAGTGCGCCGAAATGTAGTTCTGGATGCAGGTGCTCAGCGCGATGTCCAGCTTGTAGCCGTTCCAGTGGCTGTAGGTGCCGCTGGTGTGCCCGACCTCGGTGCCGGCGGTGATCGTGATGGCGCAGCCGCTGGCGCGTTTGAAGGTGATGATGCCGTCGATGGTGGCCTGCCGGACGCCGTCGAACGAGGTGCAGGTCGAGACGTAGCGGTCGCTGCAGTTGCCGCTGGAGGTCCAGGAGATGCCGGCGGCGCTCAGCTGCGACGTGGCGCTGGAGTGGCTGATGGCGAAGGCCGGACTGGCCAGCCCGAGCGCGGCCCCGATCGTGGCCGCGACAGCGACCAGCAGGGTGAGCAGGCGGCGGCGCAGGGGGGAGCGGGTGGACGACATGGCTCTCTCCGTTCGCGTGGGGGATCCTTGCGATGGGAAAGGCCGACCTTGAAAATTTTCTACCAGACATCGATGGATATGACTAGTAGGGGCTGGTGCCGCCCTGCCGGCGCGCTATCCGGCGGGGGACGCGGCGAGTTCGGTACAGCCGCGCAGGTCCGCGTACTCCCGGAGGATGCGCGCCGCGTCGTCCCCTCCGGCGAGCTGGGGCTGGCCGGTGCGGCGGGAGATCAGCGCCGGCACCAGCTCCGTCTTCACGATCTCTGCGCCGCGCAGGGTGACCCGCAGGATCCCCGTGTCGTTGCTGTACGCGTCGTCGCGCCACCACAGGAAGTTGCCCAGCCCGTACTGGACGAAGGTCCTGTCGATCCAGCCGTCACCGAGCAGCAGGTGCGCGTGGGTGCCGACGACGAGAGAGGCGCCCGCCCGGGCCATCTCACCCGCGAACGCGCGCGCGTCGGCGGGCGGGCAACTGTCCCCCTCCGCGCCCCAGTGGACGTACACGACGACCACGTCGGCCTGCCGGCGCGCGGCGCGTACCGCGGCGACCGCCCGGGTCAGGTCCCTCGTCATCGCGATACCGGCACGGTCGTCGGTGGCCCGCCACTGCGACCACAGTTCGTCGACCTGGCTAAAGGCGAGGAAGGCGATCCGCGTGCCGCCGATCCGGGTCGTCCACGGCGCGTACGCCGCCGCCGCGTCGGCGCCCGCCCCGACGGTCGGCATCCCGGCGGCCCTCGCCGCGTCCACGGTGTCGGTCAGTCCGACCCGTCCGTAGTCCAGCGCGTGGTTGTTCGCGATCGACACGACGTCGACCCCGGCCGCCTTCACCGCCTCGTACGCACCCGCCGGAGCCCGGAAGAGGAACTGCTTCGGCTCCGGGGTGCCGCGCGTGGTGACCGCGGTCTCCAGGTTCACCATCGTCAGGTCCGCGGCGGACAGCGCCGACGAGATCGACCCGAACGCCGTCGCCGGATCGTCCAGCAGAGCCGCCGTACGGCCGGCGAAGTGCACGTCGCCCGCGAAGGCCAACGTGACCTCGGCCGGCCCGGCCCGCGACGGGGATGCCGTCGCCGCCGCGGCGGAGCGAGCCGGCTCACCGGCCGGCGGCGTGGACCCGACCCGGCATGCGGTCAGCGCCACGGTCAGGGTCGTCGCCAGCGCGACGAGGGATCGTGCCCGTCTCACCCCAGGCAGCGTACGGCGCAGCGCCTGTCTCGGCGCCGACTTGACGAAGTTGCTCGACGCACCTTGGCTTTGGGGGGAGCCGCCGGAGGGCCGGGATGCTCAGGGAAGCTGCAGCTCGGCCAGTGCCCGCTCGGCTTCGACCCGTACCGCCACCTGGTGCTCGCTGTCGGCGTCAACGGTGGCGGCGAGCACGTGACGCAGCGCCTCCCGGTACGCGAGGTGCCATGCGTGTTCCGCATCGCACGACTGGTCCGGCTTCACGCCAGTGCCTTCCCAATGCATCTCGATCAGCCCGACGTTACCTGCGAGCCGCTCGACCCTGTGGATGCCCTCGGCGTTGAGCCGGTACCGCTCCCGCCGCGCCGCCACCTCACCGGCGTCGTCATCAGCCCGATCCCAGGCGGGCCGGGCCCGCTCGTGCCAGATCAGACGCAGGTGACGGTCGGGGCAAACCGATTGAAGATCGTCGGTGAGCGTGGTGCACAACTGCGGACCCGGGAGCCCGTCGTACCGACCATCGTCGAGATGCCGCCGCACGACCGTTGCCATCTCGGCGGCTCGTTCGGGGAAGACGTAGTGGGCAGTGATGTGGTCCAAGACCCCGGTAACCGTGTCCGCGTTGCTCATCGGCGGGCAAGCTACCGGCCAGCAGCGGCGAGCTGCAAAGGATTTTTGCAGTCGAGTCACGCGCCGAGAGGTTCGAGATCCGTATGCCCATCGTCCCCGCGCCGGCTGACAGTATGGAGTCATGCGGCGTAATGGTTGGCTTGCTCAGGCGTCCGTCATCGTCGCGGTGGCCCTGTCCGGGACGGCATGCACGCCTGCCCGGGACGTGGGTCAGCGTGAGGGTCCGCGGCCCGCGTCGGGGTCTGCCACCGCGGCCAGCACCGGCGCCGGTGCGCCGCCCGCGACGTCCAGAGACTCGGGTCAGGTGACGTGTGCGGATTCCATCGCCGTCTCGCCTCAACCAGCGGATGGGTACCGGATCGTCCTGGGGGATGCGGCGGTGCCGACCGGGAGAGTGCTTCAGGTCGCGGAATCGGGGGAGGCAGACCCCGCTGCGCGGTGGTTCGCCAAGTGGGGATTGGTGGTGCGGGCAGGCGCAGAAGTCGACCTCCTGGTCGCACCTGGCTGGGAGGACCGGGCCCGCATCGCGTGGGGTCCCTCGGCTGCGCCCGCCGCGACCGTGCACGTGAGCGCCTGCGCGCCTGCCGCCGGCAAGGGTCAGTGGCTAACCTTCGCCGGCGGGACCTGGGTCGCGCGGGCGGCCTGCGTTCCGCTGCTGGTCCGTTCAGGTGGGCGGCAGGCCGAGGTGCGTCTGGCGGTCGGTGCGCCCTGCGACGACGCCGACCGTCCGTAGCGCCACCCCTGACGGCACACCGAGGCCGGGCCGACTCCGCCCGGCCTCGGTGTCCTGGTCGCGTACGCCACCGCGAGCGGATCACGGACCATGAGCGATGTGGACGGCTCCCAGCCCGCCGTGCGGTTAGATGTCCAGGTGGGCAGTGACTACGAGCGCGAGCGTGCCCGAAAGATGCGGATGGCGAGCGGGAACCTCGGCCGCGCCATGCACCTGATGAGAAGCCGTGATCCGCAGGCGGCGGAGGACGGGTTCGCGCTGGTGCGGGACATGGCGGGCCTACACGTCGACGAGCTCATCGATGTGTTCGGCCGCGAGACCGACCACGGCGTGCGGTGTTGGCTGTTGGAACTGATCGGGGATGCGCGTTCACCCCGGGCGTTTGACGTGCTGGCCACGGAGTTGCTGAGCGACAACGAGTCCTTCAGCTTCTGGGCGGAACGGGGCCTGCGACTGCTGGACACCAGAGAGGCTCGACGGTTGCTGTGGCAGCGAGGAGAGGGTGGGCCGTCGGCGGCGAGGGGAAGCCACGCCGCGCCTGATAGCCACGACAACGGTGGCTCGCCGTCATCCGCTGCGGGCGCCTGACCTCGTCCGGCCCGGCGGTTGCGTCGGTGAACGTGCCGACCGGGATGGTTCGGACCGCTGATGTGCCGGAACCCTGGTCGCCCGAGTGCGTCCATGACGACCGACAAAAGTGTCGCTCGCTCAGGCGGCGCTACCGTGTATGCTCCCCCGCGATGATGACCTCTCTCGGCAGATTGGGGGTCCCGTCCGCGCAAGGTGAGTGCTGATGCACTCCCGGGCCGCGAATGCGGATTCTCGCCTTTCCTTCTGGCTGCGCGTGCGCGAGTTCGCCGTGCCGCCCTCCATGATCGATTCTGCGACTGCTCGTCGGTACGTCGGGGACTGGGCCGGGGCGTGCGCCGCCGCCAGCGTCGACGTCGACTTCGGTCTGCGTTCCGTTGCTCGTACCCATGGCCGGGAGTTCGCGGCCCGGGTCCGGGCCGACCTGCGCCATCTGGCTCCCGACCTGCTGCGCTGGCACCTGCCGCGGGTCGCTCCCGACGGGCTGCTGCGTCCGGGCCTGACCGTCGCGCTGGCCCGGTACGACCCGGCGGACCACGACGGCGGCCGCACCGTGCACCTGGTGGCGCGGACCGCACCCGCGTGGGCGGATGCCGGTCAGCGGATCAGCCTGGCGCTGTGGGACGGATCCCGCTCCGGGGACCGATCCTGTCCTCACCCGCACCCCCGACCCGACCGCCGGTTCCGCCTGGACCTGCACCGCCACCTCTGGGACGCGCGGAGAGCGGACGAGCTACGGACCCGGTCGGGGGCGGATCGGCTGCCCGCCGACGGGCGTCCTGCGGTGGACCCTGATCCGTTCGGGGCGGCGCTGCGCGGATGCGCGGTGGACCGGTGGGCGGCCGAGGCGGCGCTCCTGCTCCGCGCTGAGGGGCGGACCAGCGGTCGCGTCGCTGTGCGGCTGGGTGCCCGGAACCGGCTAATCCTCGACGTGACTCCAGGCGGGGAAGGCCGGCCGCCCGAGGCGCGGATCGCGCCGTCGGCGACGGGCTCGGATACCACGCTGCCGGTGCTGCCCGACGCGGCGACGTGGGTGCTGCCCGACCTGGACCTGCTCCGCGGCGGGCTGGTCGACGCCGATCGGCTGCATCCGTTGGTCGCGTCGGCACTGGCGCCCGACCGTCCGGCGGCGACAGCGCCGAGGGCTCCCGAACAGCCGGGACAGGCGCGCATCGTGGAGTGCCGGGGAGCTCGGCACCGGATCGGCCTGGTCGACGGGGTGCTCGCGCCGCTCGACCACGACCCGGCGGAGATCCGCCGGGAGGAACTGCTGGCCGCGCTGACCGGTACCCCGCTTGCCTGTCTGCGCGCGATCGACGAGGCGCACCGCCAGCCGGAGTGCCTTCCCGATGTCCGCGCACGCCTCGACCACGGCGACACCGCCGGTGCCCTCGCCGTCGTCGAGGCTCTGCTCGGGCCCGACGCCCTGCTGCGCAGCGGCGACCTGCGCGACGAACTGGAAACGGCCGCCCTGCGGCGGGTGACGTACGGACTGTTCAGGGCAGGACTCGTCGGTTCCGGGCCGGGCCCTGCCCGCGCGGACAGTCGCCGTACCCGTGACCACCGCTCGCGCCCGCGCCACGCGACTGGCTGCTGACCACCGGGCCCGTCTCACCCCGACGGCCCTCCTCGTACTCGCCACCACTCCCACAGGTGATTGAAGATGTCTGCATTGACCTCGTACGTGTCCACCGATGCCCCTGTCGAGCCGACCCACGCTCCTCAGCTCGATGTCGCCGCCGAACTGCTCGCGCTGCTCGGCGCCACCACCACCGAACCCCGCCCCGACACCCAGTTGGAGGCCCTGACGCTGGCCGTGGCCGCGGACCTGCCCGTGCTGCTGTGGGGCGAGCCGGGGATCGGCAAGACCGCCGCCCTGACGCAGCTCGCCGCGGCGCTGGACCTGCCGCTGACGACCGTTGTCGCCAGCGTCCACGAGCCGTCCGACTTCTCGGGGCTGCCGATCGTCGGTGACGATCCGGCGGCGCAGGGCGTCCCGATGGCCCCGCCGGACTGGGCCGTGCGCCTGGTGCGGGCCGGTCGGGGGCTGCTGTTCCTGGACGAGTTGTCCACCGCGCCGCCGGCCGTCCAGGCGGCCCTGCTCCGCCTCGTGCTCGAGCGGCGCATCGGCACCCTGCGGCTGCCGCCCGGGGTCCGGATCGTGGCCGCCGCCAATCCGCGCTCCTCGGCGGCCGACGGCTGGGAGCTGAGCGCGCCCCTGGCCAACCGGTTCGTCCATCTCCAGTGGGCCCACGACAACGACGTCGTCGTACGCGGCCTCGGCGGGATCTGGCCCCGAGCGGTGCTGCCCCGGCTCGACCCGGCGCTGCTGTCGGAGGCCGCCACTTTCGCCCGCCGTGCCGTGTGCGGGTTCCTGACCGCTCGCCCGGGGCTGGTTCACCGGCTGCCGAGCAACGAAGGCCGCCGGGGCGGTCCCTGGCCGTCGCCTCGCAGCTGGGACATGACCCTGCGTCTGGTCGCCTTCGCGACCGCGGCGGGCGTCTCGCGGGACGTGCTGTCGTTGCTGGTCAGGGGCACCGTTGGGGACGGCCCGGGGCTGGAGCTGCTGGCCAGCATGGACCGGATGGACCTGCCGGACCCCGAGGTGCTGCTGGCCGACCCGGCGGCCGCCGTCCTGCCCGAGCGGGGAGACCTCCGCCAGGCCGTGCTGGACGGCGTGGTGGAGGCGGTCCGCCGGCGTCCGAAGAAGGCTCGCTGGGACGCGGCGTGGGCGTTGCTGGTGCGGGCGCTGGAGACCGGAGCCCCGGACCTTGTGGTCGTCCCCTCCACCACACTCGCTGCCCTGCGCCAGGAGGACTGGGACGTCCCGGCAGAGATCGAGCGGCTCGCCGGGGCGGTGTCGGTGTCCCGGCGAGCCGACCAGGCGGCGGCACGGGTTGTGGCCGCGGCGGGGAACAGCCGATGATTCCCGGGCACACCGGGACGCTGGACGTCGAGAAGCTCTTCGCCGCGCGGCTGCACGCCGCCCGGGTCCGGCCCTACCTGGCGACGGCGCTGTTCGCCCTGCACGTGGTGGAGTCGCGGCGGGTACCGACGATGGCGGTGGACCCGCACTGGCGGTGCTACGTCTCGCCCGCCTTCGTGGACCGTACCCCGGTGGAGGAACTCGCCGGGGTGTGGGTGCACGAGGTCTCGCACCTGTTGCGCGACCACCACGGACGCAGCGACCGGGTGGCGCGGGAACGGGGGCTGGTCGGGCCGGGGGAGCGGCTGCGGATGAACATCGCCGCGGACTTCGAGATCAACGACGACGTTTTCGGTGAGGGGTTGGCCCGACCCGAAGGCGCCGTCGAGCCAGGGTTGCTGGGGCTGCCCGAGGGGGAGCTCATGGAGGACTACCTGCGGCAGTTCGGGCTCGGGCCGCGTACGGAGGGCCTGGTCTGGCTGGACTGCGGCAGCGGCGCCGACGGGCTGGATCGGGAGTGGGACCTGGGGCCGGACGGCGCGCACGGCCTCAGCGCGCAGGAACGGGACCTGGTGCGGTTCCGGGTGGCGCACGGCATCACGGGCCGGCCCGGGGACGTTCCGCAGGGCTGGCGGAGGTGGGCGGAGAAGGCGTTCCACCCGCCGCAACCGTGGCGGGAACTGCTGGGGGCGGCGGTCCGCTCGGCCGCCTCCGCTGCCGGCGTCGGCGAGGACTACACCTACGGCCGGCCGTCGCGGCGGTCCGCCGGGGTGCCCGGCGCGATCCTGCCGAGCCTGCGACGCAGGCCCCCTCGGGTGTGCGTGGTCATCGACACGTCCGGATCGGTGAGCGACGCCGAACTGGGCAGCGCCCTGCTCGAGGTCACCGCGATCTCCCGCGCCGTGGGCGGCCGGCGCGACCTGGTCACCGTGCTTCCGTGCGACGCCGCGGCCCAGGTCGTGCATTCACTGTGCCGCGCCGAGGACATTCCGCTGCTGGGCGGTGGAGGGACGGATCTGCGTACGGGCTTCGCCCGGGCGCTTCGCGCGCGGCCCCGACCGGATGTCATCGTGGTTCTGACCGACGGGCAGACGCCCTGGCCGGCGACGCGGCCCTCGTGCCGGACGGTGGTGGGACTTTTTCCCCGGCAGCGGCCGGCCCGGTCGTGGCACGAGGACGATCCCGACTACGTACCGGACTCGCCGCCCGCCTGGGCGCGAGTGGTCGAGATCGGCTCCGGTCCTGGCCGGTGAGCCCACCGGGTGGCGGGGTCGACCTGGCGGCGACCCCGCTCCGGCATGATCTGCCGGCCCTTTACGGCACCGGTTGCGGCGGGGGAGGGCCCACGTAGCGCGAGTCCGGTCGGATGATCTTCGAGTCCTCGGCCTGTTCCAGCACGTTCGCGCACCACCCGATGACGCGGCTGGTGGCGAAGGTGGGCGTGAACATCTCCCGGGGCAGCCCGCACAGGTGCATGACGACGCCGGCGTAGTACTCCACGTTGGTGTGCAGTTCCCGGCCGGGCTTCAGCTCCGCCAGCAACGACAGGACCCGCTCCTCGACGGCAACGGCGAAGTCCACCAGCGGCCCGCCGAGGTCCTGGGCGATCCCCTTGAGCATGCGGGACCGCGGGTCCTCCGTGCGGTAGATCGGGTGCCCGAAGCCCATGATCCGCTCGCCGCCGAGGATGCGTTCGCGCAGCCACGGGTCGGCTCGGTCGATCGTGCCGATGGCGTCGAGGGTGTCCAGGGCCCGGCTGGGGGCACCGCCGTGCAGGGGGCCGGAGAGCGCGCCGAGGGCGCCGCCGACGCAGGCGTAGAGGTCGGCGCCGGTGGAGGCGATGACGCGGGCGGTGAAGGTCGACGCGTTGAAGCCGTGGTCGACGGTGGCGATCAGGTAGCGCTCGATCGCCCGGGCGTGACGTTCGGACGGCTCCTCGCCGGTGATCATGTACAGGTAGTTCGCCGCGTGGGACAGGTCGTCGCGCGACTCGATCGGCTCCAGACCCGCTCGCAGGCGGTACAACGCCGCCAGCAGGCTGGGCGTCAGCGCGCAGAGTGCCATGGCCTGCGCCCGCCGTTCGGCGGGCGACGTGTCGTACAACGGGCGGGCTCCGGCGGCGAGGCCGGCGACGGCCAGCGCGGCGCGCAGGCCGCCCATCGGGTCCGGCGACGCCGACGCCGTGGCGATGTCGGGCAGTGCGGCGGCGACCGCGGGCGGGATGTGGCGCAACGGGACGATCTCCTCGTGCAGCGCCTTGGGCTCGGTGGGCAGGGAGCCGTCGATGAGCAGCGCCCAGACGTCCTCCAGCGTCCGGCGCTCCGCGAGGTCGATGGCGGAGTACTGCCGGTAGTGGTAGAAGCCCTCGGTGCCGCGGACGTGGCCGACGGTGGTGTCGGTGACCACGACGCCGGCGAGCCCGCGGGGAGCGGTGATGGTGTCAGCCATGCGGGCAGCGTCGTGCCGGCGGCCGAGGCCAGTCAACATTGATTCAGTCAACGTGAGACCATGGCCACATGGCCGAGGAGCAACTGCTGACGACCGCCGAGGTGGCCCATCGCCTGCGCATCAAGCCGGAGACGATCTACGCGTACGTCAGCCGGGGGCTGCTCGCCAGGGTCAAGGTTCCTGGCGAGCGGACCAGCCGCTTCCGGCTGGCCGACGTCGAGCGGCTGGCCGCCCGCACCCAGGCGACCCGGCCGGAACGCGATGCCGCGCCGGCGATGCGGACCGCCACCACGTTGATCGCGTACGGGCGGCTGCACTACCGGGGACTCGATGTCGCGAAGCTCGCGCCCGTGACGCCGTTCGAGGAGATCGCCCGGTGGCTCTGGACCGGCGAGCGGCACCCCGAGCCCTTCGCGACGTCCGCCGAGACCGTCGACACGGCGCGGCGGGCGAGCAGTCACCTGCCGGCCCAGGCCCGGCTCTTCGACCGGCTGCCGGTGATCGTCGCCGTGGCGGCCGCGATGGACCCGCTGCGCTTCGACCTGGCGCCCGCCACCGTGACGGCGCTCGCGCCCGCGCTACTGGCCAGCATGGTCGACGCGCTGCCCCTCGCGGGCGAGGCACCCGCCGACGACGCCCTGGCGACCCGCCTGTGGCCGCGGCTGACGGGCACGCCGGCCTCCACCGCGGGGCTCCGGGCGCTGAACGCCGCACTCGTCCTGCTCGCCGACCACGACCTCGCCGCGTCGACCATCGCCGTACGCGTGGCGGCCTCGACCCGGGCAAACCCCTACGCGGCGGTGCTGGCGGGGCTCGGCGCGCTGGACGGGCCGATGCACGGAGCCGTCGGCAGCAGCGTCCACCGGATGATCGAGGTGGCGCTGCGGGACGGGGCGCCGGCCGCGATCGCCGAGTGGCTGCGGACCGGCGCGCTGCCCGGGTTCGGGCACTCGCTGTACCCGGACGGCGACCCGCGCGGAGCCGCCCTGCTCGATCTCGTCGCGGAGCTGCCGACCGAGGGCGAGCTGCGGCGGGCCGTCGACGACCTGATTGCCACGGCGGCGCGGCGGGGCGCCCTGCCCAACGTCGACCTCGCCGTCGCCGCGTTGGCGCACGCGACCGGCATGGGCCCGGGCGCGGCGGAGGTGATCTTCGCGGTCGCCCGGACGGCGGGCTGGATCGCGCACATCGTCGAGGAGTACGCGCAGCCGAGCAACCGGTTCCGGTGGAGCAGCGGCTACACCGGGCCGCCACCGGAGTCGGCGTGAACTCCGACGTGCGGCAGCGTCCCGGCCCTGCACGTCACGAAAGTCGAGTCCCTTCTGACGCCGACAGGGTGGCCACCCGGCGGGGTGGCCACCCTGCGTAGGACCGATTTTGCGGTCCCGGTCCCGGTCCCGGTCCCGGTCGCGGCTCGGGGCGATCCGGACGGTCGCTCAGACGGCCCTGCGAAGACCGGCGAACTGCAGGACCGTGTAGCCGGCGACCACGACCGCCTGCACGATCACCAGCGCGGTACCCAGGCCGGTCAGCGGGAACCAACCGGCGACGAGCACCATCACGCTCGCCGCCACCCAGGCGACGTTGACACCCATCACCACACCCACAGCGGCCCTGCTCACCACGGGCCGGGAGGCGAGAACCAGCAGGGCGGCCGCGTAGGCCACCAGGAACGCCCCGGCCGGGTAGAGGAAGCCGGCGGGAAGGCCGAACAGCTCCCCGAAGATCGCGGCGACGGCGACGTACACGATCCCGTTGCCGCCGGAGCCGATCGCGTCCTGCTTGAGGGCGAAACGGAGCAGCGTGGTGTCGGCGACGGTCCGGGCGGGACTGGTGACGGTGGTCATGTCGGAGGTCCGTTCGTAGTCGTGACGTGCTTACGAGCACGACGCTACGGAGATCCACCCCGAGCCGAATCAGTCACCGTGACGGTAGGTTCCTGACCGTGCTGCACGGACGAGCCCGGGAACAGGCGGACATCGAACGGCTGCTGGCGGAGGCCAGAACCGGCAGGAGCGGGGTGCTGGTCATCCGCGGCCCGGCGGGAATCGGCAAGTCGGCGCTCCTGGACCACGCCGCCGAACGGGCGGAGGGCATGCGGGTGCTACGCGGCGTCGGTGTCCAGTCCGAGGCCACGTTGCCCTTCGCCGCACTCCACCTCCTCCTGCGTGCCGGGCTCGACCGGATCCCTGCACTGCCTGACGCGCAGGCCGCCGCGCTCCGCGGTGCCCTCGGGTTGGGTGACCCCGCCCCGGAGAACCGGTTCCTGGTCGGGTTGGCCACGCTGAGCCTCCTCGCCGACCTCGCCGGAGACGGCGCGCTGCTCTGCCTCGTCGACGACGCACAGTGGTTCGACCAGGCCTCCGCCGACGCGCTGCTGTTCGCCGCCCGCCGCCTCGAGGCCGAAGGCGTCGTCATGATCTTCGCCGCCCGCGCGGGACTTCCTGCCGCGGGGCTGCCCGAACTCCGGCTGGGCGGGCTGGACGACGCGGCCGCTGCCGCCCTGCTTCCTCCCGACCTTCCACCACAGGTGCGGGAGCGCCTCATCGAGGAGTCCGGCGGCAACCCCTTGGCGCTCGTCGAACTGCCCGCCGCGCTCACCGCCGAACAGCGGGCGGGACGACTGCCGCCGGTGGGTGCGATGCCGGTCGTCGACCGGGTCCAGGAAGCCTTCCACGCACGGATAGCCGCGCTCGCCGAGCCTGCCCGGACCGCGCTGCTGATCGCGGCGGCGGACGGCTCGGGTGAGCTTGACACCCTGGTGGGCGCGGGCGCCTCCCTCCACGGCCTTGAGGAGGCCGAGCGGAGCCGGCTGATCGAGATCAGGGGCGCGACCGTGGGATTCCGCCACCCCCTGATCAGGGCCGCCGCCTACCAGAGCGCGCCGGTGACCCGGCGCCTCGCCGTACATCGAGCCCTCGCCGACGCCCTCACCCGCTCGGCCGCCGTCGACGCGGCCGACCGGCGGACGTGGCACCTGGCCGCGGCCACGCTCGGCCCTGACGAGAACGTCGCCCGGGAGCTGGAGGAAGCAGCGGAACGGGCACGTACGCGTGGCGGCCACGCCGCGATCGCGACCGCCTACGAGCGGGCCGCCGAGCTCACCGCCGACCCGGTGCGACGATCCGAACGGCTGGCCGCCGCCGCGCTGGCCGCCAGTGACGCGGGTCTGACGGGTCGCGCTGCCGCGCTCGCCGACCGGGCGACGCCTGAGGTGGAGGACCCGGACATGATCGCCGCGCTGGTCCAGGTGCGCGCGCATCGGGAGTTCGAGTTGGGCACACCGCTCGCGGCGGGCCGGATCCTCCTGGACAACGTCCCCCGCGTGGCCGGCCGCTCCACCGAGCGGGCCACCTGGTTGCTGGTGGAGGCCATCCGCTGCGCCTGGTTCGCCGGTGACGCCCGACTGGCGGAGGAGGCCGCGGCGAGTCTCCGCGCGCTTCCCGAGATCGGGTCACCGCTGGTCGGGGCGGCGCTGGGGCTCAGCCGCCTGTTGGGCGGTGACATCGGCGGCGGGATCACGCTCATGGGCGAGGCCGTCGACGCACACGCGGGTGCGGGGCTGGGGGTGCCGGGACTGACCTTCACCGCCGCTGTCTGCCTTCCGCTGGGCCGCACCGCCCTCTGTGAGGAGATCACCGGCCGCGTCGTGGCGGACTGCCAGAAGAACGGGATGATCGGCTGGCTCGCCTTCGCGCTCAACGACCATGGACTCGCGCAGGGGTGGCTCGGGCGGTACGGCGAGGCCATGACGTCCCTCAACGCGGGGCTGCGGCTGGCGGCGGACCTGGGCCACGAGCCTCGGGTCAGCCACCTCACCTGTTCGCTCGCCTGGGTGCTCGCGCAGCAGGGCAACGTCGATGAGTGCCGCACGAAGGCCGAGGAGGGCATAGCGGGAGCCGACGGGCAGGGCCTCGTCCTCGCGGCGGACATCGGACGCTGGGCACTCGGCCTGCTGGAGCTCGGCCTGGGTCGTCCGGCCGCCGCCCTGCGGCAGTTGGCGGCCATCCCCTCGGTAGGGATCGCTCTCCTCAGCGCCGCGGACCAGGTGGAGGCAGCCGTCCGCAGCGGCGAACCGGAGCGGGCGAAGGAGCCACTCGCCCGGTGTCTGGCCTGGGCCCGGCACGTGCGCCAGCCGTCGTCGGACGCGATCGCCCTGCGGTGCCGGGCCCTCGTCGAGGAGAACGAGGCGCACTTCGCGCACGCCGTGCAGCTTCACCAGCAGGACGTTCAGCCGTACCAGCAGGCGAGGACGCAGCTCGCCTACGGCGAGTGGCTGCGGCGGGCACGGCGGCGGGCGGACGCCCGTACGCAACTGCGCGTCGCGCTGGACACCTTCGACCGGCTCGGTGCGCGGCTGTGGGCCGAGCGGGCTCGCGCGGAGCTGCGCGCGACAGGGGACGTGCCGGCGGCGCCGCGCAAGGCCGACGATCCGCTCAGCGTGCTGACTCCCCAGGAACGCCAGGTCGTGCGGCTGGCAGCCACCGGCGCTTCCAACCGTGACATCGGCGCCCGGCTCTTCCTCAGCCCGCGGACCGTCGGCTACCACCTCTACAAGGCGTTTCCCAAGCTGGGTATCACCTCGCGGGCCCAACTGGCTTCCATCGCCGGGTCGTCGTCGGCGCTCGGCTGAGGTCCTGACGATCAGGCATCCTCGGCATCGTCCAAGGTGGCGGCGGGTAGGCCGATCGACGGACAGCTGACGTCGGTCGAGTGGCGGTCACGTGGGCCTTGACGGCCGGCGATGTGGAGGCCATGGGAGTGCAGACCTTGATCGAAGCTAAGCGATGTCTCGTAACCTTGGCCGCTGTCTGTCTCTTGGTGCGCTGACCCACCAACGTCCATTTGGTTGGGGTTCGGGCCTGCCCTCAGGTGGGCTACTGGTAGTAGGGTGCTGGCCGCCTGACGACGTTGGGGGCGCTGTCATGGGGATGATCTTCAAGGTAAACGGCCGGGAGATCTGGGATCGCGGCCTCCGTACATCGCAGATGTTCTGCGGGCAGGTCCTGCTGCTTGAGAAGCTTGTCGATACACCAAGCGGGATCTACGACACCGGTAAAGACGAGGTGCAGGTCGATCCGGCGGCGTTGCGGGCGTTCCTGCGCGCCGTGTTCGCGTACCTGGACCGAAGCGGTTCTTGGCCGCTGAGGGCGATGGTGCGTGGAGTGGTGCAGGTGGGACTGTTCCTGGACTATCGCGCCAGCGGTGACTGGTTGGCGGTGCCGGACCGGTTTCAGGACATCACAGATGGTCTTGACCGGATCACCTAGGGGACGTCGGCGCCCTGGTGTCCGTCTGTAGAGGAGGATCGCCGAGGATGCCTGGGTGCAGGTGATCTCCGCAGCGCGCGCCAAGGTAGACGTCTCCCCGGATGCCTTTGCCGGGATGTCTATGGGCCGCGGGCTGTGATCGATCGGCCGGTCAATGATCGATTGCTGGCTGAGGCGATTGAGGGCGCGCGATATGCGCTCACCTGCTTGGGGCGACCCGGCCGCTACAAGGTCATGGTGACGAACGATCACCTCGGCGGGGAACGGAACCCGGTGAACGCCGACCCGGCGGCGATCAAGGGCGACGACGGCTCGATACCTTTACTCGCCAAGCCTGCCTCGGCCCTGACCACCGGCAACGTAACAGCGCCCCGCGCCGTATGGATCGCGCGCCAGCGGGTAAGCGCCGGCTGTCGGGCGGCGGTCAAAGACGCCCGCATTCCGACGAATGAGGTCGCCACTCGCCGGCGGAGGAGCCAGCATGTCAGTGCAGGACCGAGAGAATTGGATCAGGCGGGGTTGCCCGTTCAGGCTGATGCAGCCGGCGTGCGATCTGCGGGACGTGCTGCGTAGCTACGGTTACACCGTCTATGACATCGGCGACCGGCGCCATCTTGAGGCCGAGCCGCCCCAGGACCACACCCCGTACTCTCGGACCGGATATCCCGACCCCGCGCAGTACGGCATCGGCTACGCGATCGACATCATGCCGCCCGGCGCCTCCGGTCTACCCTCGCTCCAGCAGCTTGGCGCGCAACTGTTCGCCGACCGCTGCAAGGTGGTGGCTGGGATCAGCTGGCTGAAGTACATGAACTGGGAGCCCGAGCGAGACGGCGGCGGTCCCTGTTACCACGACTCGTGGCAGCCCAATCATGCCCGCCGGGACAGCAGTGACCGCGGCCATATCCACCTGTCCGGCCTGACCGGCTTGGAGACCAGCACCACCGGTGCGGGATACGACCCGGTGGCCAGGCTGCGGGAGCACGCCAGGCAACTGGCGCCGTCCGGGCGATCCGGCGGGCGCATGCACTGAGCGGGTCCTCGGCGGCTACATCAGATTCGGCGCCCGGAGAATGCCTTACCCAACCATTTTCGCGCCGAGTCGCGCTTCAGCTTGCGGATCGCTGCCGCCCGCGTCTGGCCCGTCGGCGCCGTCGTCGAGGTGCTGTCCGAAGAAGCGCTGGCTCGCCGCGACGAGTTCCTCGTACTCGGTCTGGCTGTCGGCGTGCGGGAAGTGCCCGGCGGTCAGCACGTGTAGCTCGCGCGGCCCGGCCAGGCCGTTGTGCACGGCGAACTGGCCCGGTGGAGGCACGGCGGGGTCGAAGAGGGCGGGCGCGACCAGTGTCGGGACGCGCAGCCTCGTCGCGGCCGTGGCGGCGTCGAAGTACCGCAGGACCTGCGTCACTCCAGGGTGTTCGCGGTGGTATGCGCGGACGGACTCACCGCTGCCCACACACGGCAGGGTGAGCCGCAGCGGGTGGTTGCCGAAGGTGGGCACGGTCAACCGGGCCGCGGCGAAGCGGTCGTCCCAGGGGAGGGCCAGGGCACCGATGCCGCCGCCGAAGCTCTCGCCGACATAACCCAGACGCGGGCCAACGGGCAGGTCGAGACTCGGCACCAGTTGCAGCAGCGCCGACGCCGCGCACCACAGGTCGGCGACGCAGTCTCCGATGACGTACCGGTCACGCGAGTCGATGCCGTGCAGCACGTGCCCGTCGGCGTGGTCGGGTATGCCCGGCAGCAGGCTGCGCACGCCCATGCCTCGTACGCAGGGAAGGATCGCCGCCGACCGAGGCAACGGCAGTGGTACCGAGAGGCCCGGTTCCTGACGGCCGCCATACCCGTGGCCGATGACGAACCCGTGCTCGACGCCGCTGACGGTCGCGGTCGGCCCCTCCGACGCGGCAGGCAGCACGAGCCATCCGCCGATGCGGACGCCGCCCACGGACGAGTAGGCCACTCCGAAGATCCGTACGCCGTCGCGTTCCTCTTCCAGGGGACCGATGGTGGGCTCCGTCGCGACCCGCCGCGCGGCGTCGTATCGAGCGCGCCAGAACTCGTCGAAGTCGGCGGGTGCGGCTGGCGCCGGGATGCGGAGCAACTGGTCGAGGCGGTGACCGTAGCTCGGGTCGAAGGGGAAGTCGTGCTCGAGCCGAACGGCGGCACGTTGGCGGGCGTCGGTGTGTCGGGCGCCGTCCGGGACGTGCGGTAGCGCCGGGTCGCTGTTCTGGCGTTCGTGCCGCAACGGGTCTCCGTCCAGACTGCCACCTATGGTGGATGGGCCCGCCGTGATCCGGCGGGCCCATCATCGCACCGCCTACCGGGTCGCGTCCGGCGGCGGGTCGGTCTACGTGCCCAGTTCGGACTACTTCTTGGGCAGCGGGAAGCGGGCCAGGTCCGTGCCGTGCATGCCCCAGGTCGACTTGCCGTCCGGGGTGAAGTGGAACGCCGGGTTGTTGTACCAGCCGCGCGGCACGTTGTCGTACAGCGTGGTCACCGCGCCGCCCGGGACGGTCGGCAGCTCGCAGATGTCGTTGGTCCAGTGCACCCAGGAGAACACCCGGCCGTCGACCCCGTTGAACTGCCCGTACCCGCCGAGGTCGCCCTCCATCACGATGGTGCGGGTGTGCAGGTCGTAGGCGAACCAGGCGCCGCGCGGCCGCCGGCCCATGGCGTAGAGCAGGTTGCCCACCACGTGCAGGCTCTCGTACGACTGCCAGTCCGGCTTGATCTCCTCGCGCCACAGCAGCTGGCGGGTGACGATGTCGACGGCCGCCACCTGCGCGACCTTGCGGATCGGGCCGGTGGTGCCCTCGCCGTAGGTGTCCCCGGCGATGTAGGCGGTGGTGCCCTGCACCACCACGTCCATGACGCTCTGCTCGGGCAGGAACTCGCGGTGCGAGTCGAAGGCGTTGGTGGCCAGGTCGATGAAGGTCAGCGCGCCGGTGTGCTTGGTGGTCTGCGGGCTGGACGCCACGATGAGCTGGTTGCGCGGCCGGTCCACGACGATGCGCTTGGTGCGCAGCTGCTCGTTGCCGAGCAGGCCCAGCACCTTGATCTCGTAGCTGTCCGGGTCGACCGCCACGATCTGGGTGCTCGGGTACAGGCCCGCGTAGACCACGCCGGCCTGGCCCTCGGCCATCGCCTTGACCTCGCCGTTGATGTCGAACCGGTCGTTGGTGCCGGCCTCGGTGCGGTGCACCGTCATCGCGTAGTGGCCGCCGACCCAGATCGTGCCCCGGGTGTGCCGCATCATCGACTGGATGGTCTCCGGGTAGCCGAAGCCGCGGGTGGCGGTCTGCCACACGCTGGCCGTGGCGCCCGGCGTCGTCTTCCACACGTGCCCCAGCCCGCTGACGCCGAGCAGCGCGCCGCCGGGCAGCGGGGCCAGGAGCGCGTTCTCCACGTCGGCGAGGGGCTGGCCGACCTTCACCAGGCCGTCGGCGGTGACCTCGTACAGGTTGGTGGTGAGTCGGGTCAGCGCGTACACCTTGCCGTCGCTGCCGACGGTGACCTGGTCGACGTAGCGGTCCTCGGCGGGGATGTCGCGGGAGACCCGGTTGGAGCCGTCGCGGTGGAAGGAGATCAGCTGCCGGCCGCTGGCCACGTAGACGACGCCGTCGGAGACCGTCATGTCGAGGATGCCGACCGGGGAGGCGCTCAGGTGCGGGGTCAGGTTGGTGGGCGCGCCGCCGTCCCTCGGCCAGGCCAGCAGCGTGCCGGGCGCGGCCGACCCGCCGTAGACGTACTCGTCGTCGACCGCCACGGCCGCCGCGTACTGGGAGGTGGAGATGCGGCCGTACGTCTCGATCGTCGCGTCGGCGAGGCGGATCCGCTTGACGGTGCAGTCCGGGTACGTGCCGATGTAGAGGTGCTCGCCGTGCACGACCATGTCGTAGTACCAGGTGGTGCTGCCCCCGGCGCGGGCCCAGGCCGCCAGCTCCTTGGTCTGCGGGTCGAACCGGTAGACGTATGCGCTGCCGGCGGGGCCGATGTAGACGTAGCGGCCGTCGGCGGCGAGCTTCTGCCCGCCGTTGCTCGGGATGGTGAGGTCGTCGATGCTGCGCATCTCGCCGGTGTTGACGTCGAACTCGCCCAGCCGCATCTTCCCCTCGGGCGTGTTGAACCGGGAGGTGATGAAGACGCTGTCGCCGATGACGGCGGCACCCCGGACGGCGGCGGTCAAAGAGGCCGGACCGAAACTCGTGGGAGTGAGTTCCTGGTCGCCCTGAGCCATGGCCGGGCCGGTCACCGCCCCGTGGCCAACTGCCAATGCGGCACCAGTAAGGGCACTGCTCGTGAGGAGCGAACGACGGCTGAGGGGCATGGCGGCTCCGTTCGTCTGGGTCATTACGGCCCGGACCTTAATGACGCTGTAAAGGGCCGTCAAGGATCCGTTCGGGTTGTCCGGCGGCAGGCCGACGACCGGGAGCGACAACCCGGCACAACCGGCCCGAATCGATGTCGCTCCGCCGGGAGCCGAGGCACCGAACCATCCACTGTCCGCGCCGCGCGGGTCGCCGGCACACCGCTGGGCGGCGCGGTCAGGTGGCGCGGCGGCAGCGGTCACCGAGGGCGCGGGTCGCGTCGGCGAGTTCCGGCGGATTCGCGGCTGGCCGGGTTCACGCTCGCCGACCTCACCACCGCGATCGAGCACGGCCGCCTAGTGCGCCCGGGCCTGCTGCGCGCCACCCAGCACCTGGTCAGCGCCCGCGACTTCCGGTGGCTACGGCCGATCCTGAGCCCGCTGCTGGCCCGGGTGCAACGCAACGCGTTCGGTCGGCGAACAGCCGGCGCCGACCTTGCCGAGCTCGTCGCCGACGCCCGGGCGATCCTGGCCGGCCGCACGCTGACCCGCCCCGAGCTGGGGCGGCTACTCGCGCAGCGCCGACCGGGCACCGACCCCCACGGCGCTCGCGTGGTCCGTGCAGTACCTGCTCCCGCTGCTGCACCCCGTGGATACCCCGGCCTTCAGGCCGGGGAGGAAACGGAACCTCCTGCCAAGCAGGTCAGGGACAGCCGGCTCGCCGTCAAGGCGGACAGGCGTCCCGCGCGACCCCCGCAGGATCGGTTCCGAACAATCGAGCTATGTTGTGGACGTGGCCTCACGGGTGAAGCGGGCGTACAAGTTCCGCTTCAATCCGACTTCGCAGCAGGCGGAGCTGTTGGGTCGGACGTTCGGGTGTGTGCGTAAGGTCTACAACCTGGCCCTGCACGCGCGGACGGAGGCGTGGTGCCAGCGGCGGGAACGGGTCGACTACCACGCGACCAGCGCGATGTTGACCGCGTGGAAGAAGACCGACGAGCTGGCGTTTCTAAACGAGGTGTCCTCCGTTCCGCTGCAACAGACGCTGCGGCATTTGCAGGGCGCGTTCGTGGCGTTCTGGGACAAGCGCGCCGGCTACCCGCGTTTCAAGTCCAAGCGCACGTCGCGGGCTTCGGCCGAGTTCACTGCCAGCGCGTTCCGGTGGAGGGACGGCCAGCTCACCCTGGCGAAGATGACCGAGCCGTTGCACATCGTCTGGTCGAGGTCGCTGCCCGAGGGGCAGTCCCCGTCGACCGTGACCGTGTCCCGTGACTCGGCCGGCCGCTGGTTCGTGTCCCTGCTCTGCGCCGACCAGGTCGCAGCTCTCCCGGTCACTGACAGCTCGGTCGGTATCGATGCCGGCCTCGCCCATCTGCTCACCCTGTCCACCGGGGAGAAGATCGCCAATCCCCGGCACGAACGGGCCGACCGGGCCCGGTTGGCCCGCGCCCAGCGAGAGCTGGCCCGCAAGGAGAAGGGCTCCCACAACCGGGCCAAACCCCGGCTGAGGGTGGCCCGTATCCACGCTCGTATCGGTGATCGCAGGCGTGATCACCTGCACAAGCTCACCACTCGACTCGTGCGCGACAACCAAACGCTCGTGATCGAGGACCTGACCGTACGCAACATGGTCAAAAACCATCGTCTGGCCCGCGCCATCAGCGACGCGGCCTGGCACCAGTTCCGCGAACAGCTCACCTACAAGTGCGCCTGGTACGGCCGGAACCTGGTCGTGATCGACCGCTGGTACCCATCGTCCAAGACGTGCTCGACCTGCGCAGCCGTCACGCAGAACATGCCGCTGAACGTGCGGACGTGGACGTGCCGATGCGGCACCACCCACGACCGCGACATCAACGCGGCACGCAACATCCTGACCGCCGGGCTGGCGGTGACTGCCTGTGGAGCCGGTGTAAGACCTCAACGGGAACCCTCCCGGACAGGGCGGTCGACGATGAAGCAGGAAACCCCTGGGGCGACCCAGGGAATCCCCGTCCTCTAGGACGGGGAGGATGTCAAGTTGGGAAGACAGTCGATCACACGATCATCGATCGGGTGGCCGTTCCGTTTCCACTGGTTCGATTTCCGCACGTCAAACCATTCCGGCTGGCCGTAGGTGTCGGCTAGGGTCCCGCCCATGGATCTTGGTACGCCGTCGCTGCGGTTGTACCTGCTGGGCGGTTTCCGAGCCGAGCGCCCCGGCGATCTGCCCCCGCTGGAGCGCTGGCGGCGGCCGAGCGCCCGGACGCTCGTCAAGCTCCTCGCCGTCTCTCCCGGCCACCGGCTGCACCGCGACGAGGCCATGGACGTGTGCTGGCCCGACGCCGAACCGGACGCCGCCGTCCGGAACCTGCGAGTCGCGCTGCACACCGCTCGGCACGCGCTCGAGCCGGAGCTGGCGCCGCGTACCCCCTCGTCGTATCTGCTCACCGAGGGGGACCTGATCGTCCTGTGCCCCACCCTGGTTTCGGTCGACCTCGACGAGGCGCTCGCGTTGGCCGGCACGGCGTTGGCCGCCACGCCCGCCCCGCTGGAGCTGCTGGAGCAGGCGCACGCCGGACTCGCCGCCGAACTGCTGCCCGAGGACAGGTACGCCACCTGGATCGCCGCCAGCCGGGAGGCACTCGCGGTACGCCGGCACCGGGTGGCGCTCGCACTGGCCGACGCGAGTTGCGCGGCGGGCCTGCCGCAACAAGCCGTGGACCTCCTGATGCCGATGCTCGAGCAGGACCCCACCGCCGAGGACGCGCACGCCGCCCTGATCCGCGCGTACCTGGCGCTCGGCCAGCGACGCAACGCGGTCCGGCAGTACCACCGCTGCCGCGAGCTGCTCGCGGCCGAACTCGGCGCTCGGCCGGGGCCCGTGGTCGAGCGGCTGTACCGGCGGGCCCTCGCCGATTCGGCGACGGCGCCGGCGACCGCGCCCGCCCCGCGGTTGCCGGCCCAGGCGCGGCGGCCCGGACGGCTTGCCCTGGCCGGCCGGGAACACGCCCTGTCGTTGCTCGGGCCGGACCAGCCGGCCGCTGCCCCGGTCGTGCTGATCAGCGGTGAGGCCGGTGTCGGCAAGACCCGGCTGGTGACCGAGGCGGCCCGCCGGCACGCCGCGGCCGGTTCCCTGGTGCTCTGGGGCGCGGGGCACGAGGCCGAGGGGCACACACCGTACGGGGCCTGGGTCGAGGCGCTCGACGGTTACCTTGCCGACCGGCCACCCGGCGAGCGGGCTGCGGTCGGCGCGCAATATCCAGAGCTGGCCGCCTTGTTGCCCAGCCTCGGGTTGGTCCCGCCCGCAACGGGTGACGCTGAGCAGGAGCGCGGCCGGATTTTCGCGGCGGTCGCCGCGCTGCTGACTGATCTTTCCGCCCGGCCGCTGCTGGTGGTTCTGGACGACCTGCACGCTGCTGACGCCGGCTCGGCGCAGCTTCTGCACAATCTGGCCCGTTCGGTCGGTGACCGGCCGTGGCGGTTCCTCGCCACGTGGCGGGACGAGGACCTGCCGGCGGACGACGGGCGGCGCCGCACCCTGGAGGCCGTCCAGCGGCACGGTCTTGCCCAACGAATCGAGCTGATGCGGCTCAGCCGCGCCGACTGCGACCGGCTGGTGACCGAGGCGGCGGGCTGTCCGCTCGCCGAGCCCGAGCTGGCCCGGGTGTACGCGCTGTCGCTGGGCAATCCGCTCTTCGCGATCGAGCTGGCCAGCCCGCTCCGTCAGGGTGATCTGGCCCCGGCCGGCGCCGAGGAAGGCGTCGGTGAGGCCGGGGTGCCGGTCGCCGTCCGGCAGCTCGTCAATGCCCGGCTGGGCCGGTTGACCGTTTCGGCCCGTCGGGTGGTCGAGGCGCTCGCCGTTGCCGGTGGGGACGCGCCGCTGACGGAGGTTTTCGAGGTGGCCGGGCAGGGACTCTGGCCCCCGGTGCCGCGCCCGGCGGCGGTCGCTGCGCTGGCCGAGGCGATTGACGCCGGGATCGTGGAGGAACGCGAGGTGCTGGTCGAGGGGCGGCGGGTGCCCGGGTACGGGTTCCGGCACCCGCTGATCCGGCTGGCCTCTGCGCGTCGGCTGCGCGCGGTCGTCCGGCGGCAGCTGCACGGCGCGTACGCCGACGCGGTGTTGCGGAACCGGCCGGACGCGGTCGACGTGCTGGCGTACCACCTGACCCGGGCTGATGACCCGCGTGCCGTGCCGTACCTGTGGCGGGCCGCGCGCCGGGCGGCGTTGCTCTACGCCAACGACAGCGCCGCCGGCTACTACGCCTCGTTGGTGGAGCGGCTGGACGTCGCCGGCGACCCGTCCGCCGCCGACGCGCGGCTGGCCTGGGGCGAGGTGCTGCACCGGCTGGCCCGTTACCCGGAGGCGGAACGGGTCCTGACCGAGGCACTGGCCGCGTGGCGTTCCCGGCCGGACGCGGACGTCCGCGCGGACCGTGTGGTGGCCGCCGGGGCCGCTCTCGCCCAGGTCCTGGTCGGTGCGGGACGGCCGCTTGATGCGGGCGAGCTGCTGGCCGCCACCCCGCTGGACAAGCCGGGGGTGGCCCCGGCGACGCGGGCTGCCCACCACTTGGCCGAGGCGCTGACCCGGTTCGCCACCGGGCGGTATGCCGACAGCCTCGCCGCCGCCGACGCCGCGCTCCGGGTGGCCCGCGGCCTCGACGTCGACCTGGACGGCGGGTCCGCACCTGATGCCGCCCCGGATGGACCGCCCACAGCCGGCACCATCGACCTGGACGGATCCGTCCGGTCCCGTCCGGTCGGCCGCCGGGAGGTGGTTCGGGCGCTGGTCAACCGGTCGGTCTGCCTGGCCCTTCTGCACCGTACCGCCGAGGCCGACGCCGCCGCCCGGGCGGCGCTGCCGCTCGCCGAGGCGGCCGACGACCCGGACGTGGCCGGAAAGGTCACGGCGCAGCTCAGCGAGCTGGCCTGCCTGGACGGTCGGCTGGCCGAGGCGCGGCGGTTCGCTCGGCGGGCGCTCGATCTGGCGGTACGCACCGGCGATCCGGCGCTGCTCGCCTTCCGCCGGGGCAACCTGGGCCGGCTGCATCTGTTGCTCGGCGACTGGGCGCCGGGCATTCGGCTGCTCCGCTCTGCCGCGACTCTGGCCCGGCCGCTCGGCACCCCGTGGTGCCTGCCGTACGCGCTGGTCAACCTCGGCACGCTGCGGATCTGGACGGACGACCTCGAGAGTGCGGAGACGTGCCTGGCGGAGTGCCAGGACCTGGCCGCCGCCACCGGCGACCGGCAGGCCCTCTCCGACGCCCGGACCGGGCTGGCGGAGATCGCGGTCCGGCGCGGTGACCCGTTGGCGGCGCTCGCCCTGCTGGCGGAGGTGGAGACGGCGGGCGCCGCCCCGATCCGGGCCTGGGCGCACCTGGTGGCCGGGGACGCCGAGACGGCCCGACAGGTCGCCGCCGCGGTACGGGAGGGTGCCGACCGGGTCGCCGGGATCGAGGCGGGCCGGGTGCACGGTTTGGCGCTGACCGCGCTCGGCCGGGCCGACGAGGCGCTCGACGTGCTGGGCGCCAGCGTGGAGCGGGCCGAGGCTATGCCGTACCCGTACGGGCTGGTCCGGCTGCTGGAGGCGCGGGCCGCGGTGGTAGCCGGCGGCGCGGTGGCCCGGCGCGACCTGACCCGCGCCGGGGCGCTCCGCGCGGAGCTGGCCCACGCCGACGGCGAGGCCGGTAATGCCGCGGTAACGGCCGCCTCCTAGCGTCCCGTCGACCCACGGCCCGTCGGTCCCGACCGGCCGCCCGGACGACCATCGAGGATCCCGATGCCCGCTGATCACCCACCCGCCGCCGCCGTCGTCGTCGACGCGGGTGGCGAGCCGTGGGCCCGGGTCGCCGCCGTGCTCGCAGCGCGAACCCGGCAGCTTCCCGCCGGCGGAATCATCGACCTGGTCACCGACGACCCCGGGGTACGCGTCGCCGTAACCGAATGGTGCGCGCGGCACGGCTACCCGGTGTGGGAGGTGACCACCGTCGACGGTGGCCCGGGCTTCCGGATCGACACCGGCGGCGTCCGGACGGACCCCGGCCCGGGGTGACCGGAACCGGCCCGCCAGGCGTGCGTCATCCGATCCTCCTAGCCCTCGACACCAGGGAGAACTGTTGCCACACCGGACCCGGAGGGTGGCGGCCGCGCTGGCCGTTGTCCTCCCGCTCACCCTCGGCGGCGTACCGGCCGCCGCCTCGACCACGGCGTCACCACCGGCCGGCGTCACCGCCGGCGGCGCCGCCCGCACCGTCACCCTCACCCTGGTCACCGGGGACACGCTGACCGTCACCACCGGCCCGACCGGGGTGCTCTCCGTGGCGCCGCAGGCCGGCGAGGGACGGGAGGACATCACCTTCACCACCCGCTCGGACGGTCCCGGGGACATCTCCGTCTTCCCGTCCGACGCGCTGCCCCTGGTCGCCGACGGCGCACTCGACGCCCGTTTCTTCGACGTGGACCGGCTCGTCGAATATGGCTACGACGACGCCCACCAGGCGGACCTGCCACTGATCGTCGAGCACCCGCGGGGGACGGCCGCACCGGCCCTCGGCCGGCTGCTCCCCGCCGCCCGGGTGACCCGGGACCTCACCCGGCTGCGGATGACCGCCATGCGGACCGGGAAGGCGGAACGGAAGGCGCTCTGGCGGCAGCTCACCGCCGGCGGGCGGATGCGCAGCGAGGTCAGCCGGGTGTGGCTGGACGGGCGGACCCGGGTGACACTCGACCACAGCGTGCCGCAGATCGGCGCGCCCACCGCCTGGCAGTCCGGCTCGACCGGCAAGGGCGTCACCGTGGCCATGCTGGACAGCGGCTACGACTCGGACCACCCGATGCTGGCCGGCAGGGTGGCCATGGCGCAGGACTTCACCGGGGTCGGCAGCGCCGAGGACGACCACGGCCACGGCACCCACGTCCTGTCCACCATCGGCGGCACGACCGACGGCACGCTGCGCGGCGTCGCACCGGACGCCCGACTGGTGGTCGGAAAGATCTGCACCGCCGGCGGAAGCTGCCCGGACTCGGCGACGCTGGCCGGCATGGAGTGGGCGGTGACCACCGCGGGCGCCAAGGTCGTGAACATGAGCATCGGCGGCCCGGACGAGCCGGGGGGCAACCCGCTGGAGCAGGCGATCAACGAACTTTCCGCGCAGACCGGCGCGCTCTTCGTGGTGGCCGCCGGCAACTCCGGCGAGAACGGCGTGTCCACGGTCGAGAGTCCCGGCACCGCCGACGCGGCGCTGTCGGTCGGCGCGGTCGACCGCTCCGACAAGCTCGCGTACTTCTCCAGCAGGGGCTCCCGGATCGGTGATCACGCGGTCAAGCCGGAGATCACCGCGCCCGGCGTGGGCATCGTCGCCGCCCGGCTCGGCGGCGGCTCGGTCGCGATGAGCGGCACCTCGATGGCCACCCCGCACGTCGCCGGCGCCGCCGCGCTGCTGGCCCAGCGCTTCCCGACCTGGACCGGGGCGCAGCTCAAGGCGGCCCTGCTCGGCGCGGCCACGCCGAACGCCGGCCTGAACCCGTACCAGCAGGGCACCGGGCGGGTGGACGTGGCGCGAGCGGTCGGCCAGCCGGTCACCGTCTCCCCGGCCAACCTCACCGCCGTCGCCGGCTGGGGACGCCAGCCGGGGACCGAGAAGAGCCATGAGCTGACCTACCGCAACGACGGCGACACCGCCGTCACCCTGGGCCTGACCGTGGACACCCCGTCCTCGCCCGGCGGGCAGCCCGGCAACCCGGCCATGTTCACCCTCGACCAGCAGAGCGTCACGGTGCCCGCGCACGGCACCGCGTCGGTCACCGTGACGGTCCACGACGTGATGCCGCGCGGCACGCAGGCCGCCGTACTCACCGCGGCCACCGCCGACGGCGCCGTCTCGGTACGCAGCCTCCTCGGCGACCACACCCCGGTACCGTCGTGGCGGCTGACCGCCACTGCGATCGACCGCGCCGGCCAGCCGGCCAAGGGCACGGTGCAGCTCATCGACCGCTACAACGAGGCCACGTACTTCCTCAATCTCTCCGGCGGCACCGCCACCCAGACCGTGCCGGAGGGCCAGTACTGGGCAGTGCAGGGCATCGGCACCTCCGCCCCGCGCAGCACCAGCCTGGTCGTCGTCCCGGTGACCGTGGACGCGGACCGGACGGTGACCCTGGACGCGCGGACCGCCAACCCGGTCGACGTCCGGGTGGACGACACCGAGGCCGAGGGCGTCTCCCTGGTCGCGGGCGTATCGCTGCCGGTCACCGACGGGACGCGCGAGGTCAGCGCGACGGTCGGCCGGGCGGTCGACTTCGGCACGCTGTACGTGGCCCCCGTGGCCGACCCAGCCGTCTCCTACCGGGCGCACGCCACGTTCGCCCGCAAGGGCGCGTCGTCGACGGCGCCGAGCCCATTCTTCTACCACGTGGTCGACAAGCGGACGGGCGGCGTGCCGGCGGACCTGTCGTACCGGACCGGCCGGGAGGGCCTGGCCCGGGTAACCGTGGACTACCGGGCGCAGGGCGCTCCGTCGGGCGGGGACAGCGGCGCAACCCCGGCCGACGGGCACCCGATGGCGATCTTCGACCAGCCGGTGGCGTTCCCGTCGAAGGTGGTCGACTGGCGCACCCCGGGCGCGTGGAACGACCGGATCCGGGTCGCGGGCCGGATGCCGGCCGAGATCACGCCCCGCACCTACGGGCCGGGGCAGGACAACCGGCTGGTCTGGAACGGCGCCGTGCTCGGCCCCAACATGGGCCTGGACGCGCTGGCCCGGCTGGGCAACGACATGGGCCTGCACAACTGGAACGGGGTGCAGTGGCTGATCAGCGGCAACGAGGGTGAGACCGGCGTCGACTGGGGCGCCGAGGGCTTCCTCGACCTGTCCCGGGACGGCCAGCTGATCAAGCGATGGAACGCCGTCGGGTGGTACCAGTCCGGCACGGTGGTGCCGGCCGACGAGGGCGTCTACACGCTGCACGGGGTGCTCACCCGCAACCGGCCGTACGCCGGGCTCTCCACCCGGGTCGAGTGCGAGTGGACCTTCCGCTCCGCGGCGTCGAACGAGCTGACGGTCCTGCCGCTGCTCGGGGTCCGCGCCGAGGTCAAGGGCCTGGACATGAGCAACTCGGCGGTCGCCGCCAGCACCTCGGAGCTGACCGTGACCGTGCAGCGCAGCCCCGGCGCGGCCCCGTCCCCGACCACCCTCACCGGCCTGGAGGTCTCCTACGACGACGGGACCACCTGGACGCCGGTCGAGGTCGAGGACGGCACTGCCAAGGTGAAGAACCCGCGGACGGACGGCTTCGTCTCGCTCCGGGCCACGGCCGCCGACGCCGTCGGCAACACGGTGCGGCAGACCATCCTCCGGGCGTACGGGGTCCGGGCGCCCTGACCTCTCCAGCCGACCGGGTGCCGGGCGTCCCAGACCGCCCGGCACCCACCCGTGGCAGCCCGGGTTTGCCCGGCCCGGGCCGCCTGCGGGTGTCAACCGGCCTCGCGGCGGGCCCTCGCGCAACCGTTGGCCTCGCCTGAGCCAAGCGGCGCACCAGGTACGACCAGTTCACCGGTGCTTGGGGGTCGTCCGCCGATCGTTGGTTGTCACCGGTCCGATCCAGCCGTGCCATGCGGCGTACCACGCCAGTTGCATGCGAGTCACCGCCCCCGCCCGGTCCATCAGCTTGCGTACGCGTCGCAGCACGGTCCGCTGTCCAATGCCGAGCTGACGGGCGATCACCGCATCGGTGAGGCCGCTGAGCAGGAGGGTGAGCAGCTGACGGTCCTCCCCGTCGAGTGCGGGCGCTTCCGTGTGCGGCACGCCCGAGGCTCCGATGGGCAGTGCCCGCGACCAGATCAGCTCGAACAGTTCGATCAGTCCGTCCAGGAGCGGGCTTGGATGGATCAGGGCCGAACCAGCCGCGCGTCCCGTTTCGCGCGCGACCGCAGGGACGATCGCCAGCTCGCGGTCCACGATCATCGCCTTGAGCGGCACCCGGTGGGCGATGCGGGCCTCCTCACCCGCCGCCATGTAGCGGGAGACCCGGGTCAGACCGCCATCCCCCTCGATCGCTCGCCGGTCGTACACCGTCCGATAGCGCACGCCCTCCGCCAGCCGCTGGAGTTCGGTGTTGTTCGTGACGCCCCGGTCCGGCGCCGGTGGCGTCAGATAGGGCGGCACATCGAGGATCAACACCTCGTGGCGCGCTGTGCGCTGAATCTGCTCGACACGCTGTGCCACTGCTGCCTCTGGAGTCGCCTCCACCAGCGTCCGTACGTCGTCTGGCCAGGACGCGGTGCGGTACTCGTCCGTCAGGCGTCCCATAGCCGCACGGGCAGTGTGCAGTTCCTGCATCCGCCGCAACAGCAGCACCTCTCCCGCGATGTCGGGCGGTGACACGATCAGCCGGGTGCGATTTCCGTCGGCGCGAGTCAGCAGGCCCTTGGCGGCCAGGCCGTCCACGGCCGCCGAAGCCTGTTCCGGGGGCACCCCGAGTAGCGCCGCCACCGAGTCTTCCCAGCATGGCTCGGTCCGTATCAGCAGGGTGTACAACCGGGTTTCCGGCTCCGTCAGCCCCAGCGCCTGGAACACCGTCTCTCCCCCTTCATGGCTGCCGAGACAGCTCGCCGCAACGCCTTGTGCGGGCCTTCTGTGGAAGCTCGGCAGCAGGGGACACGACCGCCATCAGCGACCGGAGCGAAGCGGCGGCAGCCTGAGGCCAGCCACGCAACCCAGGGTTCGCCGCAGGCGTCGACGACGGCATGGACCGGATGCATGGGCCACCTCGGGGCTGGGCGATCTGGCGCGGCGAACCCTAGAAGACGGCAGTTACCAAACCATTACCGTCGGAATGGGGCACCCTCGGAATCCACTCGGATCGACGTAGCTGGGTAGTCCCTTCCTCGCCTCGCTCCTGCTGCTCGCGGCGGTCGCCCGCGCCGTGCCCGGCTGACGAACAGCAGGCGAATGCGGTCCAGCGGCGCCCCGTGGCCGTGGCCCCGGCCGACTGGAGCGCCTTGCTCGGCACCTGGCTCTGCCGCACTGGCGTATCTCTGCCATGGCATTCATAAGCCATTGTCATCGCTTGATCACGCTCAGCGCTTCATCGAAGCTTGCAGATGGCTCGATGAATAAGCCGCTGGCACGGGCGGCGAGCCGTATCCCGTTTCCTGCACCCCACAGCGGGCGACTCCCGCCGTACCCGAGAAGGAGACCTCGTGTCAAGACAAAGAAAACCGCTGCACGTGGCCATCGCGGCCCTGGCCTCACTCGCGCTGTTGCCGCTCGCCGGCGGCACCGCACTTGCCCGGCCGGTCACGGACGAGACCGCGGTCGAGCAGAAGGCGGAATCCGAACTGCTCGGACAGCTCCAGACGGAGGAAAAGGTCAGCTTCTGGATCGAGTTCGACCGCGACGCCGACCTGCAGGTGGCGACGAAGGCCCGGACGAAGACTGAGAAGGCGGCGGCCGTCCTGGCGGCGAAGCAGCAGCAGGCCACGACGTCCCAGGCCAACGTGGTGAAGGTGCTGGAGTCGGCGGGAGCCGACTACACCTCCTTCTGGATCGACAACTCTCTCCAGGCGGTCGGCGGTGCGGAGCTTGTCGGGAAGCTGGCTGAGCTACCCGAGGTCGCGCGGATCACGGCGGACGACGAGATCACGATCGACAGGCCAATCGCGGGCGAGACCGAGCCCACGGTTGACGCGATCGAGTGGAACGTCGACCGGATCAACGCTCCCCGGGTCTGGAACGAGCTCGGGGTGCGCGGTGAGGGCATCGTGGTCGCCAACATCGACACCGGTGTCCAGTACGACCACCCGGCGGTCAAGAACCAGTACCGCGGCCTCAACGCCGACGGCACCTACAACCACAACTACAACTGGTTCGACCCGGCCGACGTGTGTTCCGGTGCCGCGCCGTGCGACAACAACGGCCACGGCACCCACACCATGGGCACGATGGTCGGCGACGACGGTGGCACCAACAAGGTCGGCGTCGCGCCCGGTGCCAAGTGGATCGCTGCCAAGGGCTGCGAATCCAGCTCCTGCAGCCGCGCCTCGCTGCTCGCCTCCGGGCAGTGGATCGTCGCGCCCACGGATCTGACCGGCGCCAACCCGCGCCCCGACCTGGCCCCCGACGTGGTGAACAACTCCTGGGGCGCCAACGTCTACGACCCGTGGTACCTGGACGTGGTTGCCGCCTGGCGGACCGCCGGCATCTTCCCGGCGTTCTCCAACGGCAACGCGGGACCGAGCTGCAACACCAGCGGTTCGCCGGGTTCGTACGTGAGCAGCTACAGCTCCGGCGCGTTCGACATCAACAACGCCATTGCCAGCTTCTCCGCCCGGGGCACCGGCGAGAACGGGACGATCAAGCCGAACCTCGCGGCGCCGGGCGTCAACGTGCGTTCCAGCTGGATGAGCGGCGGATACAACGCGATCTCCGGCACGTCGATGGCCTCCCCGCACACCGCGGCCACGGTCGCGCTGATGTGGTCGGCGTCCCCCGCCACCCAGGGCGACGTGGCACAGACCGAGGCGCTGCTCGACCAGACCGCCACCGACGTGGACAACACCACCTGCGGCGGCACCGCGGCCGACAACAACGTCTTCGGTGAGGGCCGGCTCGACGCGTTCGCGGCGGTCTCCGCCACGCCGCGCGGCGCTACCGGAGCGCTCAACGGCACGGTCACCTCGGATGGCGCGGCGGTCGCCGGGGCGAAGGTGCTCGTGGACGGACCGATGGACCGCACCCTCAACACCGCGGCCGACGGCACGTTCGCGCTGCCCGTGCTCTCCGTCGGCGACTACACGCTCACGGTCACCAAGTTCGGCTACCGCTCGGGCACCGGCGCTGTCACGATCACACAGGGGCAGACCGCCACCCGGAACTTCGCGCTGGAGCAGGCGCCGTCGGCGAAGGTCTCGGGAACGGTCACGTCCCACGCCGGCCCCGCTGCGGGCGCGGCGATCACCGTGAAGGACACCCCGGTCACCGCCACTGCGGACGCCCAGGGCCACTACGAGGTGACCCTGCCGCTCGGGGCGTACGACCTGGGTGCCACGTCCTCGTCCGCATGTGCCGCAGCGGGTACCGTGCACGTCGAGCTGGCCGCCGACACGACGGTGAACATCGCCCTTCCGGACCGCCTCGACACCTTCGGGTACGCGTGCGCGGCGGCCAAGGGCAGCGACTACGTCGCGGGCACGGACAAGACGACCCTCACCGGCGACACGGCGAGCCTGGCGGTCACCCTGCCCTTCCCGGTCCCGCTGTACGGCGCGACCTACACCTCCGGTTGGATAACCACGAACGGCGTGGTGACCTTCGGCTCGAACTCGACCTCGAGCGCCAACAACACCATTCCCCGCACCACCACGCCCAACGCCGCGCTCTACCCGTTCTGGGACGACCTGATCGTGAACGCGAGCACCGCGGGCGTCTACACCGGCGTCATCGGCACCACCCCGCACCGCGCGTTCGTCGTCGAGTGGCGGAACGTCGCCCACTGGTCGGCCCAATCCGAGAGGTTCTCCTTCTCCATCGTCATCGGCGAGAACGGCAAGATCTCCTACCATTACAAGGACATCGCCAGCACCGGCCTCGAGTCCGGCTCCAGCGCCACCATCGGCCTGGAGAACGCCACGGGCACCGATGCGTTCCAGTACTCCTACAACACGGCCGGCGCGCTCTCCGACGGCTTCAGCATCGACTTCCGGACCAGCAAGACCGGCGTGGTGCGGGGCGCGGTGCTCGACGCCAACGACGGTGAGGCCGTCGCGGGGGCGACGGTCACCGTGGGCACGGGTGACACGGCGGTGACCGCCACCACCAGGCCGGACGGCTCATACCTGGTCCAGGCGCCGTCCGGTGCGACCTCGGTCAAGCTCACCGCCCTGGCGTACCAGCCCTTCGAGCAGGCGGTGACGCTCGAGTCGGGCGGCGTCGCGACGGTGTCCGAGGCGCTCAAGACCGGCAAGGTGGCGGTCGCCAATGACGCTTACGAGATCGTGGTGCCCGTCGGCCAGCAGCGCAGCCGCGCGTTCGAGCTGTCCAACTCGGGCTTCCCGACCGCGTACACCGTCGTCGAGGATGCCCCGTGGCTGGCGGTCAGCCTGACCGGCGGCGACCTGGCCACGGGCGCGAAGGCCACCGGCAAGCTCTCGGTCGACACGGCCGGGTACCCAGCGGGCCAGGTGCTCACCGCCACGGTGCAGGTGAACTCCGACAGCGGCCGGGCACCGGTGATCAGCGTTCCGGTGAAGGTTGTTGTGCCGCGCTACCAGGCGGCGCTCGACGCGGGCGCCTCGGGCGACGGCGTCGTGGACACCCTCGGCGACACCTGGCAGCAGGACCAGAAGTACACCGCGGGCTCCTTCGGCTACCAGGGCACGTCGAGCACCAAGTCCACGACTCGGGCCATCAGCGGCACCGATGACCCGGCGCTCTTCCAGAACGCGCGTGAGGGCATGTACGAATACCGGTTCGACAACGTGCCCAACGGCGTCTACACGGTGGAGCTGGACTTCGCCGAGGTGGCGAGCAGCAAGCCGGGCCAGCGGGTCTTCGACGTCCTCGCCGAGGACGTCGAGGTACTGCCGTCCCTCGACATCGCGTACGAGGCCGGTGCCTACGCGGCGGTCACCCGGACCTACACGGTCACCGTGACCGACGGTGTGCTCAACGTACGGTTCGTGGCGACCAGCGGTAAATCGCTGGTCAACGCCATCCGCGTCACCGAACGGCCCGACAAGGCCTGACGGACCGACCAGCAAGGGGCTCGTCCCGCCGTCCGGCGGGGCGGGCCCCTTGCCCGACAGCTGCGTAACGGCACTACGGCTGAGCGAGGCACGACGCGACGAGGCCCGTCTCACCGCCGCACGCTCCGCCCGAAGAACAACCTCATCGGTCGTTGATTGAGGTGACGTCACAGCGCCGACGTGAAAGCGCCTCAGCCTCGGGAATCCCCCCGGCTTTCGCTGTGGGGAGGAGGTCAACCTTCCAAGCCGGTCCCACCGGAACGCACTCGCCGGGGGCCCCGCGCGACCGGCGTACCTCTGGCACAACGGGCTGGGCCCGCACCGTCGGATGGCGGTGCGGGCCCAGCTGCGGCGCGCAGGGCAGGGGACGCCCTGGTACGCGCGTGTTCAGCCGACGCAGAGGGAGGATCTCAGGGCAAAGTTGGCCGCGGTGGTGGCACCTGCCTTGAGCTTGATCTTGCGACTCTCCGATTCGAAGTCTTTGTCGGCGGCGATCACGGTCAAGGGGCTGTACTTTGTGTCGAGCCACCGCTCGTAGCGCCCGTCCTTGTCGGTGACGAGCGGGTAGCTGGCACCCGAGGTGACGACCTGCACCGACGCGCCGGCCAGCGGCACCGACGTGCCGTCGCAGTCGATACCCGTCACCGTGCCGGTCACCTTGCCCCAGGTCTTGGGTGGGGTGACGTGCATGGTGACGCCGACCGGAGCGACCCGGTACGGCGTGTCGGAGTCCACCGTGATCTCGGCGGTGAGGTCGCCGGGCTGCGTGATCGACACGGCACCGGCGTTCAGGGTGACCTTCACCGTGACGGACTCGCTCGGCTGCACGGTGAGCCGCCGCGCATCCAGCGACAGCCACGACGCGTCGCCCTCGTCGCAAACGTCGAGTCCGGGCAGGCTCCGGGTGAGCCAGCCGGGCTCACCGTAGCCACCGCCGACGGTGTAGAAGCCGCACGCCCCGCCACCCCGGTAGGTGGGTTGCACGGTGAATGACGGGAGCGCGGACCAGGTGTTCGTGCTCGCTTCGTACGCGTAGTTCTCCATGTTGATCCAGCTTCCGTTGCCGCTGGTGCCACCGGAGACGATCAGCAGGCCGTTGGCCGCGCTGTAGGCGGCTCCCCAGACATCGGACGGCATGTTCGCCGCACCCGTCCAGGTGTTGCCTGCCGGGTCGTAGACGTACGTCTTCCGGCTGCTCTGGTCCTCCGTGGTGCCGCCGGCACAGTAGATCTTGCCGGCGATGGTCCCGCAGGAGAGCCAGGACGTGGGCTCCGGGTAGCTGGCCGCTTTCTGCCACCGGTTCGTGCTGGGCGCGTAGATCCAGACGTCCTTGCTGCCGCAGGTGTCGGTGCAGCCGCCGACCAGGTACAGCTTGCCGTCGAGCGTGGCCACACCGGAGGCGGCGTAGCTGGTCGGGATGGGTGCTCCCGTGCTCCACGTGTCGGTGCGCGGATCGTAGATGTCCAGGCCTGGCTCGGTGGAGCCGTCCCGCTTGGCCGACCAGCCGCCGGTGATGTAGAGCTTGCCGCCGATGAAGGCGCCGTTGGCCTTGTCCCGGATCGTCGGTTGGCTGGCGATCGGCTTCCAGCCGCCGCCGCGCGGATCCAGCACGTACCCCTTGTCGGTGAGGGAGATCTGCCCGACAGGGCTCATCGCCACGCCGCCGACGGTGTACACCTTGCCGTCGTACGCGGCTACGACGTTGTCCATCAGTCCGTTGGGAGTGCTCGGGCCGTACACCCAGTCGGTACCGCTCGCCGCCGGCGGCACGGCGCTCTGCGTGGGGGTGGTGCCGGCGAAGGCGTGCTTGGACGTCGTGGCCTGGACCCTGCGTGGGGTGGCGCTGGGGGCGGTCAGCAGGGAGAACCGGCCGCTCGCCTCGTTGAGCGTCACGCTGGCGGGAGCGCCGCCGGTGTTCGTCACCGTGACCGAGGCGGTCGCGCTGCCGCCCAGCTGAACGGTCTGGTCGACCGAACCCGACACCGCGAGCCGTCCCGCGGGGAGCGGGAAGTCAACCTTGGCGACCGCGTGCGCGGTGACCGCGAGCGGCTTGGTGACAGTGGTGTAGCGGCTGGCACCGGCGGTGAAGGAGTGTTCGCCGGCCGGCACGATCAGCGTGTAGAAGCCGTCGCCGAGCGAGGCGTCGTCGGGCGTGCCCTTGCTGGTCGCCGTCGGCGTCCCGCTGGTGGCGGCCACCTTGACGCCGTTGAGCCCGGCGCTGGTGTTGGCGTCCGTGACGTGGCCGGCGACCAGCCCGACCGGCTGGGGCACGCAGGAGCGCTCACCCAGGTTGACGTTGTCCACCTGCCAGGTGTTGGGGCTGCCGCCGGTGTACCGGAACCGGAGCTGGACCTGGGACTTGCCCGCGGCCTGCGGTGCTGCGAGGGTCTGCAGCGAGCCGGAGACGCTGACCTTGTCCTTCTCCCAGACGGTCTCCCAGGTCGCTCCGTTGTCGACGGACAGTTCGACGTAGGCATGGACCGGCGCTGGATTGTAGGTACCGATCAGGTAGGTGTTGAACTGCAAGGTCGCGGTCTCCACGCCGCTCAGGTCGACCACCGGTGAGGTGAGGGTGGTGTCCTGGGTGTGGGTCTGGTCGTAGACGAGGCTGTTCACCGTGGCGAAGTAGCCCGTGCCCTTCGTCCTGTTGTTCCGGTTGCCCGGGTTGTCGAACCGCCACACCTCGCCGTTGCCGGCCGCGTCCGTCACGGTCCAGCCGTCCGGCCGGTCAGAGGTGTCGAACGACTGGCTCAGCCCGTCGAAGCTGACCGCGTATCCCGGCGCGGTGCAGGCTTGGGTGTCATAGGGCACGGCAACGTCCAGCGCGACGTCGTCACCTCCGATGGCCACCTCCCGGGCCGCCGACGGGTAGCCGGACAGGTCCGGGTCGAAGGTCAGCTGGTGGCTCCGGTTGGCCGGGAGCAGCAGGTCGTACCGGCCCGTGTACGGGTCGGTGTAGTGGGCATTGGGGTCACCGGGCACGCTGATCTTCGCGTACAGCGGCCAGCCGTGGCCGGAGCCGTCGGTGACCGTGCCGCGGACGTGAACCCGTGGCACCGGAGCCAACGCCATGTCGCGGGTGACTGGCTCACCAGGGCGGACCGACACGACGGCGGTGGCGTCCGCGTAGCCGAAGGCGCCGAACGTCAGGGTGTATTCGCCGTCCGTCACCGGCAGCTGGTACCGACCGTCGCTGTCGGAGCGGGCGGTCACGGCGCCGGCGGTGACCGTTGCGCCCGAGATCGGCTTGCCCGTCGCCGTGTCGGTGATCAGACCACTGACCCGGCCGGGGGCGTGGCTCACCAGTGCAAGGGCGTCGAGTCGGCCTTCGCCGAAGACGTTGTTGTCGTCGTCGGTGCCGCCGCACTGGCTGCTCGGGGTGTCGATGCCGGTGTCGTCGAGCAGGGCCTTGGTCGCTTCGATGTCACCTGCCAGGGCCGGCGCGACGGACCACAACAGGGCGACCGCGCCCGCCAGGTGCGGGGTGGCCATCGAGGTGCCGTTGTAGCTGGCGTACCCGCTGCCGGGCACGCTGGAGCGCACGTTCACGCCCGGGGCGGAGATGTTCGGCTTGATCTCACCGTCCTGGCCCGCCCCGCGCGAGGAGAACGAGCCGATGGCGTTGTTCGCGTCGTACGCGCCGACCGAGTAGTTGATGATCCGGCTGCCCGGTGAGCCGCTCGTGTTGCAGCCGCCGCCGTTGTTGCCGTTCGCCCACGCCCCGAAGATGCCCGACGCGGTCCACGCCAGGCTGATGTCCTCCATGAACGGGTCGTTCGACGGCACGTTGGACCCATACGAGTTGTTGATGACGTGCGGCCGCTTGCTGGCGTCCGGGTTCTGCCCGTTCAGATCGGTCGGCTCCAACATCCACTGACCGGACTCGATCAGGGCGGTGGAGCTCGGGCAGCAGCCGTTGGCGGCGATCCACTTCACCTCCGGGGCGACCCCGATGTGGTTGCTGCCGCCGTCGTCGCCGGCCATCGTGCCCGTCGTGTGCGTGCCGTGCCCGTTTCGGTCACACGGCGCACCCGCGCAGGTCCCCGCAGCGTCGAACCAACTGTAGTTGTGGTCGAACGTGCCGTCGCCCTTGTTGCCGCGGTACTGCTTCACCAACGCCGGGTGGTCGAACTGGACGCCGGTGTCGATGCTCCCGACGACGATGCCGGCACCCTTCGCGCCGTACTTCGCCCACACGTCATCGGCATTGATGTTGGCGATGCCCCACTCGACCGAGTTGACCTCGGCAACATCCTGGCCCGCCGCCGGCTCGGGCGCCGAATAGCTGACGACCGGCCACAGCGACTCCACCGCCGGCTCCGCCGCCAACTGCTCGGCCATCTTCAGCGAACCACCCGTCACGTGGATCGCGTTCGTGGCCCAGAGCGCCTTGTATTCCACCTTCGCCCGGTCCAGCCGGGCACGAATACCGGCCTGGCTGACCTCCGCGTGCTCCCGCAGCGCCTTCGCCACCGCGCTGCCACGCTGGTTCCAGTCCCTGATCTGGCTGGCCGTCGACAGGTCGGCCCGCGTGTCCAGACGCACCCAGTAGTCGGCCTGGCCCTTCGCCTTGAGCTTGTTCAGCAGGGCAGGCCGGATCTTGTCCTGTGCCTTCGCCTGCGGCTCAACAGCCTGCGCCGCCGTGCCCGTCAACGCCAGCACCGACGCAGCCAACGCGATCGACGCCAGACCGCCGACCAGCCTACCGGCGAGGCGACTTCGCCTGGCCGGACCGAGTCTCCACACACGTGCCGGGGTTCTCATCGCAACTCCAAAGGTGAAAGGTCGTCCCTGCGGATGCGGAACACCGACGCGTCGCCGTCCGGCACGCCTGGCTCCAGGGCATGCCCGCGCTCCGCACACCAGTGCGGCAGGGCGGCACACACCCCTGGCTCCGAGGCGATGAGCTCCAGCACGGCCGCCGGAGGCAGCTCCCCCACCCGGCGGGCGAGCAGCGGCTCGACCTGTTCCCAGGGCTCACCGCCGGCATCTACGACCATGACGGCGGGTACGTCCTTGGCCGACGGGGTGGGGATGTGCATGGCGGGCCTCACGATCGCATCGGGTTCCGGCGCGCACCGTAGAGCGGGGGCGTTACCCGGCCATTAACAGCCTCGTTACCCGGCCGCTATGGGCGTCGCCCTCATCCCGTGGCGGCTCTGGCCTGCGCAAGCTCCGCCGAAATCCGGTCGATTGCGTCGAGTACCTGGGCGTCACCGCTGCGTCCGGCGAGTTCCGCGCACTCGCGCAGCGCCGCGTCAGCGACCGCCCAGTCGGCCCGACGGACCGACACCTCCGCCAGATGCACGAGGCAGGGGGCCAGGCACCACGAGGGGCTGAACGGTCGCACGAGCTCGACTGCGGCGACCGCACCCGCGTGTGCGGCCTCGATGTTCCCGGTGACCAGGTCCAGTCGCGCCATGTTGCCTCGTTCGAACGCGATCATGGTCGGGTCCCCGCCGCGCTCGGCCATGCCCAGCGACCGGATTCGGAAGTCGCGCGCCGCCCCATGGTTTCCGGCCTCGAGTGCGAGGTTGCTGAGCATCGAGAGCACTGTCGTCAACAGCTTGACGTCCCCGGCCCGTTCGGCGTGCTCGAGCGACTCCAGCGCCGCCTGTTGCGCCGCGGCCGGCCGATCCAGCATTGCCAGGGCGAGCGCCCGGTTGCCGGTGGCGCGGCCCATCAGCAGCGGCACCTGATCCCGGTCGGCGCCTCCGACCGCCGCGCGGGCCGCAGCCTCGGCGTCGACGGCCGCTGCCAGCGAGTGCTCGTACCGTCCGAGCTGGAAGTATGCGTAGGACGAGGCCAGCTTCCTCAGGGCCAGCGCGCCCGCCGACACGTCATCGGGTGAGGTCGTGGAGTCGTCCAGCAGCGCCCGTGCCTCCTTGGGGCGGCCCGCCGAGCACAACACCTCGGCGAGGGCCGCCAGCGATCGCACGGCCGCGTCGACCGACCCTGCACGCAACCGGGTTTCCAGCGCGCTACGCAGCGCCTGCTCCGCTTCCGGGTAGCGGGCCAGCCGACGCAGGATCAGTCCGTGGTCGTGCCGGGCATCCGCCGCCTGCGTATCGTCGGTGAGCCGCGCGATCAGTTCGGTGTAGTAGCGGTCTGCGCTGTCGTTGGCATACAGTGCCGCGGCCCGCTCGGCGGCCCTGCGCAACCAGGGCACCGCGCGCGGGTCGTCCGCCTGGACGAAATGGAAAGCGAGCGCGTCGACCGCGTCCGGGCGGTGCCGGAGCACCGCGTCGCCGTAGGCGCCGTGCATGACCCGGCGGCGGGCAGCGGTGAGCCGTTCGTAGCAGGCCAGCCGGACCAGCGGGTGCCGGAAGGCGTATCCGGGTACGTTCCGGCCGGCCAGGGCGACATCGCGTTCCTCGACCAGGCCCGCGGCCAGGATCCGGTCGACGGCGACGGCGAACTGCGGACTGTTGAGCGGTGGATGCAGACCCGACCGGGCGACATCTGCGGCTTCGATCAGGGAGACGTCCCCACCGGCCACGGCGAGCACGTCGACGACGTTGCGGGCCGCGCTGTCGAGACGATCCAGCCGGGCCTCGACCGCCCCCCGGATCGATTCGGGGAGGCCGATGGACCCAAGCGCGGTCGCGGACGGGGAAGGCAGCTCGCTGCTGATAAATCTCGCCAGTTCACCGGCGAACAGCGGATTGCCCGCCGAGAGCCGAAAGACGCCGGAAACCCAGTCCGGGGAGGGGTTGGCCTCACCGCACAGTCCGGCCACCAGCCGCCCGCAATCCCGCTCGCTCAGGCGCATCAGGTCCAGTCGCCTTGCCAGGCCCTGGCGCACCGCCGCGTCGACAACGCGCCGGCGCGCTGAGTCGACGGTGAGGTCTTCCTCGCGGTACGTGGCGATGAACCGCCGTGCCCGCGACCCGGGACGACGGACGAGGTGATAGAGAAGTTGCATCGAAGCGAGGTCGGCGGCGTGCAGGTCGTCCAGCACCACCAGGACGCCATGGGGGCTGGCTTCCGCCAGGCGGTCCAGCAGACCACCGACCGCGAGGAAGAGGCGGGCGCGCTTCTCCTCGGGTCCGACGTCGGTGACGGGCGCCGGGCCGAGGGCGGGCACCAGGCTGGCGAGTACGGGGTACTCGGCTGCGACGGCCGCCTGCTCCTGGGGCGACCGGTCGGCGAGCCACGAGTCCAGGGCCTCAGCCCACAGGCCGTACGGCGTCTGCCCCTCCGCTTCGTGACTGGCTCCCCACAACACCAGCGCCCCGCGTTGGTGAGCGATCCCTGCGGCCTCGGCGGCCAGCCGGGTCTTTCCGATGCCCGCCTCGCCTGCGACCAGTGTTAGCGGGGGAACGCCATCGTCCTGACTCGTGAGCACGCGCAGCGCCTGGTCCCGACCGAAGAGCGGGGTCCCTACCGCGAGCCGAACGGCCGGATGCAGCGGTGGCGGCTGCGCTGGCGCATCGGCGGCCGGCCGGGAGGATGCGGCGGCGGCCGCCCGGCGCAGCTCCTCGATCAGCGCGCCGGGACGTACCCCGAGTTCGGCATCGAGCGCCGCGCGGGCCAGCTGGTACTGCCGCAGGACCTGTTCGGGCCGGCGCAGGGCGAGCAGGGCCCGCATCAAGCCTTCGTGGGCGCGTTCGTCCGCGGGGTTGCTGGACAGGAACCATTCGAGCAGGGTGGCCGCCTCCGCTGGGCGCCCTTCGGCGAGGTGCGTGTCGGCGAGGGCGTGGAGCACCCGGTTGCGGAGCACGGAGAGTTCGGCCCGGCGCGACGACACCCACTCGGCGTAGGGATCCTCGGGGAGCAGTTCCTCCCGCAGCGCCTCCAGCGCGGCGGCGAGCCGCGCCACCCGCCGCCCCCTGGCCTCGGGCTCGGCCAGGGCTGCGTGTGCCAGCGCCTCCGCCTCGTCCGCATCAACCGTCACCAGCGCCGGGGACAGCACCAACAGCTCGCCCTCCAGAAGCAGATAGGCGGAATCCTCCCGGGGACGCAACTCCGGTTGCAGCGCGTGCCGCGCGGTGTGAAGGGCGACCCGCAGGCTGCTCATCGCGGCCTGGCGCGAGGCGCCCGGCCGGCACACCTCCATCACCTGCTCGCGGTGCATGCAGCGCCCGGGCGCCACCGCGAGCAGCTTGACGAGGATCTGCGCCCCAGGCCGGCGCCAGCGCTGCAGCACCGGAACTCCGTCGCGCTCCGCCCGAAAGCCGCCCAACAGCCGTATCCGCAGCGGTGGAATCGTGTCGGCGGTCACGGGGGCACTGTAATTGCTGCTCACCGGCCCGACCAGAGATCGTCCGGGGCGGCGGGCTCAGGAACGCAGCTGATCCCTACCGTCCTCCAGCCGGGGTTTGCACCGGTGACGGCCGAGCCGACGTCCGCCGGGGTCGCGTTCGCCACCGGCAGAGTGACCATCACCTCCCGCCCACCCTCGGGCTGGGCGACCGCCTGCTGGCGCTGCTCGCGGTGCCGAGAAGGACCTCGCAGACGACACCGCCACCTCGGCCACCGACCGCCCGCGCCCTCTCAGGACCCGGTAGACGACCAGGCGGATATCGCCGAGCGGATGAGTGCCCTCGATCTCTCACCTGCGGTCGTCGTGCGGGCCGTGGGACGAGCTCGCGAGGACATCCAGGTCCGGTTTCTGATCATCCGCGGTGCGGTCAGCCAGCGGCGGGGCGCCCCGATCGACGGTTCGCCACCTGGTGAGGGTTAGCAACAGGAACGCGCCGGCGGTGACGACTACCGTGCCATGGAACAGGGCGACCACCGGCATCGGGGAGGCCCGCTCCAGCACGAGCCCGCTGGCCAGCATGCCGACTGCGAAGCCGAACGTCTCAGCCGTCGCGGAGATCCCGAACAAATGCCCACGTACCTGCGCGGGCGCGGCCTGCAGGCGGGTGGAGTACGCCAGTTCGGTGCACCCGTCCGCGAACCCGGCGACCAGCGCCACCAAGATCAGTAGCGGCACAGGCGGTCCAGTGAACGCCGCTACGAACGCCAGTGACATCACACAGGCAGCCACGGCGAACGTCCGCTCATCCAGTGACCGGCCGGTGCGCTTCAGCCACAACGAGACCATCTGGTGCGTCAGCAGCGTGCCGAAAGCCCAGGCGGCCCAAAACTGGCTGAGCAGCGCCGCCGGGTTGCCCGGGTTCACGACATTCGCGAAGACCGGCAGGGCTACGTTGTGCGACGCGGATCCCCAGGCGTCCACACCGCGTAATGCCACCATGCCGGCGAGGACAGGCGACCCGGCGAGCAGCATCCGGACAGCGCCCAGCCCGGCCCGTTCGCGAATGGACTTCCGCGCCGTCGATACGGCAACGGCATTGCGGAACGACAGCGGCAGGCAGGCCAGGACGACCGCGGAGACGAGAAAGCTTCCGGCGTTGACCGCGAAGGCGGGAAGGAACCCGAACTCGCTGATGATCGGGCCGGCCGAGGTGAAGCCGAGCACCGTCGCCGCTGACCTTCCCGTCAGCAGGTACCCGTTGCCCCGTAACCGCTCCGCGTCGCCCACCAGCTCTGGCACGCTCGTCCGCAGCGCCACGTTGAAGATCGTGTTGCCGCTGCCGAGGACCACGGCCACGGCGTAGAGGAGCTGCGGGTGCCCGGCTGCCGGCACGGCCAGCAGCGCGATCATCGCGAGGGCCTGTGCGACGTCGGTGACGATCATGACGGTTCTGGGGTCGAAGCGGGTGACCAGGCCGCCAGCCACGGGCGCTACGACGAAACCGGCGGCGAGCCGGGTCGCCATCAACAGTCCGGTCTGCAGTGCGCTACCCGTCAGGTGATACACGTACAGGTTGAGGGCGACGAGGTTGAGAAAGTTGCCGAACGTTGAGACCGAGTAGCCGGCGACGAAGACGGTGAATAGACGCATCGTCCGTCGTTCCGTCATCGGGGTCCGTGTCCGATCTCGCCCTGCGGAGCCGCCGCCACCCGATCGAGCACCGAGAGGAAGTTCGCCGCCCAGCCCTCGACCGTCGACTCGTCGAACAGGTCCGTGGAGTACTCGAACGCCGCCTCGACGCCGTGCTCTGTCGGCATGAGTACGACGTACAGCTCGGTCCGCGCCACGCCTGTCACGGCGAGGCTCTCCACGGCGGCCGAGACACCGGGAAGCGTGAGGTCCGGCGGTGGGGCCGTGACGACCGCGAACAGCACCTGCGGTGTCGGTACGTCGGCTCCGACGGCGTCCGCCACCTGGCCGAGCGCGAGCGCGTGGTGATCGAGCGCGACGAACGTCCGCTCGGTGACCGCATGGACGAGCTCGTCGAAACGCAGCCCGTCGGAGAGAGTCACCCTGACCAGCAGCGCCTCCCCGACCGGCCCGACCACGTCGGTGTGCTCCGGGCGGACGCGGCTCGCGCTGGACACCGGCACCACGATGTCCCGCTGCCCACACAGTTCCGCCATCCACACCGCGAACGCCGCCGTGAGGACGGCAGCCGGGGTGGCGGCGATCTGCGCCGCGGTCGCCTGAAGGAGCCGGACGGTCTGCGCGGGGACCTCGAGGCGGTGCAGCGCCCCTCGGCCGGAGAGCCTGCCGGGATGGCGCCGATCGTAGGGCAGGTCGAAGCGCAGCCGTGCTCCAGCCAGTTCCGCACGCCAGAACGAGAGCAGCGCATCACGACGCTCCGCCTCGAGCTGCGCCACCCGCCACCGCGCGTAGTCCGGATACCCGACCACGGTCGGCATGCCGGTGGTAGTGCCGTTCACCTCGTCGGCGTAGAGCGTCGACAGGTCCCGCCAGATGACACCCATCGACCATCCGTCGCAGATCATGTGGTGCAGCACCAGCACCAGCACCCATCGCTGCTCGCCGAGCCGGCCCAGCTGAGCCCGCCACAGCGGCGCCTCATCGGGCGCGATGACCGCATTCGCCGCCGCTTCGCACCAGCACTCCACGCCGTCCGGCTCGGTTGGCAGGTCGGTGACCGACAGCCGCACTGGCAGCTTGGCGAGGACTTCCTGGACCAGTCGGTCATCCTGGGGGAGAAGACGGGTCCGTAGCGCGGCGTGCCGGCGTACGAGCGAATCGAGGGCGCGCTCCAGCGCGAGTTCGTCGAGGTCACCCTCCAGCCGAATCCGGTGCGCCACGTTGTAGACGGCCGGACGCGGGTTGGCATGATGCATCCGCCACGCCCGCTGCTGGATGCTCGTCGTCGGGGCGGTGTCCGACACGGTGGCGGCGTGGATGCGCCTCGCCATGTCCCGGATGGTGGGTGCCTGGAACACGTCAGCCACCCGCAACTCGACATCGAGCGCGCCCCGTACCCGATTGACGAGTTCGACCGCCGTGAGCGAGTGCCCGCCGAGCGAGAAGAATGAGGCGTCGACCGGGACGCTCCCCAACCCCAGCTGCTCCGACCACAGCGCGTGCAGTCTCCGCTCCAGATCTGAGGCCGGTTCGGTGCCACGCCGGTGGCTCCAGTCCGGCTCGGGCAGCCGGCTGCGGTCGAGCTTGCCGCTGGCGTTGACCGGCAGTTCCTCGACCCGCACCCACTCGGTCGGAATCAGGTAGCTGGGCAGGCTGGTCGCCAACTGTTCGGCGACGCGGTCGATGTCGGCCGCGGCGTCGGCGAGCACGACGTACCCGACGAGACAGGTCTCCCCGCGGTAGTCCTGGCCGGCCAGCACCGCGGCGTCTCGCACCTCGTCCAGCGCGTAGAGCGCCCGCTCCGCTTCCTCCGGCTCCACCCGGTAGCCGCGGATCTTTACCTGGTTGTCGAGGCGGCCGAGGTACTGCAGGGTGCCGTCGGGTAGCCATCGCGCCAGGTCGCGAGTCCGGTAGAGCCGCCTCGTGGGTTCAGCCGGATCGAGGATGAACGCGTTGGTGGTCTCCTCTGGTCGGCCCACGTACCCGCGGCCCAGGCAGGCTCCCCCCAGGTGGATTTCGCCCACGACCCCGACCGGCACCGGCAACCGTCGCTCGTCCAGCAGCCGGACGACGACGTTGTCGATCGGGCGGCCGATGGGAGGCTTCTCGCCAGCGTCCGGGTCGACGCGGTGGGTGATGGTGATGATGGATGCCTCGGTGGGCCCGTACTCGTTGTAGAGCGCGCAGTCGGGATGCGAGGCGAGGAAGCGGCGCAGAGCCGGCGTCAGGATCAGCTCCTCGCCGGCCGACACGACCTCGCGTAGTGACGGCATCGCCGGTTCGGTGTCCATCAGGTACCTGAGCGGGGTGAACGGCATGAACAACCGCTCCACCCCGTGACGTCTGATCGCCGCGACCACCGCCTGGGGTTCGTAGCGCGCCTCGTCGGGGATCAACACGAGCGCGGCACCGGATGCCAACGTCGTGAAGATCTCCTGGACGCTCACGTCGAAGCCCACCGAGGTCCACTGCAGGGTGCGTAACGTCGGCCGGTGCCGCAGGTACCAGCCGACCAGGTTTGCCGGGCCCCGGTGCGGCACGGCGACACCTTTGGGGTGGCCGGTCGAGCCCGACGTGTAGATGCAGTACGCCAGGCTGTCGGGGCCGCCGGCCCGTGGCGGAGCACTGTCCGCCCTCGGGTCCGCTCCCTGCGGGGCGAGCATCTCCATCCCGAGGCGAGCGGCGAGTTTTTCCTCGTCCGTCACGAGGAGAACGGCGCCGCTGTCGCGGGCCATGAAGGTCAGCCGGGACTCCGGGACGCCGCCGTCCAGCGGCAGGTAGGCGGCACCGGCCTTGTGCACCCCGAGCAGCGCGACGATGAGATCCACGCCGCGCGGCAGGCACACCGCGACGACGTCGTCCGGCCGTACGCCTCGGTCGCGCAGCCGCCACGCGATCGCGTTGGCGCACCGATCCAGCTCGCGGTACGTCAGTCGGGTCTCCCCGGCAACGAGCGCGACTGCGTCCGGGGTTCGTGCGACCTGCCGCTCAACCAGCTCGTGCAGGCAGGCCGCCGGGTCGTCGTGGCGATCGCCGCCCCATCGGCCCATCGCAGTCCGATCCGATTCGACTGGTGCCGTCAACGCTGACAACGCCAGATCCTGCCCCGCAACCGCCCGCCTGAGCACTGCCTCGAGGTAGGCGAGAACCCGTCGCACCGACGTCTCGTCGAACAGGTCGGTGTTGTATTCGACGACGCACTGCACCCGGTCGGGATGATGCGTCAGGTAGAGGGTCATGTCGAGTGGTGCCCGGTCACTGGGCACGTCGAGCAGCGTGGCATCGACCCGCGGCGGGTCGAAGTCGACGGTGGCTGCGCTCTCGTACTCGACCAGGACCTGGAACACCGGGTTGCGGCTCGGATCCCGCTCCGGGTTGACCGCCCCGACCAGCTCGTCGAACCCGACTCCCGCATGGTCGAACGCCTCTGTGCTGGCGTCCCGGACTCGCTGCACGACGGCGCCGAGGGTCGGGTCACCGGACAGGTCGATGCGCAGCGGTACCGAGTCGATGAACAGACCGATCAGGTCCTCCGTGCCGGCGGGCCGGTTGGTGAGGACGGTGCCGAGCACGACGTCGTCCTGGCGGCTGAGTCTCCCGAGCACGGTGGCGATCCCGCCGAGCAGGGTCATGAACGGCGTGACCCGGTGCTCCTGGCTGATCCGACGTACGGCCGCAGCGACGTCGGCGTCTAGGTCGTGCACGAGTGCGGCGCCCCGCGCCGTCATCACCGGCGGTCGGGGCCGGTCCGTGGACAGGCGCAGCGGTGGCGCCCCGGCGAGAGCAGATCGCCAGTAGTCCAGGTGCCGCCGCTTCTCCTCGCCGGTGACGAGGCGCGCACGTACGTGGTCCGGATAGCTGATCGGTAGTGGGGCGAGCGGCGGTGGCTGGGTCGGCCCCGACCGGTAGAAGGCGGCGAGATCCCGGACGAACACCGCGGTGGAGAACGAATCGAAGACGAGATGGTGTGCGTAGAGCATCAGCACGTGCTCAGCCTCGCCCAGCCGGATCAAGCTGATCCGCAGCAGCGGTCCCGTGGTCAGGTCGAACCCCCGGGCGCCGAACTCGACCACTGCGTCTCGGATCGCCTGGTCGTCCGGAACGCCCGACCGGTCGACCAGCGGGCAGTCCATGTCGACGGAGGGCCGGACCACCTGCTGCGGCTCGCCATCGACCTCGCGGAACACCGTACGCAGCGGTGCGTGGCGCTCCACCACCTTGCGCAACGCCCACCGCAGTGCGGTGACGTCGAGTGCGCCGTCCAGCCGGATCGCCTTCGGCTCGTGGTAGCTCGTGCGCGCCGGGTACATCTGCTCCAGGAACCACATTCCCCGCTGCGCCGCTGCCAGCGGCGCATGCTGTGTGACCTGCCGCGGGTCGCGTCCCGGGTCCTGCTGCCGCACGCGTGCCTGGTCGACGAGCCGCAGGCTTCGCAGCATCTGCTTCGTTGACACACCGAAGTCGACGAAACACGCGATCTCATCGACGCCCATCTCGGCGAGACGGTCGATGATCGGGGCGCAACTGTCGGGTGTGCCGATCAACGCCCGGTCCTCGCAGTACCGTCCGTAGGCCTGATCGAGCAGGAAGTCGACGTCACTGTCGGGAGTGGTTTCGTCGATGGTGATGCCAAGGCTGCTGGTGACGCCGCCGAGGAGCGACAGCGACGACCGCAGGTAGTCGCAGAACGGCGGGAACGCCTCGGCGCGGGTGCGTTCGAGGTCGTCACCCAGGTACGTGTGGACCAGGACGACCACCCGGCCACCATCCGGATCGAGCCCGTGCTCGCTTCTGGTACGGCGATAGAGCGAGATGTTCTCGGCCAACTGGTCGATGGACTGGGTCATCAGATTCGTCACCACGCCGAGATCGGCGGCGGCGACCGACCGGTACGAGTCCGGGTTGGCCACGACGGCGACGAAGAACGGCGGCATCGTCTGCAGCGGTCGTGGGAAGATCCGGACGTCGATCCGTTCACCGTTGCCGGAGGTGGCGGGCAGCGGTTCACCTGACCACAGCGTGCGGACGGTCGTCAGGTGCTCGTACATGAGCTGTCGATGGCTGCCGAACGCGTCCGGGCTGAGCGCGAAATCGTTCGGGTGCCAACCGCTGGCCACGCACAACCCGACGCGGCCGCCGGAGAGGTTGTCGACCACCGACCACTCCTCGGCCACCCGGATCGGGTTGTGCAGCGGCAGCACCACGGAGCCCGCGTTGATCCTGATCCGGGACGTCTCGCGGGCCACCGCGGCGGCCAGCACGACCGGGTTGGGGAACAGCCCGCCGAACGAGTGGAAGTGCCGCTCCGGAAACCACACACCGTGAAAGCCGTGCTGATCGCCGAACCGCGCGGCTTCCATGATCGCGGCGTACTTGTCCTGCTGGTCCTGGTCCGGGTAGTCACCGAAGAAGTACAGGCTGAAATCGCACGTGCTGGTCCGCGCCGGTCGCGCCGGCGGCGCGGGTCGAGGCCGCGGCGGCGGCGTGGGCACGGGTTCGGTGACCTGCGTCGTCCTGCCCGGCGTACTCGCGGCGGCCGCGGCGACGGCGACGGCTGCGGCAGGCGGGGCGGGCACCTGGGGTCCGGGTTGAACTGGCGGCATCGGCGAGCCGCCCGGTGATCCGGGCCTTCCGCCCAACACGGCCAGTTGCTCGCGCATCACGGAGGTGACCTGCTCGACGAGCTGTTCGGTAAGTCGGAGCTGCTGGGCGATGACGTCGGCGACCTCCGCAGACGGCGCGGCGCTCGCCTCGGGCGGCGCATCGGCCCCGGATGCGGTCGGTGCGGGCCCTTCGTCAGCCGCCACCGGATCGGTCGGCGTCTCCGTCGGGTCATCCTCGGCGCCCATTCGGTCGGCGATCAACGCGGACAGGCGCTCGGGGTTGTCCGCGATCGTGAACAACTCCCGGGCAGCGAGTTCGATCCCGAACGACTGCCGCACCTCCTGCACGACGCGCAGCATGGACAGCGAGTCGGCACCGAGCTCGAGGAACGCCCGCTCCGGCCGGACCTCGGCCAAGGCGGCGCCCAGTTGCCGGGCAGTCAGGTCACGGACGGTCGCCAGCACCTCTGCGCGCCGCGCTGCCGCAGCGGCCGGCACGGCAGCCGGTTCGCAGGCCCGCGCTTCGCCACCCGCGGTAACCGGTTCCTGGGAACTGGTGGGGCCGTCGGCGTCGATCCAGTAGCGCTTGCGCCGGAACGGGTAGCCGGGCAGGGGTATCCGCCTTCCACCCCTGGCTACCTCCGCCCAGTCCACCGGATCGCCGTGGCGGTACAGCTCTGCGACGGCGTGTTCGACCGCCAGGACCGGGTGTGTGCCTCGCCGTTGCGTCGCCACCCAGACAGTGGTGGGGTTGGCGCGTCGCCCCACCCCGCTCAGCACCGCGTCCGGGCCGATCTCGAGGAACCGGTGACAACCCTGCGCCACGAGGGTGCTCACCGCGTCGGCGAACAGCACCGGCCGCCGGATCTGCCCGGCGAGGTAGTCGGTCGGCATCACCGTGCCCGACGTCAGCAACCTCCCGGTCAGGGTGCTGACCATCGGCGTGCTCAGCGGTGACATCCGCACGGTCGCCGCCCGCGCCGCGAAGGCGTCGACGATCGGATCCAGAAGCCTGCTGTGGAAGGCCCGGTCGACCAGCATCTTCTGCCACCCGATGGCGTGTCGGTCGAGCCACGCGGTCGCCTGCTCGACGGCGGCTTCCGGCCCGGCCAGGACGTACTCCTCGGAGCCGTTGACGGCGGCCACCTCGACGTGGATGTCGGCGAGCATCGGGGCGATGGCGGCGCGGTCGGCCAGCACTGCGATCATCGAGCCCGGGGGAGTGCCCTGCTGCATCAGCCTGCCGCGCGACGCCGTCAGCCGGATCCCGTCGGCGAGCGACATGCCCCCCGCGACACAGAGCGCCGCGTACTCGCCGACGCTGTGCCCCACCACGAGGTCCGGCTCCAACCCGAAGGCGCGCCAGAGCTCGACCAGGGCGACCTGGAACGCAAAGAGTGCGGGCTGCGCCGTGTCGGTGGGCCAGAGTCGCTGATCGTGGCGTCCGCACAGCAGCGCGAGCAGGCTGTCGTCGTTCTCCGCGGTGTACAGCCGCTCGCACTCGTCGAGCACCCGCCGGAAGGCCGGGAATGCCTGGTAGAGCCCGTCGGCCATGCCGGGGCTCGCGCTGCCCTGGCCGGTGAAGGCGAATGCCAACGGGCCGGGCCCGCCGGCCGGGACCTCGCCGGCCAGCGCTTCGTCGAGCGCATCGGCCAGTTCGGTGGCGCTGCCGCCGACGACAGCTAGCCGATACCGGCGGTGGGCTCGGCCGAGCGCGGCGGTGGAGACCACGTCGGCGCCCGGCAGGGCCGGATGATCACGCAGATGATCGCGCATCCGGCTGGTCAGCTCGGTGAGCGCCTCCGGGTCGGCCGCGGAGAGCGGCAGGACGCGGAGTGTGCCCGGCGTCGTGTCCCGCTCGAATGCCGGTGGCGGCTCTTCCAGAATGACGTGCGCGTTGGTGCCGCCGACGCCGAGCGCGCTGACCCCGGCGCGGCGGGGCGCCCCATCGGTCGACCAGGGCCGCAGTTCGGTGCCGAGCACGAATGGACTGCCGCCGAGGTCGAGTTCCGGGTTCGGTCTCCGCAGGTTCACCAGCGGTGGGAGCGTGCGATGAGACAGCATCAGGACCGTCTTGATCAGGCCCGCCATGCCGGCGCAGCTGTCCAGATGACCGATATTGGGCTTGACGGAGCCGACGGTGCAGAATCCGACCTTGTCCGTCCGGTCGCGTAACGCCCTGGCCGCCGCGCGAAGCTCCACCGGATCACCGAGCGGCGTCCCCGTGCCGTGGGCCTCCAGATAGGAGACGGTCTCGGCCGGGATGTTCGCCTGGTCGAGCGCCCGCTTGATCACGTCCACCTGCCCCGCCACGCTGGGCGCCGTGAAGCCGACCTTGCCCGTCCCGTCGTTGTTCACCGCCGATCCGAGGATCACCGCGTGGATCGTGTCGTCGTCCTCCACGGCCCGGTCCAGCCGTTTGAGCAGTACGGCTGCCACTCCGTTGCCACCCACCGTGCCGTCGGCGTCGGCGTCGAACGCGCGACACTGTCCGGTCGGGGAGAGGATCGATCCGGGGTAGTGGCGGTATCCGTTGGTTTGCGGGACGTGGACTGCGGCGGCACCGGCCAGGACGAGATCGGCATCGCCGCTGCGCAGCGCCTGACAGGCCAGGTGCACGGCGACCAGCGAGGTGGAACATGCGGTCTGCACGCCGATGGCGGGGCCGGTCAGGCCCAGTCGGTAGGCGACCCGGGCCGCCAGGAAATCCGGTTGGGTGCCGATGGCCTTCTGCATCGTGGTTATCGGGTCGTCCTGACCGGCCATCAGGTTGTTGAGCAGGTAGTTCTGGTGCGTGTAGAGGTTCATGCCGCTACCGGCGAAGACTCCGATGCGTTGGCCGGCCGTCGCGCCGGCGTACCCGCCGTGCTCCAGGGCGTGGTAGCAGCACTCGAGGAACAGCCGGTGCGCGGGATCGGTCAGCTCGGACTCCGCCCCGCTCATGCCGAAGAAATCGGCGTCGAAGGCGTCGATGTCGGCGAGCGCGCCGGTGACCGGAACGAAGTCGGCGTGGGCACGGTCGGCGGCGGATACACCGGCCGCCGTCAGCTCCTCCGCGCCGAATCGCCGGACGCTCACCACGCCCCCCGTCAGGTTCGTCCAGAAGCGGTCCAGAGTGTCGGCGCCGGGAAACCGCGCGGCCATACCGATGATGGCGATCCGCTGGTCGGGGACAGTCACGGCGCGCGGTTGCCGTACGGGTGGCGGGGCGAGCGAGCCGAGGTGGCTGGCGAGCGCGGCGATGGACGGGTGCTCGAACATCGCCAGCTTGCTGAACTCCATGCCGAGTTCGCCCTGCAACCGGGCGTGCAGCCGAACCATCGTCACGGAGTCGATGCCCACCTCGTAGAACCGCGCGTTGTCGTCGACGTCGGTCTTGAGCACGGCGTGGAACACAGCCCGTACCGCGCCGCGTAATCCGGCGGACGTGGCGACAGCGCTGGCGGTGGTGGGACGAGCGTCGAACTCACCGTCGAGAAGCCGCCGACGAAGTGCCGAGCGCTGGACCTTGCCACTGGCCGTTTTCGGGAACGCGGCGCGTGGCACCGGCACCACCCGCGCGGTCAACCGCAGCCGGACGAAAAGCGTCTGCTGGATGGCCCGGACCGTGCCGGCCGGTTCGGCGCGGTCGGTGCCGAAGAACACCACCAGTGTCTCGGAGCCACTCGTCGGATGCGGCACGCCGCAGGCCGCGACAAGCCCTGGGACGACGTCAGGTACGCCAGCGACGGCGCACTCTATGTCGTGGGCGTAACACGTCTGTCCGTTGAGAATGATCCGGTCGCCTTCACGGCCGGTGATAACGACCTGGCCGTCCTTGCCGAACGCCAGGTCCCCGGTGTTCAGCCAGACCTCGTGCTCGGATTCGCCCGTGACGAACGCGGCTCGGTCGGCGTCGGAGTTGCCGAAGTATCCCGTCGTGACCCGGGCCGAGCTGACCTGCAGCCGCCCGATGCGCCCTTCCGGCAGCACGACGTTGTGGTCGTCGACCACGCGAAGCGTCGCTCCCGGTGCCGGCGACCCGACCGCCACGAACGTGACGTGGCCGTCCACCTCGGCCGCTTCGTCTGTCCACGTCAGCTCGCCGGCGAGGCTCGACGTGTGGATCCGGTGCACGTTAGCGCCCAGGCCCCCGTGCGCGAAGCTGATGCCGGTGACCGTCTCGGTCATTCCCCATGCGGGAACGAAGACCTCCGGCCGGATGCCAAAGAGCGCGGTGGCGCGGAGAAACTCCGCCATGACCGGGACAGTGATCTGCTCGCCGCCGCTTACCAGGGTGACGATCGAGGACAGGTCCCAGTGCCCGTCCGTACGTCCCGAGAGAGCCTCGTTGACCAGTTGGTACCCGAAGTTCGGCGACCAGGCGTGGTTGACCTTGTGTTCGACGATCAGGTCCAGCCAGCGCACCGGGTCGGCGAGGACCAGATCGGTGGGCGCGTGCACGTTGGTGCACCCCACGAAGACCTCGAGCAGGTGATAAAGGAGGAACGACGCGCTGTGGTCAAGTGGGAGCCAGTTCAGCGTGACATCCCCGGGGCGGATCGGCAGCAGCGTCGGGGTCCCCGCAGCGAACTCCACCAGGCCTCGCTGCGTGAGCTGGATGAGCTTGGGGCTCCCCGTGCTCCCGGAGGACATCATCAGCATCGCGACATCGTCCGGATCCGGGTGATGCACGTCCACGGCGGGCGGATGCTCGGCGTACGCCCCGACATCGAGGAGCCGAAGCCCGTCGGGCAGGCCGTCGCGGTCATCTGCGGTGCAGAGGACGAGCGGCTCACCGAGCAGCCGCGCCGCGCGGCACAACCGGTCAACTCCCTCGGCGACTGCGGCAGGATCGGATGGGCAAGCGATCAGGAGCGGACGGATGCCGCCGAGGGCGCAGGCCCAGAAGGTACTGACGAAGTCCAGCGGCTGACCGCTGTACAGGACGACGTGGTCACCGGCTCGCAACCCTTGGTCGCGCAGCGCGCTGAGGATTCGACGGGCCCGGTGCAGCAGCACCGGGTATGGGAGAGACTCAGACCGTCCCGGCTCGGAGACGACGACTACACCGGCGTCAGGGAAGTGCTCCGCGGCGCGCAGAAGCGCCTCAGGCAGACACCGTGGATAGTCATCCGCCAGCTCCAACGGTGGGCCGCTGTAGAGGGCCGGTCGGTCCACGCTCTCCCCAATCGCGTCGTGTTCGCGGCTTGCCTGGCTGCGCCAGCAGAGCCCCGCCGCCGCCCGGTGGAGCGTACGCGCGTTGAGCAACCTCGATGGCAAGTCGCGCGCACGCCGATTCACGAACGAGCGCGACCCGCGCCGTACGGAAACTTGATCACGGCACCCGCCATCGGCGGGTCGCGGCCGAGTCGGTGGGGAGTGGACGGCGACCGGCGCGGTCGTCGCCGTCGCCGGCAGTGCGCTGGTCGACCCGGGTCGGATCGCTGGCCCGACCCACCGCGGGGCTGCTGCTCAACAATGCGTGCGCCCCGAACGCGGTGGCGATCACGGCCACCGCGGAGTCCGGGCTCTACCTCCTCCTCGCCGGACGACGCGAGGCTCCGATCGGCGCGATGGTGGCAGTGGGTCACGCCTTGACAATATGAAACCGATCGGTTGTATATTCGACCCGTGACCGAGGAGAGCGACGACCGGGCGGACGCCTTGTTCCACGCGCTCGCTGACCGCACCCGGCGCGACATCCTGCGCCGCGTGCTGACCGGAGAGCACTCCGTCTCCGCGCTCGCGGCGAAGTACGACATGAGCTTCGCTGCGGTGCAGAAGCACGTCGCCGTGCTGGAGAAGGCTGGTCTGCTGACCAAGCGACGCAGTGGTCGCGAGCAGCTGGCCAGCGGTGACGTGGAAGCGGTGCGGTCGGTGGCGTCCATGCTCACCGAGCTCGAACAGGTTTGGCGTGGCCGCATCGCCCGCATCGACGTGCTCATCGCATCGGACCGTGATCAGGAGGACTGAACCATGCCCGTGACCGACGTCCAGCACGACCTTGACAACCTGACCCTGACCATCACCGCGGAATTCGCCGCGCCGGTGGAGCGGATCTGGCAGGTCTACGCCGACCCCCGCCAACTGGAGAAGGTGTGGGGACCGCCGACCTACCCGGCGACGGTGGTCGACCACGACCTCACGCCTGGCGGTCGCGTGACCTACTACATGACCGGCCCGGAGGGCGACAAGCACGCCGGATACTGGCTGGTCACCGCCGTGGACGAGCCGAGGGGCTTCTCCTTCGACGACGGCTTCGCCGACCTGGACTTCAACCCGAGGCCGGAACTGCCGGTCTCCAAGAACGCCTACACCTTCACCGAGCACAACGGCGGCACCCGCGCGACCTACGTGGGCAGGTACGCCTCCGCCGAGGCACTGCAGCAGGTGCTGGACATGGGCGTCGTGGAAGGCGCCACCTCGGCGATCAACCAGATTGACGGCCTGGTCACCTCCTGATCGTCGTGGGACCGGGGCCGCCATGGCCCCGGTCCCACGACGACGCGCGATCGCGCCGAGCTGAACCGCGACAGCACCGCCGACACGGTGAGCAGGACTCGTCTGCGGAGTAGGGCGAGGTTTGCCCGGCGACCGCCGGGGCCGACCGGTGTAAGCCGTGCGCGGCGGCCTACAGGCGGTGCCGGACCCAGACGTTGGGCTCGACGTAGACGGCGTGGTCGTGCGCCAAGTCGCAGTGCACGGGCACGAGGGCTCCCGGCACGTGGACCGGTCCGCTGGTGTCGAACGGCAGGCCCGTCCAGCGGCGCCAGTCGGCGAGCGTCCCGGTGATCGTCATCGACCGGGGAGCGACGCGTTCGACGCGTCCACCGGCCCGGACGTGCACCCGCAGCCACGGGTCGACCGGCAGGCCGTCCTCGCGGACCTGCGCCGCGTACTCCGTCATCGGCAGGTCGGGCTCGGCGTGCTTGCCGCTCGGGCGGACCGGCGCGACCAGTGTGTCGTAGCCCCGCTTCGCCACGGCCTCCCGCATGGCGGCGAGCATCAGGGCCGACAGGCCGGTGCCCCGCCGGTCCGGCCGGATGCAGATCTCCAGGGCCGAGACGATGTTCGGGGTGGCACCGGTGAGGCGGTTGATGGTGGCACGCTGGATCACCCGGTCCCAGCCGCCGTCGGGCAGCTCCGCCTCCGTCCAGCGCAGCGGCACGGCGTACGCCCGGGCGACGGCGCGTCCGGGCTCGGCGGAGTCGACGGCGACGAACACGAACTCGGGATACAGGTCGTGGGCGACGCCGTAGTAGACGGCACCCATCGGATCCCAGAGCATGAACGGCGGCCACGCCCCGTCGAAGTCGTCGTCGAGCAGCGGTGCCAGGTCCGGGCGGTCCGCCAGGGACACGATCTCCAAAGCCACGGCGGAACCCTAGAGGGTCGGGGCCGCGCGGCGCACCTCGGATTCGGCAGGGGGCGGTTGTGAGTCGCGGAACATCGCTTCGCCCTTGACGAGCCACGCGGCACCGAAGGCGAGCACCGCCACCGCCTCGCACCAGAACAGCGGCTTGAGCGTGTCGCGGACGGAGAAGGGCAGCGCGTTGCTCGCCACAGCGAGCGCGATGGCGCCGATGATGATGCCGCCGCAGGCGTAGTAGATGCCGTTGCGGGCCCGCGTCCGCCCTGTCGCGGGGACCGTCGAGCCGGTCTGGGGGAACAGGAAGATGCAGAAGACGGCCAACAGCACGAACAGGGCAGCGGCCGAGACCTGGTGCAGCCGCCCGATCGTGACGTCGGTGGGCGTGAGCGTTCCCCTCGGCGCACCCGTCGCGGCGGGGAACAGCGCCACCGCTATCGCCAGTACGCCGGCGATCGAGCTGAGGACGTCGTCCACCTTCCGGTAGCGGTAGCAGACGAGGAAGACGCCGATGGCGCACATTCCGCCGACGAAGACGTCTCGCATGCCGGTGTGGTAGGAGGCGCTGATCGAGTCGAGCAGAACGAACCTGCCGGTGAGCATCGCGTTGCCGACCGTCAGCACGATCGGCAGCGCGATGCCGACCGTGCCGATCCCGAGACGGAGACGGCGGAGGGTCACGGCGTCCTGCGGCGGCTTGACGGGCGTGGACATGACGCCTCCCCACTGTGGCAACGGTGCCGGTCAAGCGAGCCGGGCCGGCGGTGCTGTTGCAAGCAGTGGAATCCGTACGACGCTCCGTGTCAATGAGCTGTCCCCGGCAGGGGCGTCAGTGGTCGCGGTAGAGCGCGTCGATGTCGGCGGCGTAGCGCTCCTGCACCACCGCTCGCCGCACCTTCAACGTGGGGGTGAGTTCACCGTCGGCCTCGGTGAGGTCGCGGGGAAGGACGCGGAACTTCTTGATCTGCTCGGCCCGGGACACCGCGCGGTTGGCCCGGTCGACCGCGTGCTGGACCGCCTCCCGCAGCGCCGGGGAATCCCGCAGGTCCGACACCGAGGCGTCCGCGCGACCGTGCGCGGCCCGCCACCCCGGCCACGCCTGCGGATCGATCGTGACCAGCGCGACGAGGTAGGGCCGTCCGTCGCCGATCACCACGCACTGGCTGACCAGCGGATCCGCGCGGACCTGATCCTCGAGCGGGGCGGGGGCGATGTTCTTGCCGGACGCCGTGACGATGATGTCCTTCTTCCGCCCGGTGACCCGCACGTAGCCGTCCTCGTCGAGTGCCCCGAGGTCGCCGGTACGCAGCCAACCGTCGGTGAACGTCTCGCGGGTGGCCTCGGCGTTGTTCCAGTACCCGGGGAAGATCACCCCTCCCCGGGCCAGGATCTCCCCGTCCTCGGCGATCGCGATCTCGACTCCGGGCAGCGGACGACCCACCGTGCCGATCCGCATCGCCGCCGGAGTGTTGGCCGTCAGGGCGGGCGAGGTCTCGGTCAGCCCGTACCCCTCGAGCACCGTGAGGCCGGCGCCGCGGAGAAAGTGCGCGAGCCGTGGCGCCAGCGGTGCCCCGCCGACGATCGCCACCCGGCAGCGTCCGCCCAGCGCCGCCCGCAGCTTGCGATAGACCAGCACGTCGCACACCAGATGCGCCAGCCGCAGCACGGTCCCCGGTCCGCCACGGGTGTCGAGCGCGCGGCTGTACCGCACCGCCACCCGGTCGGCGACCGCGAACAGCCAGCCCCGGTGCTCGTCGGCCGCCTTTCGTCTCGCCCGGTCGTAGATCTTCTCGAACACCCGCGGCACGGCCAGGACGAACGTCGGACGGTACCGGCGGAGCTGGTCCAGCACGCCGCCGATGTCCGCGCTGTGCACCATGGTGGCGCGCGTGTGTACGACGCCGACCTGGATCATCCGGGCGAAGGCGTGGGCCAGGGGCAGGAACAGCACCGTCGACGCGGCGGGATGGAACACCTCCGGCAGGATCGCGGTCGCGTTGCCGACGTCCAGGGCGATGTTGCCGTGCGTCAGGACGCAACCCTTCGGCCGTCCGGTCGTGCCGCTGGTGTACACGATCGTGGCGATGTCGCCCGCCGACACGCGCCGACGGCGGGCCTCCACCTGCCCGACGTCGACGGCGCGGCCGGCCCCGGCCAGTCTGATCAGGTCGCCCGCGTCGATCTGCCACGCGTGCGCCAACGCCGGCAGGGAGCCGCGCAGGCCGTCCAGCATCGCGGCGTGCCCGGCCGTCTCCACCACGCAGGCGACCGCGCCCGAATCGGAGAGGATCCAGGCCAACTGGTCCGCGCTCGACGTGTCGTACACGGGAACCGTCACCGCGCCGACGGACCACAGCGCGTAGTCCACCAGGGTCCACTCGTACCGGGTGCGGCTCATCAGCGCCACCCGGTCGCCCGGCTGGACACCCGCGGCCACCAGACCTCGGGCGACCGCCTGCACGTCGTCGCGGAACTGCCGGCAGGTCACGGTCGTCGCGCCCCGCCCCGACCGGCCAGCCGGCCAGGACCGGGGGTCGGGGTCCGGTCGGACGAACTGCGTCTGGTCCGGATCGCGTTCGGCGTTGTGCCACACCACCTCGGCCAGGCCGAGCTCGACGTTGGTCACGACCGGCGCAACCGCCATCTCCCGCACGCTCGCCCACCTACCCTCAGTCAGGTCGCTGAGAGTTCGATGATGAGGCGTGCACCGGCGTCCGGTCGCGCGAACGGCGAAACCGGGCCGCCTGGTTCCGCGGCGTGATAGCCGACCGTCCCGGCGGCCGAGGACCGCCCGCCACCCGTCCGCCGAAGGTCCCCGCGGCCCGGCGTTGTGGCCGCCGCCGCAGGTGGTGGCCGATACGCGGGCAGCCGGTCTATGGTGACGCCGTGATCCTCTGCGGCCTGTCCGGGCAGCCCCGCTCGTCGGGGCCGCGGGCCGCCGCTGCGCACTCGCGTCCGGTCCCCGCGGCAGCGGCGCCGTCGACGAACGCGCGGACCCGCCTCGTCGCCGACACGACCCTGCGTCACCTCGTCGTGTCGGTGGTCGCCCGCCTCCGCCGGGGCACGGTCGCGCCGATCGTCGCGCCGCCGATCCGGCGGGCGCCCGGCCAGCGCCGCCCGCCGCCACCCGGCCCGACATCCACATGTCCGGCACCGGCGGGCGGAGCGCATCAGCGCTCCGCCCTTTCTTTTCGTCCCGAGCAGGAAGGCACCCCGATCGTGTACGTCGTGAGCAGGCAGGACGAGTTGGGCGTACTGCGGATCGTCCTGGAGGAGCAGTACGAGCGGCACAGCACCCAGCTGGCGCTGCTGGACCGGCAGGCCCGCCGGATGCGCGCCGACGGCGCCGACGTCGAGGCCGCCTCCGCGTTGACCGCCGCCACCCGGCGGGCGCTGGGCGACATCGCCCGGGCACTGCACTACCTGGAACAGGGCCACTACGGCACCTGCGAAGGGTGCCACGGCGACATCCCCATCGAGCACTTGGCGCACCTGCCGTCCGCCCGGTACTGCACCACCTGCCGGCCTGAACCCCACCAGCAGGCCCCCCACGGCACACACACCGCCACCCCCGCCGGCGTACCTTTCGAAGACAAGTGGCCGAAGGCCGGAGCGCCGTCCTGGCGCCGGCTCCACGGCCGGTAGACCACGATCAGACGACGCGGGGACCTACGCGGCCTCCGCCGCGATCTCCATGAACCGGGCGACCCGCAGCAGGTCCCGCGCACGGAAGTAGGCCGGCGCCGTACCAGTAACCGCGCCGGTGGTGCGGATTCGGGTCGTCCGGGCCCGGGCTGCGCCGGCCACGGCGCTTGGCGGCGACGGCGCTGGCGGCGCCGCGCGCGGCGGCACAGCGGCGAAGCTACGCAGGACCGCAGCGCCGACACCCGGCGCCGGTGCGGCAGGGCCGGATCGCGGACCTGGCGGGCGTGGGCGGTGAAGCTCACGACGGCGAGGCTTGCCGGAATGCGGCGCGGCCCGCCGACCGTGGTTCCTGGTCGGCGGGCCGGCGACGTTCTGCCGGGGTGGGCCGGGCCGAGCCGGCCGGCCCTGGGCGGCGCCGGTCAGCGCAGCGGGTCGAAGGGGCGCAGCTCCACGGGCTGCCCACCGCCGGTGATCTGCTCGGCGAGCAGTTCGCCGGTGAGCGGGCCGAGGGTGATGCCCCACATGCCGTGGCCGCCGGCGGCGAAGACGCGCGGCGAGCGGGTCCGGCCGATCAGGGGCAGGCCGTCGGGGGTGCAGGGCCGCGCGCCCACCCACTCGTCGGCGCGGGCGTCGAGGTCGGCGCCCCGCAGCAGCGGCCGCGCGGCCTCGGCGATGGCGGAGATGCGGCGCCGGTCGAGCGGCGCCTCGGCCCTGCGGAACTCCATCATCCCGGCGACGCGCAGCCGGTCCCCGAGGGGCGTGCAGGCGACGCGCTGCGCGGGGAAGTAGACCGGACCGGCCGGCATGTGCTCGATCGCGACGCTGAAGCTGTACCCGCGGCCGGCCTGCACGACGGTCCGGACGCCGAAGCGCCGACCCAGCTCACCGAGCCAGGTGCCGGTTGCCAGCACCACCGCGTCGTAGCGCTCGTCCGTGCCGGCGGAGGTGACCACCCGGACCCCGGTGCCCTCGTCGCGGATGTCGGTGACGTCGGCGCCGGCGACGATCGACGCGCCGCGGGCGCGGACGGAGTCGGCGAGCGCGTGCACGTACTGCCCGGGGTTGATGTACCGCTGGTCGTGCAGGCGGATGGCGGCGCCGACGTTGTCCGACAGCGACGGCTCCACCTCGCGCGCCTCGGCCCCGGTCAGGACGTCGAACTCGATCGCCTGGCCGGCGGAGTGGATGTGCGCCAGCTCGTCCAGCAGGACCGACCGCTCGGCCTCGGTCCGGTACGCGGCCATGAACGACTTCGCCTCGTGCGTCATCGCCCCGACCCCGCCGGCGGCCAGCGCGTCGAACGACTCCAACGCGCGCCGGTTCATCGGGACGAACGCCCGCATCGCGGTGCGCCACTTCGACGGGGTGCTGTGCCGGGCGAAGCCGGTCAGGAACCGCAGGAGCCGGGCGTCGGCGCGCGGCGGCACGTAGACCGGCGACGACGGGCTCAGGACGGCCCGTAGCCCGTAGCGCAGCACCGCCGGCTCCGGCAGGGGAGTGGTGATGCCGGGGGTGAGCCAGCCGGCGTTGCCCCACGACGCGCCCGCCGCCACGCCGGTACGGTCGAGCACGGTGACCTGGACGCCCCGTTCCTGCAGGAACCAGGCGGTGGCCAGCCCGACCATCCCCGCGCCGACGACGGCGACGCGCTGGGGGGCGGGGGCGGACTCGATGGGGGGCATCGGTTTCTCTCCTTCAGGGCAACCGGTCTCTCCTTCGGGGCGACCGGGATCGCGCCCATCCTGTCCCCGACCCGCCGGTACGTCATTGTTCCGGCAGGCCAAGGCTTGTCCCGACGATTGGCCGGAGCGAACAAGGACGAGGCACAATCTGTTCGTGATCACCGTGGCTGGCGTGGTGGACGCGGTCGGCGCCGCGTTGCTGAAGGTCGTCGTACCCGCCGACGAGGCCGAGGTCCGCGACGTGACCCTCGCCGAGGTCGACGAGGCCACGAGCGGCCAGAGCGGCGACCTCGTGCTCGGTGCGGGCATCGGCACCCCGGAGCAGGCGCTCGCCGTCGTCGCACGCTACGCCGAAGCGGGGGCCGCCGGCCTCGTGCTCAAGCCTCCGCTGGCCGGGCACCCCGCCGTGACGGCGGCCGCCGCCGAGCGGCGGCTGACCCTGGTCGAGCTGCAGAGCCACGGTTCGTGGGCCCAGCTCGTCTGGCTGCTGCGCGGGGTGATCGACCGGGCCGTCGCGCCCGGCCCGGCCGACACCGGGGAGACCGGGGTGTACGACGAGCTGTTCGCCCTCGCCGACGCGACCGCCGCCGTGGTCGACGCGCCGGTGACGATCGAGGACGCCCAGTCCCGGGTGCTGGCGTACTCGTCACGTCAGGACCGCACCGACCCGGCGCGCGTCTCGACGATCGTCGGGCGGCGCGCCCCCGGCAATGTGGTCGCGCACTTCCGCTCCCGGGGCGTCTTCCGCAAACTGGCGACCGGCAGCGAGCTGATCTTCGTGCCGCAGGGGCCCGACGGGACGCTGCCCCGGCTCATCATCCCGATCCGGGCCGGGGGCGAGCTGCTCGGCTCGATCTGGGCCGTCGTCGAGGGCCCGGTCCCCGCCGCGCGGCTGCGCGACCTCCAGGGCGCGGCGTCCGTGCTGGCGCTGCACCTGCTCCGCCTGCGGGTGCAGGCCGACGTCGCGCGCCGGGTGTCGGCCGACCGGCTGCGGGCCGCCCTGCGGGCGCCCGGTCGGATGGGCCGGGAGGAGTTGGCGCTGCCCGAGGGCCCGTGGCGGGTCGTCGGGCTCGGCGCGCACGGCGGCACGGGGGAGATGGTGGACAACCTGGCCATGTGGGAGTCGATCACCCGTCGCCACGGGTGGCGCCAACCGCTGATCGCGGACGTCGGCGACGTCCTGTTCGCCGTCCTGGTCGACGACGGCGAGTCGCCCGGTTCCCGGCGCTGGATGGAGCGGCTGATCCGCGACATCGCGGTGCACGACCCGGGGCTGTACGCCGCGTCCGGCGGCGTCGCCAGGAACCTGACGGACCTGCCGCGCTCCCGGGCCGAGGCGGCGGAGCTGCTCGCGCTGCACGGCCCGGCCCGGCAGCGGGGACCGGTGCTGCGGTTCGAGGACCAGTGGGCGGAGGTGGTCGTGCACCGCGTGGTCCGCGCCGTGCCGAGCGCCGACCTGCTGGTCGGCGGGCCGCTGCCGGACCTCGTCGCCCATGACCGGCAGCACGGCACCGACTACGTCGCCACGATCGCGGCCTGGCTGGAGCAGCAGGGCGACCCGAAGCGGGCCGCCCGGCAGTTGCACGTGCACCCCAACACGCTCCGGTACCGCATGCGCCGCCTCGCCGAGGTCGTCGCCGTCGATCTGGAGTCGCCGCGTACGCGGTTGGCGTTGCAGATCCAACTCGCGGCGCTGGGTCCCGCGCCGGGCGCGCCCCGCCCGACGGCATAGCGGGACCACTTTCAACTTCCGGGGCTGGGCCTTTCGGCGCGACTTGTGCGGAGTGACGTCGGCCTCGACAGCCGGAAATCCGGAAGCCGAATGTCACTGCCGGTCGTTAGTCTGCCCGCGGACATCGCTGCGCACGTGACAGCGCGCGCCGGGCCGTGCCTACCGGAACCGGCGCCTGGCCAGCTCCCGCTGGCCCCAACGGGGATCAGGAGACTTTGTGACACAGCAATCCATCGCGACCTCGGACAAGCTCGACGGAGCGGTCCTCAAGGTGGCAGGGGTCGTCGTCCTCGGCGCGATCATGTCGATCCTGGACGTGACGGTCGTCAGCGTCGCCCTGCCGACCTTCCAGCGCGAATTCGACGCGACCTACGCCGAGGTCGCCTGGACGATGACCGCCTACACGCTCGCGCTGGCCACGGTGATCCCGCTCAGCGGCTGGGCCGCCGACCGGTTCGGCACCAAACGCCTCTACATGGTCGCGCTGGCCCTGTTCACGATCGGGTCCGTGCTGTGCGCCACAGCCGACACGATCGGGCAGCTGATCGGCTACCGCGTGCTGCAGGGCCTTGGCGGCGGCATGCTCATGCCGATCGGCATGACGATCATGACCCGGGCGGCCGGACCTAACCGCATCGGCCGGCTGATGGCCGTCCTCGGCATCCCGATGCTGCTCGGGCCCATCGGAGGCCCGATCCTCGGCGGCTGGTTGATCGACACGGCGAGCTGGCACTGGATCTTCCTGATCAACCTGCCGATCGGTGCCATCGCGCTCGTCTACGCCGCGCTGGCGCTGCCGAAGGACGCCCCCGAGCCGTCCGAGTCGTTCGACTTCGTCGGCATGCTGATGCTCTCGCCAGGCCTCGCCCTGTTCCTCTACGGCGTCTCCACGCTGCCCGAGGCCGGCACCTTCACCGACCCCGAGGTGTGGGCGCCCATGCTGGTCGGCGGAGCGCTCGTCGTCGCGTTCGTCCTCTACTCCTTCAAGCCCCGGCACCCCCTGCTCGACCTGCGGCTGTTCGCCAACCGCAACCTGACCATCGCGTCGGTGACCATGTTCGTGTTCATCATCGCGTTCATGGGCGCCGGCATTCTGTTCCCGAGCTACTTCCTGCTGGTCCGCGGCGAGTCGACGCTGGCCGCTGGCCTGCTGATAGCGCCGCAGGGCATCGGCGCGATGATGACGATGCCGGTGGCCGGGATGCTGGCCGACCGGGTGCCCGTCGGTCGCACCGTGCCGTTCGCGCTGGTGCTCATCGCCGCCGGGTTCTTCACCTTCACCCAGCTCGACGCCGACACGTCGTACTGGTTGCTCTGCGGGTCGCTGTTCGTCATGGGCCTCGGCATGGGCGGCACCATGATGCCGATCATGACCTCGGCGCTGAAGACCCTGAACGCCCAGGAGGTCGCCCGCGGTTCCACGCTGGTCAACATCCTCCAGCAGATCGGCGGATCCGTCGGCGCCGCGGTGATGTCGGTGATCCTCACCAACGAGCTGAACGGCTCGCGACCGATCCCCGGCCTGACCGACCCGAGCGGCGAGCCGGTCACCGAAGCCGGCCTTGCCACCGCCGTCCAACAGCAGCCGGAGCTGGCCCAGCAGTTCCCCGTCGACCCGTCGCTGATCGACCGCGGCCTCGACTTCGCCGCCGGTGCGTTCGCGAACACGTTCTGGATCGCGTTCGCGCTGGTGGTGGCCACGTTCATTCCGGCCGCGTTCCTGCCCCGTCGGCGCAAGCCGTCGCACCTGCTCGACGACCAGCAGGCGGAGCCGGAGAAGGTCCCCGTCATGCTCCACTGACCCGCTGGTCGGGGCCGCCGGGCACACCCGGCGACCCCGACCGGTCCGTGGACTGCTCCGTGGTTGGATGGCGGGGTGCAGTTCACCGTGACAGACGCGCCGGAGCGGGAGCGCTTCGAGGCGCGGGACGAGACCGGAGCGCTGGCCGGCATCGTCACCTACCAGCTGACCGGCAGCATCATCGCCTACACCCACACCAAGGTCGACCCGGAGTTCGAGGGTCAGGGTGTGGGATCGACCCTGGCCCGTGCGGTGATGGACGACGCCCGCGTCCGAGGCCGGACAGTGGTCCCGATCTGCCCGTTCCTCAGCGGATGGCTGGAGAAGCACCCCGAATACGACGCCATCGTGGTCCGGTCGACCCGCAAGGTGAAATAGCCGGGCCGGATAACCTTGCGGACGGCCGAGCGAGACCGCGCGCCGCGGGTTCGGGTCGGTCCAGGTGCGTCGCCTGCCGGACGCCCATGCGGCGTCTCCGGGGCGGGCGCCGCGGTGACGGCCCCGAGACGGCGGGACGAGGACAGTGGTCTCGCGCTCGCCTGTCCCTGGCGGGCGACGCCGGCATCAACTGGCGTGTGTCGAAGACCCGGGGTACGCCATGAGAAGACGCAGCCTTGTCGCCGGTATCGCCCTCGTCGTCTGCGTCAGCGTCGCCGGGCCGCCCGCCACGGCGACCGCTAACGGGCCCACCGGCGAGCGCGGACTCGGCTGGAGCGGATTCGACTTCACCCGACCGGAGACCGTCGCCACCGGCCTCGAAGCGCCGTGGGGGCTGGACTTCCTGCCCGACGGCAGCGCGCTCGTCACCGAGCGGAACAGCGGGCGGGTCCTGCGGGTACGCCGTGGGTCGGCCCCGCAGCAGGTCGCGCAGATCTCGGGGGTCGTCGCGACGGGCGAGGCCGGCCTGCTCGGGTTGGCCGTCTCGCCCCGCTACCGCACCGACGGATTCGTGTACGTGTACTTCACCTCCGGCGTCGACAACCGGATCGTCCGCTTCCGGCTCACCGCGCCGCAGGTCCAGCAGCCGATCCTCACCGGGCTCGCCCGGTCCGGCGCGCACAACGGCGGGCGCATCGCGTTCGGCCCCGACGGGATGCTCTACGCGGGCGTCGGCGACGCCGGGCAACCGGCCACCGCCCAGGACCCGTCGCACCGCAACGGCAAGATCCTGCGTATGCGGTCGGACGGCAGCGTGCCGTGGAGCAATCCGACCGCCGGGTCCCTGGTCTACAGCCTCGGTCACCGCAACGTGCAGGGCCTGGCCTGGGACTGGCGGGGCCGGCTCTACGCGACCGAGTTCGGTTCGAGCCGCTTCGACGAGGTCAACCGCATCGTGCCGGGCGGCAACTACGGCTGGCCGGTGGTGGAGGGAGTGGCCGACGACCCGCGCTTCCGCGACCCGATCGTGACGTGGACGCCCGCCGAGGCGTCGCCTAGCGGCGCGGTGATCGTGGGCAGGACGCTCTACGTCGCGGCCCTGCGCGGCGCCCGGCTGTGGGTCGTACCGCTCGACGGGGCCGGCACGCCCACCGCGCAACTCGTCGGCACCTACGGTCGGCTGCGCGCCGTCGCGTACGCACCGGACGGCTCCCTGTGGGTGACGACCAGCAACCGTGACGGCCGGGGCGTTCCCGCGGCAGGCGACGACCGGATCCTGCGGTTCCCGCCGCGCTCCTGGTGGCGGTGACGCCCGCGCCCCGACCCGGGCACGCGTTCGTCATGGTCGCGCAGGCGCACCGAGGACCGGTTGGTGGGCGACCTGCCGGGGCAGCGCCCGCTGCCTGTGCGACGATCGACGAGCGTCATGTCGGCCGGTCCGCCCCGTGGGCCGCGTACGCGTAGCCCGCTCGGCAGGCGCGTGCGCGGCACCTCTCGTACCCCCTTGGAGGGCACGATGCCCCTCTCCCCGGCGAAGGTCTTCGCCGCGTTGAACGCCGTGCGACCAGCCGCCCGGCAGTCTCCGGTCCTGGGCAGGGCCGTCGTGGTCGGCGGCAGTGTCGCCGGGCTGCTGGCCGCCCGGGTGTTGTCCGACCACGCGGAGAGCGTCGTCGTCGTCGACCGGGACGACCTGCATCTGACCGGCGGTCGGCGGGGCGTGCCACAGGGGACGCAGTTGCACGCGCTTCTGCCCGGTGGCTTCCTCCAGCTCGAACGCCTGTTTCCCGGCTTCCGCGACCAAGCACTGGCCCAGGGAGCGATCGAGGCTCCCCCCAGGACCAGACGCGCCTACCTCGACGGCCGGCTGAAGGTTGTCGTGCCCGACGACGCCGACAGCCTGGCGGGCACCCGACCGCTGCTGGAGGGGCTGATCCGTCAGCAGGTGCTTCGACTGCCCAACGTCAAGACGGTCGTGGCCCGCGCCACGGGTCTCGTGTTCGACGGTGGCGCGGCCACCGGCGTCCGCTGCGACGTCGGCGGGGTGCCCGGCGTCGAGAGCGGTGACTTCGTGGTGGACGCCATGGGGCGTTCGAGCAGGCTGTCCGAGTGGCTGGAGCATGCCGGCTGGGACCGCCCCGTCACGCGACGGATGACCGTGGACCTGAACTACGCGACGGCCCTGTTCCGGCGCCCGGAGACGGATCCGGACCTCACGGTCGTCATGGCGCTGCACAGTCCGGGAACGTCGCCGGACGTGGCCGGCGCCGCGGTCTTCGCCGTCGAGGACGGCCGGTGGATGGCGATGATGGCCGGGTACGGCGACAACCGCCCGGGAAGCACCGCCGAGGATTTCGTGCGGCGGCTGCGGGACCAGTTCCCGCCGGAGTTCGGTGACGTCGCCGGGAACGAGATGCTCGGCGACGTCCGGACCTACCGCCATGCCGACAGCCGGCGGCGGGACTTCCACGCGCTCAAGCGGTTCCCGGCCCGGCTGGTGAGCGTCGGCGACGCGGTCGCGTCGTTCAACCCGGTGTACGGGCAGGGGATGACCGCGGCGGCCCTGCACGCGGCCTGCCTGTCGGTGTACCTGCGGTCACGGCCGGATCCGGCCCTGCCCGCGCGCCGGTTCTTCGACTGGCAGAGGGTCGTGGTCGACGCCGCGTGGTCGACGTCCACCTCCGCCGACCTGGCCCTGCCGCACGTCGACGGCCCCTACCCGCGCGGCCACCGGTTCTCGAGTTGGATCAGCCGGCAGATCGTGACGGCGACCGTCACGGACGTGGCGGTCGCGCGGCGGTTCAACGAGGTCGTTTCCATGCGTGCGCATCCGAGGTCGCTGGCCGCACCGGGCGTGGTGCTGGCCGCCCTGCGCGCCAACCGTCGGCACCCCGACCGCGCCATCTTCCGGTAGTTCCGGCGTCACGCCTTCTCGGGGTGCGGGCGGGTCCTACGGTGGGGCCTTCGCCGCCGATTGAGGGAGAGACCGTTGTCACCGTCGTACCGCCCGCCTCGATGGAGCCTCGCCGGAACGGCCCTGAGCCTGGTCCTCGGGCTCGCCGCGTGCGCCGGGCCTCGAACGGAGCCGCCGGAGCGGCCTGCGCCGCAGGTCGAGGTGAGCCAGGAGACCCTACGGGGCCGGGGCAGCCGGCCGGGGCAGGAAGGCCCCGACCCGGTCTGGTCGGTGTCGGTCACCCGGCTCGTCGATCAGCTGGCGCAGATCGGCCAGCTGATCGTCGTGCCCGGCGAGCGGGAACTCCGGGCGGTGGACCGGTCCACCGGGCAGGACCGGTGGCGCCATCCGTTCCCGACGAGCTATCAGTACGCGGTCACCGACGGTCTGATAGTCGCGAGCGCCAGCGACGGAGGACCGCTGGAGGTGCTCGACGCGGTCACCGGCGCCACCCGCTGGCGGGCCGAGGACACCCAGGACGTCATCGTCCAGCAACAGGTCGTCTACAACAAGGAGTGCGTGGGCACAGGGCAGTCGGCGAAGTGCGTGGTCATCGCCCGGGACGTCCGGGACGGCCGTCAGCTCTGGAAACTGGCCGCCGACCGGTTCGCCCGGGTGACCGACGTCGCGCTCGGTGCGCGTATTCCGTATGCCCCGCCCACCGGCCGGTACGTGGCGGTGCGGCTGAGCGCGTCCGCCCCTACCTACACGGCAGTCGCGACCACCACCGGCAAGGCTGGGGCCGGGCGGTTGCCGAGCCGGGCCTGGTACGGCTTCGTCGCAGGCGACCTGCTGGTGACCACCGACAACGATCCACCCCGGGGCGATCGGCAGTGCACCGTCAGCATCGACACCGTCAACGCGGCAACCGGTGCCAGAGGCTGGTCCGGTGAGGTCTTCAGCGGGCGTAACGAGGATGGTGAGTGCGTCAGGCGGTTGACGAACCATCAGAGCGGGCTGGTCCTGATCGGGGCCGGCACCCGGCTCGTCGCGGTCAGCGCGACCGGCCGGCCACAGTTGGTGGACCTGCGCAACGGCAAGGCGGAGTGGGAGGGTGCCACCTCCGGCGTACCGATCGACGGGGACGACCGGTCGGTGCTGGTGCGGCGCAACGCCGACGAGGGTGAGCTGGAGCTGCTCGACATGACCACCGGCGCATCGCGGTGGACCGCGCCGGATCCGGGGCTCTCCGGTGGGTCGGCGAGTTGGCGGTCGACCGTGACCGGACGGCTCGTGGCGGTCAGCGCTGCGACGGCCGGCCGGCCGTTCGTGATCGTCTACGACGTGCCGACCGGCCGCCAACTCGGCCATTACCCCGGTTGGCTCGCTGGCGCCGGAGACGACTGGGTCGCGGTGAGCCATTCCGGGGGATCGGACGGGATCACCCTGGACCTGCACACGTTCTGAACCGGTCCGTCCCGCCGGCCGCGTTCGTTCAACTGGCAGGCGGCGTCCGGTCACTGCTGGCTGGCCGCCGATCAAGAGGCCGCAGTGTGATCTCCGTTGCGTCCCGGCCCGCGGGGGAATGAGATCACCGGACCGGGGTTTGGAGCCAGTTATGACTTCTGCACAGTCCCCGCGGCTGCGGGTCGACCGGTCGGAAACGATCCGATGACCGCTACCGTCGATACTCCCGCTGGTCCCGCTGCCTCGGGGACGCCGGGTGACCTGATGAGCGCAAGGCAACGCCTGCGGCTCATCCTCGTGCTCGGGTCGCTGATCGCGGTGGGTCCGCTGACCATCGACATGTACCTGCCCGCGCTGCCCGCGATCGTCGCGGACTTCCAGACCACGTCGGCGGCGGTCCAACTCACCCTCACCGGCACGCTGGCGGGCCTCGCCGTCGGCCAGTTGCTGATCGGCCCGCTGTCCGACGCCGTCGGGCGGCGCGTGCCGCTGATCGCCGGTATCGCGCTGCACGTCGTGGCGTCGGTGCTCTGCGTCCTCGCACCGAACATCGCGGTACTCGGTGTGTTGCGGGTGGTGCAGGGCCTCGGCGTGGCGGCGGCCTCGGTGGTCGCGATGGCCGTGGTCCGCGACCTGTTCAGCGGCGCGGCCTTCGCCACGCTGCTCTCCCGGCTGCTGCTGGTCATGGGGGCGGCGCCGATCCTCGCCCCGACCCTCGGCGGCGGGCTGCTGCGCTGGACGGACTGGCGCGGCGTGTTCGTGGCCCTGGCCGTCCTCGGGGTGCTGCTCGTCGTGGTCGCCGCGCTCGGGCTGCGCGAGACGCTGCCGGCAGACCGGCGCCAGCGCGGCGGGGTGGTCGCGACGGTTGTCGTGTACGGCTCGCTGCTGCGGGACCGCACGTTCGTGGGCCTCGTCCTGGTCGCCGGGCTCGCCATGGCGGCCTTGTTCGCCTACGTGGCCGGGTCGTCGTTCGTCCTGCAGGAGCAGTACGGGCTGAACGAGCAGCAGTTCGGGCTGGCCTTCGGCGCGGGCGCGGTGGGGCTGATCGCGGCGACGCAGTTCAACGTACGGCTGCTGCGCCGCTATTCGCCGCAGCGGATCCTCGTCGTCGCCCTGGCTGTGGGAACGGGCGCCGGTGTGGCGCTGCTCGCCTTCGCCGCGACGGGGCTCGGCGGTCTGCCGAGCCTGCTGGCGTCGTTGTGGGTGGTGCTCGCCGCGGCGGGGCTTGCGATGCCGAACGCGCCGGCCCTGGCCCTGTCCCGGCACGGGGAAGCGGCCGGTACCGCATCGGCCCTGCTCGGCGCGGTGCAGTTCGGCGTCGGCGCGCTGGCCGCGCCCCTGGTGGGCGTGCTGGGCACGGGCGCGGTCGCCATGGCCCTCGTGGTCGCGGGTGGCATGGTGGCGGCGATGGTGGTCCTGCTCGTGGTGGTGCGGCCGTCCCGGCTCGCCGAACTGGAACCGGCGGCGGTGGTCGTGGCAGCGCACTGAGGAGCTGCCGTGTTCCGTGGCCGGGCGGCGCTCGCGTCGCCGCCCGGCGCTGTCACGGGCGCTTCAGGCCGCCGTCTCGCAGCACCACGTCGGTCCGGTCGAGCAGCGACGTGAGGGCGTCGCTGGCCTTGGCGATGCTGTCGTTTGATGCCGCGAAGAGGGCGGCATCCCCCTGGTCCAGCGATTGTTGGCACTCCTGACTACCCTTTGCCCCTTGTTCGATGAACCTGCGCCAGAGCACCTGGCCCTGAGGGTCGGGCACCCGGAAGTAGCGGTCGGCGTCCCGCGCGACCTGACCGATGTCGGCACAGATCGGCCGGAACGTGGCCGGGTCGATCTCGGCGCGTGCGCTGTTCGCGGCGTCTGCGGCGTCCGCGGCCTGGATCTGTGCCGTACCGAGGCGTTCGAGGGCGACGGCGTAGCGCCTCACCAGGTCCCCTGCGCCGAGGTTCTTCCACGCGAGCACCTGCATGGCTCTTGTCTCGGCGGACACCGCCGGCGGCTCACCAACGGGCACCATGAGCTGCACGTTGGCCGCGGCCTCACGTTTCGAGGAACCCTTCATGTCCAGCAGGCTCGCTTCCTCCAGCACGGTGACCCCCACCGCGGCGGCGCACAACACACCGACGCACAGCCGTCGGGCGACCAGCCCGCCCCGTCCTTCCCTCGCCGGACGCGCCTCGGCGGCGTGGTGCCCTCCGGGTGTCCACACCCGGCGGATCGCGGAAACGGTTGCGGCCGCGATGACGGCCGTGACCGCGGCGACCACGAGAACCTGGCCCACGAGAAGCTGGACCAGCGGCCAGGCCGCGGCAGGACGCCACTGGCAGGACGACGCCAGGGTGTTCAGCAGCGGAACGCACCCGTCGAACGACAGGAGGACGAACCACCCGCAGAGGCCGATCAACGCCGCGAGCTCGGCGGTGATGATCGCGATGAGCAGCCGGTGGCGACTCGCGACCACGCTCGCGGCGACGGCGGCTGCCGTGGCCGCCGTCACCAGGGCCACCAACACCCAGCCCTCGTAGATCCAGAGGTACAGGCCACCCCGCTGCCCACGCGGTGGTTGCCAGGAATGCATGTACGCCGCCGCGCCCGCGACGGCCACCCAGCCCGACACCCCGCCCAGCGCCGCGACTCCGAGCATCCCTCGCAGCGGCGGCAGCTCCACAGGTGGCTCCACCGCGGCCGGCTCCCGCAGCGCGCCGGGCACCCAGCGGAGCGTGGCCGTAGCCCGTCGGCTCGTCCAGGCCAGCAGCGGCACGGCCCACAGGGCCGCGACCATCGGTAGGACGAGGGGCTGGTCCAGGCTGTGCAACAGCGGGTGGACGATGCCGATCACGCTGGCCGCGGCAGGATGGTCGGTCACCTCGCCGGGGTAGTCGCGCTCCAGCAGCGCACGCGTGTCGAACACCGGCCCGTTCAGGTACTGAGAGCCCCACTCGCGCCACCACGTGAACCATGCCGACAACACAAGGCACGCGGATGCCAACCCCGCCAGCATCACCGGCCGGATCGTCCGGCCCGGCCATGCCCTGAGCCACAGGTGGGCGCACTGCGCGACCCACCAGGTGAACGCCGTCCCGGCGAGAACCACCAGCACCAGGATCGCGGGGCGTTGGGGCAGCCACTCGGTGAGCACGATGTCGTTCAGCACCAGCTCGCCGGCCATCATCCCCGTTCCCAGCCACAGCCCTGCCCGCAGGCCGGAGGGCACACGCCGCCCGGTGAGCACGGCATGGGCCACGGCACGCCACAGGGCGACCCCCACCAGCCCGGTGACCAGCCCCGCCGCCGCGACAGCCGCCACCTGGCCGAGCCACGGGCGGGTCAGATCGGACATGCTCAGGTACAACCGCACCTGGGAGTTGATCAGAGTCGCGGCGACCCCGGTCAGGAACATCGGCAGCGACCGCAGACCGAACAGCACCGCCGGATCGTCCAGCGCCTCTCGGCGCAGGTCCCATCGCGGATGGGTGCGCCACAGCTCGACGAACGAGGCGCCCAGCCGCCTCAGTCTCCCCTCGGGCGGGCCCGGGGTCGCCACCGCCCAGGGGCGGGGGTCGGCACCCCATCGCGCCGCGGCCAGATCGGCGTAGATCTCCCGGCTGCGCAACACGTCCGACCGCGCGAGATAGATCAGCGCCACCAGGGAGGCCGCCAGCACGAGGCTACGTGTCGCGAACGGCACCGCACCGGGCCACTCCGGCGACCACGGCCCACCCGGGAACGCGATGATCCACCACACGACGTAGGGGAGGAGCACCACTGCCAGGAACACCCGCCACACCGCGACGGTGGCGTAGGCGAGGGTGACGTCGCCGTTGCGGATGTGGGCGAACTCGTGCAGCAGCACCGCCCGGAACGCCTCCGGATCGGTGGCCCTGCGGGCGAGCAGGCCACCGTGCAGGCACACCGTCGGCCGGCGGTTGCGGCCGAACACCACCGCCCCGGTCGAGGCCGCCGCCGGATCCACGACGACATTCGGCGTACGGGCCAGACCAGCCGACGCCGCCAGACTCTCCACGGTGCGCAGGATCTCGCCGTCACGGTCGATCGCCGTCAGCGGGACGACCCGGCCACGCCGCGCCTTCCAGAGATGCAGGCACCAGAACAGCACGCTGGCCAACACCACCAGCAGAGCCGGCCACGCCAGGCGGATCCACCACGGCAGCGGTCGCTCATGGCGGGCGATGCACGCCTCGTAGGCATCCACGTTGGCCATGAAGCTGGCCTCGCCGGCCGCGCTGTAGGCATCGTTGGGATCCATCCCGGTGGCGAGCAGGCAGGCGAAGCCCTCCACGCTGTCGGTGTCGGAGAGCCACGCGGTGACGTTGGCCGTCATGGTCGCGCTGCTCACCAGCAGCAAGACCACCAGCAGCGCGAACCGCACGGTCGTGCCGGCACCCATCGCCCGCTCGTCGACCCGCGACCGGGCAGGCTCGGCGACCATCACGCCCTGTCCGCGGGCCCGGGCCTGTCCGGGCTCACGGGCTCCGGCACGGGTGTCGCCGGCGCGGTCAGCGCCAGCCGGGTCACCAGCGCGTCGGCGATCGCCGTGGCCCGCTCGTCGTCCAGGCCGCGCTGCACGGCGACCTCCAACACTCGCTGCCGTACGTCGCCGAGTTGCTCGCGGGTCAACGCGGGGATCTCCACGGGCGCGGCCCGCCGGCGAAAGACCTTGCGCAGCATGGCTCTCGTCCCCTTGGCCGCGCCATCCACGGCCGAAGCGGCAGCCCGGTCGGCGAGCTGCTGCACGACCAGCCACACCACCGGGGTCGCCAACGCCACGACCTCGCCCCACCCGAAACCCAACGGCTCACGCCGCCTGCCCCGGGTGCCCAACCGCCGTACCACCGTGGCGTCGTCGAACGCGACCAGCCCGTCCACCAGAGGCAACTCCTCCGGGGCGACCGAGGCCACCACGTCCCGGACCACCTCGCGCACCTTGACCCCGCCGGCCGCGCCTTCCTCGTCAGTAGTGGTCACCACACCTCCCCGAGCCGCCCGGAAACCGGGCGCCAATGACATGGGCACATGTGCATGTCTATCCGCACGGTGCCACTCGCCGGCCGGCCCCGGAAGCGGGTGGGAGCTCCTGACGGAATGATGGAGTGCGTTTCTCCGGGATGTGCGGACCGTTCTGGTTCTACATCTGGCGGTCGGCGGCGGGGCGGCCGGTGGGCGCCGCGCCGGTGCGCTGGTCCAGGGCGCGCAGGAGGTTGGCGCCGAGGACGTCGTCCCGTTCGGCGGCGGAGAGTTCGTCGAGGCCGACCGGGTGCAGGGTCTGTGCGAACGACACGTGGTCGAGGCTGGGCGGGAAGTCCGAACCCCAGTACAGGCGTCGGGTGCCGAAGTGCGTCAGGAGCAGCTCGACGAACGGTCGTGCCGCCTCGTGCGGGTAGCCGTGGGAGGGCTCGCTGACGGCGTACAGCCCGGAGATCTTGACTCCGACGTGGGGTAGCCGTGCCAGGTGGGTGAGGGGCGTGAGGATCTCCCGTGCCTCGTCGCCGGTGGGCACCACGGGCTGCGTGCCGGGCAGCCCGAGGTGGCTGAACAGGATCGTGCACCCGTCCAGGGCGGCGAGGGCCGGGCCGAGCCGGTCGGTCGCGGCGGGTGTGGCGTTCAGGCTGAGCAGCGCGGCGGTGCTGTTCAGTGCCGCCGTGTTGCGCGCCAGCCAGTCGCTGAAGCGGTCCGCCGAGGTCGGTTCGGCCAGGTAGGCGGCGATGCCCACGAAGCCCGCCGACCACCAGCGGTCGAGCGAGTCTCCGTCGGTTGGTCCATTTGGTGGGACGTAGGCGACCGGCGCGATCCAGTCGTGCGCGGCGGCGAGGGAGGCCAGGTGGCGGTTGTTCCCGGCGAAGCCCGCCTCGCCTTCGTAGCCGATCACCAGCGACCGGACGATGCCGTGTTCGCGGCGTAAGCCTTGGTAGACGGCCAGTTCGTCGCCGCCGGCGGGGGAGCGGCCGTAGCGGCCGGGGTAGCCGGCGGCGAACAGGTGCAGGTGGGCGTCGGCGCGTTGCATGGTTCGGACCCTAACTCAAATTTCGCCTGGCCATTGACGCGGAGACACCCCTGACTTAGGTTCTTGTCTCAATTAGGTCCGGATTACGTTGGCGCGAGCGAGGAGTGAGCCGGGTGACGCTGCCAGGCGACGAGGTTGATGAGCTGGTACGGCTGCGGCGTCAGCTTCACCGGCACCCCGAGCTGCGGTTCACGGAGCGGCAGACCGCAGCTACCCTGGAGCGCTTGCTCGGGCCACTCGGCCGGATTCGCACCGGAATTGCCGACACCGGCGTGGTCCTGGAGATCGACGGTGGTGCCCCGGGGCCGACGGTCCTTCTTCGGGCCGATATGGACGCCTATCCCGTGCAGGACAGCAAGCAGGAGCCGTACGCGTCCCGCAATCCGGGCGTGTGCCACGCCTGTGGGCACGACGTGCACATGACCGTCGCCTACGGGGTCGCCGCCCGGCTCGCCGCGGACCCACCCGCCCGGGGCGCAGTGACGGTGCTGTTCCAGCCGGCCGAGGAGATCCCGTTCGGCGCCGACTCGGGAGCCGCCGCGGTCCTGGCCGACGAGGCGTTCCGCGACCGCCGGTTCGACGCCGTGCTCGGGCTGCACTGCTGGCCCGACCTGCCGGCGGGAGCGGTGGGGATCGACCGGGCGACCGCGATGGCGGCCAAGGACGCGTTCCGCGTCGAGGTGCTCGGGCGGGCCGCGCACGCCGCCACCCCGGCGCTGGGCCGGGACGCCATCCTCGGCCTGACCGCCATGGTGTCCACGTTGCACGCCGCCGTCTCCCGGTCCCGCAACCCCGACGAACTGGTCGCCTTCAACATCGGCACGATCGCCGGGGGAGCGAGCCAGAGCCAGGTCGCCGAGCGGGCCGAGGCCACCGGGACGCTGCGTACCCACGACCCCGTCGTCCGGGAGCGGCTGAAGGAGGTCATCGAACGCGTCGCCCGCCAGCAGGCCGCCGCGCTCGACCTCGGCGTACGGTTCACCTGGGCCAACGAGATGCCGCCGGTGCGCAACGCCCCGGAGGTGGTGGCTCTCGCGCACGCCGAGCTGTCGGGGCACGTCGACGTCGTCGACCTGCCGGTACCGCCCCTGACCACCGACGACTTCGCCCTGCTGGGCGCGCTCGGCCCGAGCCTGTACGTCAAGCTCGGGGTCACCGGCGAACGCGGTGGCGCGCCGCTGCACTCCGGCGCGTTCGACGTCGACGAGCGGTGCCTCGCGACCGGGGTCGCCGCCCTGGAGCGCCTCACCCGGGCGGTCCTCGACGGTCGGCTCGCGGGGAAGGCACCGGCCCCGGTCGCCGGCGCGGGCACCGCGGCGACGCCGGCCGAGGCGGTGGCCCGGTGAGCGCCCGGCCGCGGGTGGCCGTAGTCGGGGCGGGCGCGTTCGGCACCCGGCACGTCGCCGCGTACCGGTCGCTCGGTGTCCGGGTGGACGCGCTGGTCGACCCGGACACCGCCACCCGGGAGCGGGTCGCCGCCCAGCACGGCATCCCGCGTACGTTCGATTCCGTCGCGGCCCTGCTCGCGCAGGCGGCGCCGGATGTCGCCTCCGTGTGCGTGCCCGGGCCGGCGCACCGCGCCGTCGCGGTCGCACTGATCGCCGCCGGGATTCCCGTGCTGGTCGAAAAGCCGCTGGCCGCGACGGTCGCCGACGCCACGGCGATCGTCGCGGCCGCCGAGGCGCACGGGGTGCTCTGCCAGCCGGGGCACATCCTGCGGCACAGCCCCGCCCACCGGGCGCTGCACGACGCGGTCCGCGAGGGCCGCCTGGGCCGGGTGCTGGCCGTCTCCTCGCGCCGGGACCGCCCCCGCTCCCTGACCCGGCTCTTCCCGAACGACCATCCCGCACTGCTGACCGCGGTGCACGACATCGACCTCGCGCTCTGGTACGCGGCAGCGCCGGTGGTCGAGGTGCGCGCGGCGGCCCGGACCCTACCGGGATCGGCGACGCCGGTCCTGGTCTGGGCGGAGCTCCGACACGCCAACGACGTCGTGTCGTCGATCCGCAACAGCTATCTCCTGCCCGAACACACCCCCAACCACACCTCCGACCTGGTCGAGGTGTACGGCACCGGCGGGGTCGGTCACGTCGACCTCGGACATCCCACGGTGCTGGTGCAGGCCGAGCAGACCGAGGCACCGGACTGGCTGCTCTCCCCGGTCGACGGCGGCGGCGCGCTCGCCGCCGAACTCCGGCACTTCCTCCGCCAGGTCGACGGCAGCGACGTCTCCCCGGTCGTTCCCCTGGCCGACGGACTGCACGTGGTCCAGATCGCCGCCGCCGTGGTCGACAGCGCCGCCGCCGACGGCGCCGTCCGCCGCATCCCTCATCCCCCTCGCTGACAGGAGCTTCTGCCGATGAATCGACGTAGATTGGCCGGTCTCGTCGCCGCGGGCGTTGCCGCCGCCGCGCTGCTGACCGGCTGCGGTGGCGACGACGCCGCGGGCGGCCCGGTCACCCTGAAGGTGCTGACCTGGGAGCCGGGCGGCACCGAGTACTGGAAGCAGGTCAAGACCAGCTTCGAGGCCAGCCACCCGGACATCAAGCTCGAGATGCAGTCGGTGCCGTTCGACAAGTACCCCGAGGTGCAGGGCCCGTACATCACCTCGCAGTCGGGGCCGGACGTGATGGCCAACAACGCCGGCCTGGAGCTGTTCGACCGGCGCGGTGCGTACGTGCCGCTGGGCGACAAGGCCGCCGAGATCAACAAGGACCTCGTCACCTACAGCGGAGCCTGCGAGGGCTTCGACACCAGCAAGCCCTGCTACGGCGTGCCCTTCTCGTACCAGGGCAACGTCCTCTACTACAACAAGGACGTGCTGAAGGCCGCCGGGCTGGACCCGGAGCGGCCCCCGGCGACCTGGGACGAGTTCGGCGCGGCCTGCGACGCGGTCGCCAAGACGGGGAAGACCTGCCTCGCCCTGGGCCTGTCCGGCACGTTCCCGGCCTACTGGGACTTCCCGGAGATCGCCCGCAGCTACCTGAGCGAGGACGACATCCGCGGGTTGCTCGCGGGCAGCCTGTCCTGGAAGGACCCGAAGCTGGTTTCGGTGCTGGAGAAGCTGGCCGAGATCACCACCAAGGGCTGGGCGAACAAGAACGCGCCGTCGATCACGATGCTTCCCGACGGGGCGGACATCTTCCAGCGCGGCGGCGCCGCCTTCGCCGGGACGATCATCTCGGACGCGGTGAACTGGGAGGCGTTCGGCAAGGCCCTCGGCGACGACAAGCTCGGCGTGACCCGCTGGCCGGCGGCCAACCCGACGGCGCCGCTGGCGCAGAAGTTCTCCGGCATCGAGGGCGCCGTCTACGGGGTGACCCAGTGGAGCAAGAAGAAGGACGCCGGCCTGGCGTTCATCACCTGGCTCGCCGGCAAGGAGAACGGCGAGCTGTGGGTCAAGCACGCCAAGGGCCAGCCGCTGAACAAGAACGTCGACAAGGCCCTGCTGCCCTCCTCGCCGGCCTTCCAGAAGATCCAGGAACTGGTGGCGGAGCCGACCCTGCACGCCGGGGTGATGCTCTCCGGCCCGGAGGCCGACGCGCTGGCCCGCGGCTGGCAGCAGGTCACCCTCGGCCAGCTCACCGTCGACAAGTGGGCCGAGCAGATGCAGCAGGCCCTGGAGCGCAGCCCGACGAAGAAGCAGAACAAGTAGTCGCCCCGGGCGGGGTGGCCCCGGCCGCCCCGCCCGGCCCGCCCGGAAAGAGGAACCCCCGATGAGCATCTCCACCGCGCCGGTGTCGGAGCCGGTGGTCGCGGACCGCCCGCCCGAGCCCGCACGCCGTCCGGCCCGCGCCGCGCGGCTCCGGGAGTGGTGGCTGGGCGCCGCCCTGGTGCTGCCGGCGCTGGCCCTGGCCGTCGCGTTCAAGTTCGTGCCCCTCGGCCGGGGCGTGGTCACCAGCCTCGAATCGTCGAGCGGTTTCGGTGGCAGTTCCTTCGCCGGCGCCGACAACTACACCCGGATGCTCGACGACCCGGTGGTGCGCTCCAGTTTCCGCAACGCGCTGCTCGTGGTGGCGACGCTGCCGATCTGGGTCGTGCTGCCCCTGGTCCTGGCGGTGGTCATCCACCAGCGCGCCCCGGGCTGGAAGTTCTTCCGCGCCGTGTACTTCATCCCGTACACCATCGCGCCGATCGTCGTCGGCATCATGTTCCGGCAGATCCTCGCCCCGGACGGGCCGCTCAACGCCTTCCTGCGCTCGGTCGGGCTGGACCCCCTGGCCCTCGAGTGGCTCAACGGCCGCTACAGCGCCCTGTTCTCGCTCGTCGCGGTGGCCCTGTGGAGCCTGTTCGGCCTGGGCGTGATGACGTACCTCGCCGGCCTGGCCACCATCCCCGACGAGGTCCTCGAGGCCGCCTATCTCGACGGGGCGAAATTCTGGCGGCGGCTGTTCTCGGTGGTCGTGCCGATGCTGCGGCCCACCGTCGCCTACTGGAGCGTGCTGTGCGCCTCCGGCGTGCTGATCTGGCTGTTCCCGCTGATCTACGCGCTGACCCAGGGCGGGCCGGGGGACGCCACCATGCTCCCCGAGTACCTGGTCTTCCTCACCACCTTCCAGTTCCTCGACCGGGGGTACGGCTCCGCCATCGGCATCGCCCTGTTCGTCTTCGTCGCCCTGCTGTCGATCCTCAGCGTGCGGCACATGTTCACAGAGGGGACCCGCAAGTCGCGATGAACCGGCGTGCCACCGCCCGGCTGGGGCGTTACCTGTTGACCTTCGCGCTGGTGGTCGTCGCGGTCGCGGCGGTCTACCCGTTGCTGTTCACCATCGTCAGCTCGCTGAAGACGCAGACGGGCTTCGCGCGGGACCCGCTGGGCCTGCCCGCCGGCGTGACCCTGGAGAACTACCTCGAGGCGTTCCGCCGGATGGACATGCCGCGGCTGCTGCTGAACTCCCTGATCACCACCGCCGGTGGGCTGGTGCTGTCGGTGCTGGCCGCGCTGCTGGTCGCGTACGCGGTGACCAAGCTGCGCTTCCGGGGCGGCAAGCTGGTCTTCCTGCTGATCATCGTCACGTTGACCATCCCCAGCCAGGCGATCATCTATCCGCTGTACCAGACCGTGCTGGACCTGGGCATGTCCGGGCAGTACCAGGGCCTGATCCTGGCGTACGCGGCGTTCGGCCTGCCGTTGGGCACGTACCAGCTGGCCGGTTACTTCCAGCAGGTGCCCGACGAGCTGATCGAGGCGGCCAGGGTGGACGGCGCCGGCCACTTCACCATCCTGTTCCGCCTGTTGGCGCCGATCGCGACCCCGGCGCTGGCCGCGCTGGCCATCTTCAACTTCGTCTGGATGTGGAACGACCTGCTGCTGCCCCTGGTCATCATGGGCGGCTCGGACAGCAAGACGTTGATGGTCGGTGTCTCCCTGCTCAGCGGCCAGTACGACGTGTCGGTGCCGCTGGTCAGCGCCGGTCTGATCGTCGCGCTGCTGCCGGTGCTGATCGTCTATCTGGTCTTCCAGCGGCAGCTGGTGGCCGGCGCGCTGGCCGGCTCCGGCAAGTGAGCCCGCCGGTGGAGGTTTCCGGTGCGGACGGGGCGGCCGGGCCGGGGGAGTCCGGGCCCGGGGTCCAGCTGTGCCACCTCTACCGGCTGCGCCCGGGGGCGGAGCGGGAGTACGAGCGCCGGCACGCCGAGATCTGGCCGGAGATGTCGGCGTTGCTCGACGACGCCGGCATCTACGACTACCACATCTACCGGCACGGGCTGCTGCTGATCTGCGTGCTGCGGACCCGGCACGGTCACCCGTACGCCCGGCGGGTCACCGGCGCGTCCGCCGTGCAGGCCCGCTGGACCCGGTCCCTGGCGCACCTGTTCGCCGAGATCGCCGACGCCGACGGCGAACCGCTGTGGGCGTACCCGGTATTCCACCACGCGGGCCGTCCCGCGGGATGCTGAGCGCGGCGTCGCGCACCCCCGTGGCCCGGCGGACCGTCCCGCCGGGCGGCGGGCGCCGGGCGTGGACGGCCTCACCTGGACGGTCCGCCTCGATCCC
>NZ_JBEYTP010000033.1:0-79184 GCF_040643125.1 Micromonospora sp. NPDC047465
GCCCGGTTACATTCCGAACCCGGAAGCTAAGCCCTCCAGCGCCGATGGTACTGCACTCGGGAGGGTGTGGGAGAGTAGGACACCGCCGGACAATCATTCGTTCAGGGCCACCCCCGTTTGGGGGTGGCCCTGAACGCATTTGGTCGAGGTCGGGCCGCCACCGCGGCCCCGCCGACGGCACCGCCGGTCAGCGACGGCACCGCGCCGCTCAGCGGCGGGGACGCCGGGGGCCGGCGAGCCGCAGGGCGTTGCAGACGTCGACGACACCGCGCACGTCCCAGGCGATCTCGGCGGCCACCTGCCGGGCGTCCGGGCCCGCCACGACGCCCGCGAGGATGACGACCCGGTTCTGCACGGTCACCACAATCTGCTGGCCGCGCGTGGACCAGTCGCTGCTCACCCGCTGGGCGACCAGCGCGGCCAACCGGGCGTCCTCGTCCTCGGGCGCCGGACGGGGCGGCTCGGAACGGAACGCGCCCTCGTCCGGGTACGGCCAGGGCATGAGCATGCGGGCGTCCTCTCGCCAGAGTGCGGGTGCGGGTGACGGTGTCGGCTCAGCGGGACGGCGTGTCGGCCGGCGCCGGGTGGCCGGCCCGGTCCGGTCCGGCCACGGTGGCCGTCAGCCCGGCGGGCTCGCCCGCCCCGGTCGGGGAGAGCCGCCGGACGGCCTCCTCCGGGCTGGCGAAGATCGGGAACAGGCCGTCCAGCCGCATGGTGTGCAGGACGGTGAGGATGAAGCGGGACGGGGCGGCGAGGCAGAGCACGGCGCCGCGTTCGCGGGCGTCGCGGTGGGCCCGGACGAGCAGGCCGAGCCCGTTCGCGTCGATCAGGTGGACCCGGGTCAGGTCGACCACGATGTGCCCGCAGACGTCGACCGCCTGCCGCAGCGCGGTCCGCAGGTCGTCGGCGATGTCGACGTCGATGTCACCGGAGGCGGTCGCCACGGCGACGTCGTCGAGGTGGTCCACCCCCAGCACCCCGCCGGCCACCTGGGCGCCGCGACCGGCCCCGCCGCCCCGCCCGGCGTCCGGGCCGAGGAGGCTGCAGCGGGGGCAGCGGTGCGGGCCCGTCGCGAAGGGCGAGCCGCTCCAGCCGTGCTCGGCGACCAGGGTCCAGACGACCTCGGCGTCCGGCAGGACGCAGGCGGTTCCCGTTGTCACGTCTCCGCAGCTGTCGCAGATCAGCGTCATCGAGTTGTCGTCCGGTACGACGGTCATGGTGTCTTCCTCCACGGGAGGTCGGTCGAGGCGACGCGCCGGTCCGCGACCGGCGGCGTCGGGTCGGAATCGAGGTCCGGCCGCGTCCGGCGAGCCGGCACGGGCGGGCGCCGGGGGCCCGCCGTGACGGCCACGAGAGCGACGCCGAGGACGGCGGAGCCGGCCGGTACGGCCAGGTGCCACAGGCCGGACCGGCCGGTGTCGAGGCCGACGATGCGGGCCAGGATGACGCCGAGGACGGCGGTGACGATCCCGGTCACCAGAGCCAGCCAGGCCGGCACCTCCCGCCGTCGGGGGAGCGCCAGCCAGCCCGCCGCGGCGACGAGGAGACCCACGGCGAGTGCGGTGAGAAGACCGGCGACGGTCATCTGCTCCCTCCTCCGCAGGACCTGGTCGGCCGACGGGCTGCCGCTCCGGCGGGCCCGGCCCGACCGGGGTGACCGGCGGGCCGGACCGGTGTCGTACACCACCCTGGGCGGCGCCCGTGGCGCGGGCCACGCGGTTGTATGACAGTTGCGTGACAAAACCGTCGAACGCCGGACACGGTTGGGCGCTCGCGCCCGCCTTGGGGATGATGCGGGTATGACGGGCGTGCTGGTGATCGAGGACGACGACCGGATCCGTCTGGCGCTGCTGCTCGCGCTCGAGGACGAGGGCTACGCCGTCCGGGGGGCGGCCACCGCCGAGGAGGGGCTGCGGATGCAGCGCCGGGAGCCGGCCGACAACGTGCTGGTTGACCTGATGCTGCCGGGCCTCGACGGCTTCGAGTGCATCCGGCAACTGCGCCGCGACGACGACGTACCCATCGTGGTGGTCAGCGCCCGCGACGACACCCACGACATCGTGGCGGCGTTGGAGGCCGGCGCCGACGACTACGTGGTCAAGCCGGTGGCGGTCAAGGAGCTGTCGGCGCGACTGCGGGCGCTGCGCCGCCGGGCCCGGGCGGTGCCCGCGCCCGTGCCGGTCCTCACGTTCGGCCCCCTGGAGATCAGCCCGGACGCGGGGGAGGTGCGTCGGGCCGGCCGACCGGTGCCGGTGACCCGCACCGAGTTCCGGTTGCTCTGCGAGCTGGCCGAGCACGCCGGCCGGGTGCTGTCGCGCCAGCAGCTGCTCCAGCGGGTCTGGGGCTACGACACCGGTGACGAGCGGCTCGTCGACGTGCACGTGGGTCGGCTGCGGCAGAAGATCGAGGACGACCCGGGCAGCCCCCGGCACCTGGTCACCCTGCGCGGCCTCGGCTACAAGCTGACCCGGTGAGGCGGCTCGGGCTGCGGGCCCGGGTGTCCGCCGGATTCGCCGTCGGCGCGCTGCTGCTGTCGGCGTCCATGGCGCTGGTCTCGTACGAGTTGACCAGGCGGTCCCTGCTCGACGAGCGGGAGCGCACCGCGGTGCGGGCGGCGTACTTCGACGCGGCGGTGGTGCGTACCGGGCTGGACACGGAGGACCCCGACGTCGTGGAGGTGCTGCGGTCCCTCGACACCGGCGGCAACCGCCGACCGCTGTTGCACCGCGGCGACGACTGGTACGCCCGCAACGCCGACGCCGGCCTGACCGCCGCGATCCCGGTCGACCTGCAACAGCTCGTCCGGACGGGGAAGCCGGCCGTGCAGCGGGTGCGGGTCAACGGCCAGCCCACCCTGCTCGTCGGCCTGCCGCTGGCCCCGTCCACCAGCTACTACGAGCTGACCTCGCTGCGCGAGCTGGACGAGACCCTCCAGGTCCTGGCGCTCGCGCTGACCGCCGTCGCCATCGTGGTCGCCGGCTCCGGCGCCGCCCTGGGCTGGTACGCCACCCGGCACAGCCTGCGTCCGTTGACCGCGGTGGCCGACGCCGCCCAGGAGATCGCCGACGGCAACTTCTCCGCCCGGCTCGCGCCGACCACCGACCCGGACCTCACCCGCCTCTCCACGTCGTTCAACCACATGGTCGACCAGCTCTCCCAGCGCATCGAGCGGGACCGTCGCTTCGCCGCCGACGTCAGCCACGAGCTGCGCTCGCCGCTGCAGACCCTGGCGGCGGCGGCCAGCGTCCTGGCCCGCCGCCGGGAGCACCTCGACGACCGGACCGCCACCGCGGCCGGCCTGGTGGCCGACGAGATCACCCGGTTCCAGCAGCTGGTCAACGACCTGATCCAGCTCGCCCGCAGCGACCAGCCGGCGGAGCGGGGGCCGGTCGACGTGGCGGCGCTGGCCCGTCGGGTGTGCCAGGCGCGCGGGCTGCCGGGCGCGCTCGTGCACGCGGCCGGCGGGGCCGCCACGACCTGGCTGGTCGACCAGCGCCGCGTCGAGCAGATCCTGGCCAACCTGGTCGACAACGCGGTCCGCCACGGCGGTGGCCCGGTGGCGGTGCGGCTGTCGCAGCGGGGCGGGACGGGCATCGTCGAGGTCGACGACGAGGGGCCGGGCGTGCCCCCGGCCGACCGGGACGTCGTCTTCGACCGTTTCGTCCGTGGCCGCGCCGCGCACGCCCGCGCGGCCGGCGACGGCACCGGCCTCGGGCTCGCCATCGTCGCCCAGCACGCCGCCGCGCACCGGGGACGCGCCGGTGTGGGCGACCGTCCCGGCGGGGGCGCCCGCTTCCGGGTCGAGCTGCCCGGGGTGTCGTCGTGAGCCGCCGCGCGCGCCGGCCGGGACGGTGGCAAGGCGCCGGTGCTGCGCTCGTCGCCCTCGGGCTGCTCGTCGGCTGCGGCGTCCCGACGGAGGACGCCCCCCGCACCGTGGCGCCGCCGCCCGGGCCGTTTCCCACCTCGGGCACGGTCGTGGCGACCCCGACCCCGACCCTGACGGCGGGGCGGGCGACGGCGGTGCTCTGCTTCGTCCGCGACGACCGCCTGGTGCCCGTCGAGCGCCGGGTGGACGCCACGCCCACGGTCGACGCCCAGCTCCAGCAACTGCTCGCCGGCCCGACGGCCGCCGAGCGCGACAGCGGCCTCAGCACCGCCCTGCCGGGGGCCGTCGCGGCCGCCGTCGCCCGGCCCCGGGGCACGGACGTCGACGTCGACGTCGGTGAGGCAGGCGACGAGACGGGCCGCAGCGACGAGGTCCTCGCCTTCGGCCAGATCGTCTGCACCCTGACCGCCCGCTCCGACGTCGACACCGTGGCGTTCCTGCGGGGCGGGGTGCCGCTCGGGGTGCCGCGCGCCGACGGCTCGCTGTCCCGGCGCCCCCTCACCGTCGCCGACTACGCCGACCTCGTCGCGCCCCGGTGACGGCCGGCCTCCCCGCCAGGCGGAGCCGCCGGGTCGCCTGCGACGGCCGGTAGGAGCAGGCGGGAGGCCCGCCGACTGGCACCGCAGCAGGCGGGGCCGCCGGCCGACCGGCACCGGAGCAGGCGGCCCGCCGCCGACCGCCGGGGCCGGGACCGGCCTGGTCCCGATCGCCGTCGCCCCCGGTCAACCCGCTGGGGTGCCGGGGGTCATCCGCTGAAGGCGGTCAGGAACCGGTCGCGGAAGGCGTCCATGGGACAGACCGGAGCGTCCGGGGCGGGCCGCAGGCCGTCGGTCCAGCCCCAGCCCGCGATCCGGTCCAGCACGGCGGGATCGCGGGCGACGACGGTGACCGGCACGTCCCGGCCGGCACCGTCGCCGGTGACGACCGGGGCGGGCTGGTGGTCGCCCAGGAAGACCAGCACGAGGTCGTCGCCGTGTCTCTCCACCTAGGACACGAGGGCGGCCAGCGAGTATCCGACGGCCCGGCGGTAGCCGGCACGCGCCTGCGACGACGAGCTCTCCTCGGTCTCCCCGTGGAAGACGCTGCCGTCGCCGACCGCCGACCGCCGACCGCCGACCGCCGACCGCCGCCCAGTCGACCAGCCGGGGGATCTTCGTCCAGGGGGAGTGGCTCGACACGAGCGCGATCTCGGCCATCACCGGCGCCCGGTCCGCCCGAGCCCGCTCCAGGCGCTCGAAGGCGGCCAGCGCGTACTGGTCGGGCATCGGCGCGTAGCCGAACCTCGGCCCCCGGTAGCCGAGGCTGCGACCGTCGTAGAAGCGCTGGTAGCCGAAGAAGGCGCCCTCCGGCCAGGGCCGGGTGGCGGCCGGCATCACGCCCACCGTGCGCCAACCGGCCCGGCGGAACGCGCCGCCCAGCGTCAACCGGTCGCTGGCCAGCAGGCCGACCTGGACCGGGTCGACGAGGTCCGGGCCGGCTGCGACGCGATCCTGGTCGGCGCGGGCACGGTCCGGCGGGACAACCCGCGCCTGCTGGTCCGCTCGGCGCGGCGCCGCGCCGCCCGCCTCGCCCGCGGCCTGCCGGCCTCACCGCTCAGGGTGACGTGGACGGGCTGCGGCGACCTGGACCCGACCGCCCGGCTCTTCACCACCGGCGGCGCCGACCGGATCGTCCACTGCGCCACCTCGACGGTGGAGAAGACCGCGGACCGGCTGGCCGGCCTGGCCACGGTGGTGGACGCGGGCGAGCCCGTGGACCCGGCGCGGGCGCTGGCCGACCTCGCCGCACGGGGCGTGCGCCGGCTGATGGTGGAGGGCGGGCCGACCGTGCTCGCGCAGTTCCTCGCCGCCGGCCTCGCCGACGAGTTGCACCTGGTGGTGGCCCCGTTCTTCGTCGGCGACCGCCGGGCGCCCCGGTTCGTCGGCGACGGCCGGTTCCCGTGGCACCCCGGCCGCCGCGCCCGGGTGGCGGAGGCCCGCCAGATCGGCGACGTGGTGCTGATCCGCTACGCCCTCTCGGCGCGGTGCGACGGGGGCTGAGCCCACCCGGCGTTGTCCGAGCGCCCGCCGGCCGGACCGTGCACGGCCGGGCCGGGGTGGCACGTGGGGCGGGGCCCGTCGCCTGCCGGGGAGCGCCTCCGGCGGTCAGCGGCGTGCCTCGAACGACTCCCGGTCGAGGAACATCAGCCGCGCCCGCTTGTCGGGCAGGTCGATCAGCGGGCCGGCGACGAAGCCGGTCCGCAGCAGCCGGTCCACCGCCTTGTCGTTGCGCGCGTCCGGCTCCATCACGATCCGCCGGCGCAGCGGGTCGGCGAAGACGAAGCCGAGGAACACGCCCAGCAGCGCGCCCGTGAAGCCCCGCTCGGTCCTGGTCGGCGGGCCGATCAGCAGGTGCGCGCCGTGGTCGCCGGGCCGGACGTCGTAGCACTGGCCGACCGGGTCGGCCGCCGGCTCGTACGTCTGGAACAGCGCGACCGGCACGCCGTCGCGGTGCACCAGCCACGCGTGGTGTGTGGTCAGCGAGTCCAGGTAGCGGTAGATCTCGGCGACCCGCTCGCGACCGGCGTCGCGCATGCCCCAGAACCGGGCCCGTTCCTCGCTGACCCAGCCGTGGATCAGGTCGACGTCGGTGTCCGGGTCGACGGGGCGGATCGTGACCCGGCCGAACCCGTCGACGTCCTGTCCGTAGGTGCTGGTGGCCTCACGCATCGCGCCCACCGTACGCGATTCCGGTCGATGCGCGCGGACGTGGCCCCGCCTGGCACCCGGCCGACGCGAGGCGGGGCTCAGGCGGGGTCCCCGCCGGCGACCGCGACCGCCGGGGCGCCCGCGCCGGCCCGGCGGCGGGCGGCGGGGACGACCAGGGGGGTGCCGGTCTCCGGGTCGTCGATGACCCGGCAGGGCAGCCGGAAGACCTCCTCGACCAGCTCCGCGGTGACCACCTCCCGGGGCGGGCCGGCGGCGACCACCCGCCCGTCGCGCATCGCGATCAGGTGCGTCGCGTAGCGGGCGGCGTGGTTGAGGTCGTGCAGCACCGCCACCAGGGTGCGGCCCTGCTCCTCGTGCAGCCGGGCGCAGAGGTCGAGGATCTCGATCTGGTGGGCGATGTCCAGGTAGGTGGTCGGCTCGTCCAGCAGCAGCAGGGGCGTCTGCTGGGCCAGCGCCATCGCGATCCACACCCGCTGCCGCTGCCCGCCGGACAGCTCGTCGACCGGCCGGTCGGCCAGGTCGGCCACCCCGGTCGCGGCCATCGACTCGGCGACCACCCGCTCGTCCTCGCGCGACCACTGCCGCAGCAGCCCCTGGTGCGGGTACCGGCCCCGCGCGACGAGTTCGGCGACGCCGATGCCGTCCGGGGCGACGGACGTCTGCGGCAGCAGGCCGAGGGTGCGCGCGACGCCCCGGGCCGGCAGCCGGTGGATGTCCTCCCCGTCCAGCAGCACCGCCCCGGCCGTCGGCTTCAGCAGCCGGGACAGGGCGCGCAGCAGGGTCGACTTGCCGCAGGCGTTGGGGCCGATGATGACGGTGAAGGAGCGGTCGGGCACGGCGACGCTCAGGTCCTCGGCGATGGTCCGCCGTTCGTAGGCGAGGGTCATCGCGCTGCCGCTCAGCCGGGACTGCATGCTCCGTGCTCCGTTCTCGTCGTGGGTGGCCCGCCGGCCGTGCGCGGTCACAGCCGGCCGGCCCGTCGTTCGGTGGCGAGCAGCCAGATCAGGTAGGCGCCGCCCAGCACCCCGGTCACCACGCCCACCGGCAGTTGGTGCCCGGGAAACGCGCGTACCGCGAGCTGGTCGGCGGCGACCAGCAGCACCGCCCCGACGGCCGCCGACGGCAGCAGGTTCGGCCCCGGCGCCCGGGTCAGCCGCCGGGCCAGGTGCGGCGCGGTGAGCGCCACGAAGTTCACCGGCCCGGCGGCGGCCGCGGCGAGGGAGACCAGCAGTACCGCCGCCGCCAGCACGACCAGGCGCACCCGCTCCACGCGTACGCCGAGGGCGGAGGCGGTGTCGTCGCCCATCTCGACCAGGCGCAGGGCCGGCCCGAAGCCGACCAGCAGCACGGGCACCAGCACCGCCAGCGCGACCAGCAGCGGCAGCGCGTTGACCCAGCCGCGCCCGTCCAGGCTGCCGGTGAGCCAGAGCACGGCGCGGGCGGCGTCCATCAGCTGGGCCCGGGTCAGCAGCCAGCCGTTGACGCCGGTGAGGATCGCCATGGTGCCGATGCCGACCAGGATCAGCCGGAACCCGTGCACGCCGCGCCGCCAGGCGAGCGCGTACACCAGGATGCCGGTGGCCAGGCCGCCGACCACCGCCGCCGAGGCCAGCAGCACGCTGCTGCCGCCGAGCACCACCACGACCAGCGCGCCGGTCGACGCGCCCTGGGTGAAGCCCAGCATGTCGGGGCTGCCCAGCGGGTTGCGGACCAGCGACTGGAAGACCGCGCCGGCCAGCGCGAGCGCGGCGCCGACGCAGAGCGCGGTCACCAGCCGGGGCAGCCGCAGCTCGGTGACGATGAACTCCTCGGCCGGGCTGCCTTGGCCGGCGAGGGCGCGCAGCACGTCGGCGGGGCTCATCGGGTAGTCGCCGCTGCCGATGGCGAGCACGCTCAGCGCCAGGGCGAGCACCACGCAGGTGAGGCCGACGGCGATGGCGCGGGGGCGCAGCCGCAGGGACAGGCCGCCGGGGGTGCGGATGGTGATCACGGGTGGGCCACCCGCCCACGCAGCACCAGCCAGAGGAAGAGCGGCCCGCCCGCCACGGCGGTCACCATGCCGACCTGGAGCTCGCCCGGCCGGCTCAGCACCCGGCCCAGCACGTCGGCGCCGAGCAGCAGCACCGGGGCGAGCACCGCGCAGTACGGCAGCAGCCAGCGCAGGTCCGGTCCGGTGAGCGCGCGGACCAGGTGCGGCACCAGCAGACCGACGAAGACGATCGGCCCGCAGGCCGCCGTGGCGGCGCCGCAGAGCAGCGTGATCGCCACGATGACGGTGCCCCGGACGAGGGCCGGCCGGGCGCCGAGCGCGCGCGCCGCGTCGTCGCCGAGCGCCAGCGCGTTGAGCGCGCGGGTGGCGGCCAGGGCGACCAGCAGGCCCGCCGCGATGAACGGCGCGACCGTGCGCACGGTCGACGCCTCGGCGCTGGCCAGCGAGCCGACCGTCCAGAACCGCAGCCGTTCCAGCGACGCCGTGTCGAGCAGCATCACCGCGCTGACGTACGAGTAGAGGGTCGCGTTGAGCGCCGCGCCGGCCAGCGCCAGCCGGGCGGGGGTGGCGCCGCGCCCGCCGCCGACGAGGTAGACGGCGGCGGTGACGACGGCCGCGCCGAGCAGCGCGAACCAGACCTGGCCGCCGACGCCGCCGATGCCGAGCAGCGCCGCCGCGCTGGCCACCGCCGCCGAGGCGCCGGCGTTGATGCCGAGCAGCCCGGGGTCGGCCAGCGGGTTGCGGGTCAGCGCCTGCATCACCGCGCCGGCCACGCCGAGCGCCGCGCCGGCGAGCAGGCCGAGCAGCGTACGCGGCAGCCGCATCCGGTGCACGACGGCGTACTCGGCGGCGTCCCGGTGCAGCAGGCCCTGCCACACGTCGGTGAGCGGGAGCTGCTTGGCGCCCACGGCGATGCTGAGCACCGCGACGGCGACGAGCAGCAGCACCGACGCCGCGAGGCCGGCGGCCCGCGGCGCGGCGCGGTCACGCCGGGGCATGACGGGCGGTGCCGGTGGCGCGCCGATGCGTGAGGTGAGGGTGGCGGACAGTGTGGGCTCCGATGTGGTGCGTGATTCCGGGCGGGGCTTGACAGCGATTTAGGTTAGGTTAACCTAACCCCGCTGTCCATGGTCCTTCGCCCGACCCCGATCGAAAGACACCGTCATGCCGCATCCCGTGTCCGCCCGCCGACTCTCCCGCCGGGGCCTGCTCGCCGCCGGTGGCGCCGCGACCCTGGCCGCCCTGCTCGCCGGCTGCGGCCGGGACGACGACTCCGCCGCCCCCTCCGCCGCCGGCTCCGGCGGACCCTGGTCGTTCACCGACGACCGCAACGAGAAGGTGAGCGCCGCCAACCGCCCGACCCGGGTGGTCGCCTTCACCGGGGTCGCCGCGGCGCTGGTCGACTTCGGACTCGACAAGCAGATCGTCGGCGTGTTCGGCGAGACGAAGCGCGCCGACGGCACCGCCGAGCCGCAGGCCGGCGACCTGAACGTGGACGCCGTGGAGGTCCTCGGCAACGTCTGGGGCGAGTTCAGCCTGGAGAAGTACGCGGCCCTGCGACCGGAACTGCTCGTCACCCACATGTACGACCCGGGCGCCCTGTGGTACGTGCCGGACGAGAGCAAGGACAAGATCCTCCCGCTCGCCCCCAGCGTGGCGATCACCACCGCCCGGGTGCCGATGACCAAGCCGATCGAGCGGTACGCGCAGCTCGCCGAGTCCCTCGGCGCCGACCTGTCCGCGAAGAAGGTCACCGACGCGAAGGCCCGCTTCGAGGCCGCCGCCGAGGCGGTCCGCCAGGCGGTCAGGGCGAACCCGGGCATCAAGGTGCTGGCCTCCTCCGGCAGCCCCGACCTGTTCTACGTCTCCAACCCGAAGGTCAGCACCGACCTGATGTACTTCGCCGAGCTGGGCGTGGAGATCGTCGTCCCCACCAAGCTGGAGGCCGGCGACTACTTCGAGGCCCTCAGCTGGGAGAACGCGGGCAAGTTCCCGGCCGACCTGATTCTGCTCGACAACCGCAGCACAGCCCTGCAGCCCAAGGACATGGCCAGCAAGCCGACCTGGCAGCAACTCCCGGCGGTCAAGGCCAACCAGATCACCCCGTGGGACGCGGTGCCCCGCTTCTCGTACGCCGGCGCCGCGCCGCTGCTGGAGAACCTGGCCACCGCCATCCGGAACGCGAAGAAGGTGACCGCGTGACCACGGCGGTCGCCCTCCAGTACCGCTTCTACGCCGCGCAGGTCGTCGGCGCGCGGCGGATCGGCGCCTCCCTGATCCGGATCACCCTCGGCGGGCCGGAACTGGCCGACTTCGCCGGCGGCGGCCGGGACCAGAGCGTCTCCCTGTTCCTGCCGCACCCCGGCCAGCCCGCGCCGGTGCTCCCGGTCGAGGCGGGGGCGGACTGGTTCGGCGCGTACCGGGCGATGGACCCCGACGTGCGCGCGGTGATGCGCTCCTACACCATCCGGGAGCAGCGGCCCGAGTGCGCCGAGGTGGACATCGACTTCGTCAGCCACGGCGACACCGGCCCCGCCTCCCGCTGGGCGGGGCACGCCCTGCCGGGCGACCGGGTGGTGCTGCTCGGCCCGGCCGTACGCGACAACCGCAGCGTCTGCTTCCGCCCGCCGGCCGGCACCGACTCGGTCCTGCTGGTCGCCGACGAGACCGCGCTGCCCGCCGCCGCCGGGATCCTGGCCTGGCTGCCCGCCGACGCCCGGGTCCGGGCCTGGATCGAGGTCCCCGACGTGGCGGACATCCAGGAGTTGTCCACCGCCGCGCGCGCCGAGGTGAGCTGGGTCGTCCGGGGTGGCACCGCCCCCGGCAGCACCCTGCTGGCGGACGCGGTCCGCGCCGCGCGGCTGCCGGCCGGCACCCCGTACGCCTGGGTCGCCGGCGAGTCGTCGATGGTGCGCGCGGTGCGGCGGCACCTCGTCGGCGAGCGCGGCCTCGACCGGCGTCACGTCACGTTCGCCGGCTACTGGCGTCGCGGCGCCTCGGAGGAGGACCTGCGCGCCGAGGCGACCGCCGCGGCCGTCGCCTGACGGTCGGCGGCCCGGCGGCGGCACAGCGGCCGTTCCGGCGCCGCCCGGTGGACCGGGCGGCGCCGGGTCAGAACTCCCGGTACATCACGTGCAGGCCCACCCGGCCGAGGGTGGGGTGCGCGAACGCGCCGGGCACGGTGCCGACCACCGCGAAGCCCTCGCGCCGGTACAGCTCGACGGCCGAGGTGTTCGTCTCGACCACCGCGTTGAACTGCATGCCCGCGTACCCCCGCTCGCGGGCCCAGTCGAGCGCGTGCCGACACAGCGCGGTGCCCACGCCCCGGCCGCGCGCCGCGCGGTCGACCATGAAGCTCGCGGTGGAGACGTGCGATCCCGGCCCGGGGCGGTTGGTGCCCATCTTGGCGGTGCCGAGCACCCGGTCGCCGTCGACCGCCACCACGGTGCGGCCCGGCGCGGTCTCCACCCACATGTCGTACGCCTGCTCGGCGGTCATCTCCGGGTCGTAGGGGAAGGTCTCCCGCGACCGGACCACCTCCCGGATGATCGGCCACACCTGGGCCCAGTCGGCCTCGTCGAACTCGCGGATCAGCACGCCGGCACCCTAGGGGGCCGCCACCGGGTCGGCAAGGCGTTTCCGGCGGGACCGGACCGCGCACGACAGCGGGTCGCCGACGCCGCGCGGGCCGGGCACCGCGGATCCGGCACCCGGTGCCACGCCACTACACCGATGCGGGCAGGGGATCCTCCTCGGAGGCGGCGCGCGCGGGCCGGGAGCGGCCCACGGCGTTCCGCGCCCCGGCCAGGACGAACACGGTACGGGTCAGCGCGAGGGCCCCGGCCGCCACGGCGACGGCCACGGTGGCGTGACCGATGTCCGGTGTCCAGAGCATCAGCGTGCCCAGGCCGCCGCCCAGGGACGAGGGCAGCACCCAGAGCGCGGCAGCGGCCAGCGCCGCCCAGCCGACCGCCCAGGCGGCGGCCGCGACCAGCGCCCGTACGCCCGGCGGGGGACCGGTGCGGCGCCGACGCACCCTGCCGAGCACCGTCCCGACCAGGACGACCACGAGCAGGCCGGCGACGCCGAACAGCGCGGGGGCGACCGAGAACAGCAGGGTGTCGTTCGCCGCCGGTGCGGGCGGAGCGCCGAGCAGTATTCGCGCGATGTCGAAACCGGCCGAGGCGAGCGCCGGGTCGGCGGCCGGGTGGTAGAGGTTGGCCAGCACGATCACGGCCAGTTCGGAGTCGGGCACCAGCACGACGTGCGCGAAGTAGCCGGGGGTGGCGCCGGCGTGCCAGACCAGCCGGGTGTCGCTGCCGGGCAGGGTGGTGTCCCGCCAGCCCAGGCCGTAGCGGCCGCCGCTGCCGAGGGCCGCCCGGCCGAGGTGCGCCTGCGCGACGCCGGCGCTCGACAGCACCTGCGAACCCTCGTACCGGCCGCCGTTGAGCTGGGCGATCGCGAAGTGGCCGAGGTCGGCGAGGCTGGCGGTCAGGTAGCCGTACGGGACGCCGGAGGTGTCGTACGGCGGGTCGAAACCCTGCGGTCGACCGAGGTAGCGGCGGTGGCCGGCGGGCAGGCCGACCCGCTCCGCCTCGTCGGCGGTGGCCGCCGTCTGCCGCATCCGCAACGGATCGAGGACGGTGCGACGCAGGTGGTCGGCGAAGGTGCGACCGGTGACCTCCTCGACGAGCGCACCGAGCACCATGTAGTTGCCGTCGCTGTAGCGGTGTTTCGCGCCCGGCGGCCCGACGAGCGGCACGTCGGCGAGGTCCCGTACCGACCGGGCCAGCCCGCCGGGGGTGTTGTCGTAGCGGTCGGTTAGGCCCTTGCTGGCGACCTCGGGCAGCCCGCTGGTCTGGGTGAGCAGGTGCCGGACGGTGATCCGTGTGGTCGCCGTCGCGTCGCCCAGCCGCAACCAGGGCACGTACGCCCGCGCCGGCGCGTCGAGGTCGATCCGGCCCGCCTCGGCGAGCTGCAGCACCGCCAGCGCGGTGAACGGTTTGCTCACCGAGCCGAGCAGGAAGGGTGTCCGCGCGGTCACCGGCGCGCCGTCGCCGGTGACTCCGGCGGCGTGTTCCTGCACGACCCGGTCCCCGCGTACGACGGCCGCCGCGAGCCCGGGTATGCGGTTGGCGTCCTGGTAGCGGTCCAGGTACGTCCGCACCCGGGCGGTCTCGTCCTCGGCGGCGTGCGCCGGGGCTCCGCCGGCGGCCGCCAGGCAGACGATCGCGGCCAGGACGGCGACGGTACGTCGTAGCTGATGTCTCACTGCGCTGTCCCTGTCTGTGGGATTCCGGTTCATCCGATCTGGCTGAGCAGGCGCTCCAACTCGGTGAGGCGGGCCCTGACCTGCGCCAACTCCGTGTGGGTCGCCTGGACGTCCGACCGCAGGCCGGTCAGCTCCGCGGTCGTCTGCCGTGCGTTCTCGGCCAGCCGGGCCTGCGCGTCGCCGGCCTGCTCGGCGAGGGCGCGGTACTGCGCCTCCCGGGCGGCGGCGTGCCGGGCCCGGTAGATGCCCAGCGCCACGAACGCCACGATCGCCACCAGGGCGATCAACAGAACGGTCCACGTGACGATCGCGACCTGGGCGATGTCGTCCTCGGCTGCTGCTGTGATCATTTCTTGTCCTTTCCGAAGCCACCGGCTTCCAACGTCGGTACGGCCGCCGCGACCGTCGCGGGCGTCAGCGTCAGCGCGAACGGAACCACCTCGAACCACTTCACCGAGTTGCCGTCGGGCGCCGTCTCCAACGAGCCGGTGACGAGCCCGGCGGCCTCCAGCCGCTGCAGATGCATGTAGAGCAGGGGCCGGTTCATCTCCAGACGCCGTGCCAGCGCGCTGACGTAGCTGCGGCCCTCGGCGAGCGTGGCGATGATCCGCAGTCGGTGCGGACTCGCGAGCGCGGCGAGCGCGGCGAGCAGTTCCTCCCCGTTCGGCTGCGTCTCGTCCATCACCTGCACCTTCCCGGGTGTCAGAAATCAATGACACCCCCCTGTCAGAAGATACTGACACGGGAGGGGTGGGAGCGCCAGCGAACAGTGTTCGACGCCACCGTCGTCCGTGCCCTGGCCCGTGATCCAGTCGGCTCGCGGCCCCGGCGGCCGGGGACATCGCGATCTTCCGGGGCATGCCGAACCGCTGCCGCCGTCGGGCGAGCGGAGCGTCACGCGGCGACCGCGTCAGCTCCGGGCGAGGCCGGCGAGGTCAGCGTCAGCGAGGTCGCGGCGGAGCAGGTCGGCCAGGAGGGCGTGCCGCCGCGGGTCGGCGGGCGCGGCGATGCCCCGGCTCGGCGTCGCCACCGTGCGCCGGCCGGGGCCGAGGGACGCCCGGAGGCAGCCGACCACCTCGCCGACGGTGAACGTCCGCTGCGTGGGGCCGGGCCTGCTCACCCGGCCGCGCCGCCGGACCGGGCCGGTACGGCGGTCGCCGTCCGGCTGTCCCGTCGACCCGCCGCCGTCCCGGCCCGTGCGCGCCCACCCTCGGCCGTGCGGCGGGCGGCTCAGCCGAGGCGCACCTGCGCCGGCCGTTCGGGCCGGGGGGCGCCGTCGAGCGTGGTGACGGCCGGGGCGACGGGCCGGGCCGGCATGACGGGGGCGTCCCGGCCGGTGCCCCCGCGGCCGTTCCCGTCGCGCGTCGACTCCTCGTGGTAGTCCTGCTCCACGTTGACCGACCAGACGTCGTGGCGGGTCCCGCAGGCGATGTTCTCGGCGGTCAGCATCGCCGTGAGCATCGAGTGGTCCTGGTTGTTGTAGCGGTGCATGCCGTTGCGCCCGACCGGGTGCACGTTCGGCACCTCCCGCGCCAGCCAGTCCCGGATCACGCCCACGTTGCGCTGGTAACGCTCGTCGTAGACCGGGTATGCCTTCGGCATCCGCACCACGTACCCGGCCTCGACGACGCCCGGCCGGACCAGGCCGAGCCGCTCCAGCTCGGCCGTCGCGGCGGCGACCAGCTCGGCGTCCGGCGTACGCCAGGTCTCGTCGTCCTCGAAGACGAAGTACTCCAGCCCCAGGCAGGTGCGGCCGTCCTTGACCAGGTACGGCGACCACGACCCGAAGTTCTGGATCCGGCCGACCTTGACCGCCGGGTCGTGCACGTAGATCCAGTTGTCCGGGAACGAGAACTCCTCGGGCACCACGAGCGCGACGGTCAGGAAGTCCCGGTACCGCAGGTCGGCCGCGGCGGCCAGCACCTCCGGCGGGGCGGCCGGGCGCAGCGCGGCCACCAGCTCCGAGATCGGCATCGAGGAGACGACGTGCTCCGCCGGCTCGGTCCGCTGCCCACCCACGCCGTTGACGGTGACCGCCACCGCCCGGCGGTGCGTCGGGTCGCGGTGCACGGCGGTCACCCAGCTGCCGGTCTCCACCCGGCCGCCGCGCCGGCGGACCTCCTCGGCGCAGCGTTCCCACATCATCCCGGGGCCGAGCTTCGGATACTGGAACTCCTCGATCAGGCTGGTCACGTCCTTGCGGTTGCGCCGGGGCAGCACGGCGTTGCGCACCGCCTTGGCCAGCGACAGGTTCTTGATCCGCTGCGCGGCCCAGTCGGCCTGCAACCGGTCGGCCGGCATCCCCCAGACCTTCTCGGTGTACGTCTTGAAGAACATCGAGTACAGCCGCCAACCGAACCGGGCCGAGACCCAGCCCTCGAAGTGCGACTGGTCCTTCGGCGGGCGCAGCCGGGCGCGGGCGTACGAGCCCATGCACAGCGCCGCCTCCCGGACGCCCAGGTTGCGCAGGGCGTTCGCGGCGTTCAGCGGGTAGTCGAACAGCGCGCCCCGGTAGTAGATCCGGCTCATCCTGGGCCGCAGCAGGAAGTCCTCGTCGGGCAGGATCTCGTGCCAGAACTCCTCGACCCGGGCGACCTTGGTGAAGAACCGGTGCCCGCCGATGTCGAAGCGCCACCCGTCCCGTTCGACGGTGCGGCTGATCCCGCCCACCACGTCGTCGGACTCGAACACCCGGACCGGGGCGCCCCGCCGGAGCAGTTCGTACGCCGCGGTCAGCCCCGCCGGTCCCGCGCCGATGACCACCGTGCCGCGCTGTTCGTCCATGCCGTGCCGCTCCCTGCTTCCGCCTGCCGGAGGCGGCCCGCTTACCCGGCATCGGCCCGGACTCACCCCGGATCCGGATGCCGGTTCCCCCGCCCGACGAGCCGGCCGGGCGGGGGACCCGCTCCGAGCGCACCGCCGGGCGGCCGGACCGGCGCGCCGCGTACACGTGTCAAGCGCCCCGGAACGGGGATGTGGCACCGTTCTGGCGGCCGGATCGGGAGACGCGGTGATGGACAGGTGGCGGGCCGTCGCGGACGCGCGGCGGCGGGCCGGGCGCCTGCCCGCCCGGCTCGCCCGGCGTGGCCACGACCTGCGGCGCGCCGCCGACCGGGTGCCGGCGCCGTGGCTGTTCGTCGTCGGCGTCTTCCTCGGCACCAAGATCGTGCTCAGCCTCGTCGGGTTGCTCGCGTTGAGCGCCTTCGACGACGTGCCGTGGGCGCCGCCGCCGGACGAGGCGACGATGCGCGAGCAGCAGCGGGCGGTCTCCGGGCACCGCGCGGTCTGGCTCTGGTTCGCCTGGGACTCGTTCCTCTACGACCACCTGGCCCGGGTCCCGCTCGACGAGCCGTGGCGGGACTTCGGCTTCCCGCTGCTCTATCCGTTCCTGGCCCGGCCGCTGGCCCCGCTGCTGGGCGGCAACACCGCGCTGGCGCTGCTGCTCGTCGCCAACGTCGCGTTCCTGCTGATGCTCTACTACGCCCACCGGCTGGGCGAGCGGCTGCTCGGCGACGACGCGGCGGCCCGCCGGTTCGTCCGCTACCTGGTGCTGCTGCCGGCCGCGTTCCTGTTCCAGGCGGCGCTGACCGAGTCGCTCTTCCTCTGCCTCGCGCTCGCCGCCTTTCACTACGCCGAGCGGCGGCGCTGGCTGCTCGTGGGCGTCGTGGGGTTCTTCCTGGCGCTGAGCCGCTCGGTCGGGTTCTTCGTGGTGCTCCCGCTGGCGCTGGTGCTGCTGCGGCAGCACGGCTACCGGCTGGGCCCGCGCGCGCTGGGGACGTACGTGCGCGTCGGGTGGCCGCTGGTGCTGGTGCCCGCCGGCTGGCTGACGTTCATGGCGTTCTGCCGGTGGCAGAGCGGCGACTGGTTCGCCTACAAGCACGCCCAGGAGCGGGGCTGGGGCATCTCCGTGCAGAACCCGCTGGCGGTGCTGTGGCACGGCCTGGCCGACACGCCGGCGCGGGACGCCCTGCGGGTGTGGTTCGCCGTCGTGGTGCTGGTGGTCCTGGTCGCGGGCGTCCGCCACCTCGGGCTGCCCTACCTCGCGTACGGGTTGATCATGGTCCTGGTGCCGCTGTCGATGGGGCCGCCGGTCTACAAGAGCCTGCTGCGCTACCTGCTCGCCGCGTTCCCGGTGGGCCTGGTGCTGGCCCGCTGGGCCCGGCACGCCACCGCCGACGCCTGGCTGACCGCCGCCCTCGCCCTCCTCCAGGGGGCCCTCTTCGTCGCCTGGCTCGCCTACTGGACCCACTTCATCATCTGACGGGCCCCGGTGCCGTCTTCACCTGGTGGGGCCTGGCTCTCTATGATCGGTTGAAAATTTCGCCGACTGTCAGGTCGGGATTGGCAAAAAGCTACGGGCGCGGACCCGCGCCGGGAAGGGCTGGCATGGCGCTGTCCGCGACCGTCCTCGCCGAGCTGCGCGGCATCGTCGGCCCGGCCCACGTGCACGACGCGGCCGGCGACCTCGTGGCGTACGCCCGGGACGCGACCCCGCTCTTCTCGCACCGGCCCGACGCGGTGGTGTTCCCGGCCGACACCGCCGAGGTCGCCGCCGTGCTGGCCCTGGCCACCCGGCACGGGGTGCCGGTGGTGCCGCGCGGCGCGGGCTCCAACCTGTGCGCCGCGACCGTGCCGCTGCACGGCGGGATCGTGCTGGTGCTGACCCGGCTGAACGCGATCCTGGAGGTCAGCGCCGACGAGCTGCTGGCCCGGGTGCAGCCCGGCGTGACCAGCGCCGCGCTGGCCGACGCCGCCGCGGCGCGCGGCCTGCTCTGGGCGCCCGACCCGGGCAGCCGCACCGTCGCCACCGTCGGCGGCACCATCGCCACCTGCGCCGGCGGGCTGCGCGGGCTGAAGTACGGGGTGACCCGCAACTACGTGCTGGGCCTGGAGGCGGTGCTGCCCACCGGCGAGGTGATCCGCACCGGCGGTCGGCTGTGGAAGGACGTCGCCGGCTACGACCTGACCCGGCTGCTCACCGGCTCCGAGGGCACCCTCGCGGTGATCACCGAGGCGACGGTGGCGTTGCTGCCCGCGCCCGCGTCGAGCAACACCGGGGTCGCCTACTTCCCGACGCTCGCCGAGGCGGGGGAGGCCGTCGCCCGGGTGATCCGGGCCGGCGTGGTGCCGGCGACGCTGGAGTTCCTCGACCGGGCCTGCATCACGGCGGTGGAGGACTTCGCCCACCTGGGGCTGCGCGCCGACGCGGGAGCGCTGCTCCTCTTCGGCGACGACGGCCCGCCGGACCTGGTCGCCACCCACCTCGACCGGATCGGCGCGGCCTGCGTCGACGCCGGCGCGGTGGAGGTCACCACCGCCCGGGAGGTCGCCCAGGCCGATGCGCTGCTGGCCGCCCGCCGCTGCGCGCTGCCGGCGCTGTCCCGCCGGGGCGGGGTGACGATCCTGGAGGACGCCACCGTGCCCCGGCCGCGTATCGCCGAGATGGTCGACCGGATCGACGCGATCGCCGTCCGGCACGACGTCGCCATCGCCACCTTCGGCCACGCCGGGGACGGCAACCTGCACCCCACCTGCGTCCTCGACTCCGCCGAGGACCACGACGCGGTACGCCGGGCCGAGGCGGCCTTCGCCGAGGTCTTCGCCGCCGCCCTCGACCTCGGCGGCACCATCACCGGCGAGCACGGGGTGGGGGCGGCGAAGCTGCCGTTCCTCGCCGCCCGGCTCGGCGACGACCAGCTCGCCCTGCTGCGCCGGATCAAGAGCGCCTTCGACCCGGCGGGCGTCCTCAACCCCGGAAAGCTGGGCTCGTGACAGGCGACGTGTTCAACCCGGAGCAGCTGTCCCGCTGCATCTCCTGCGGATTCTGCCTGCCGGCCTGCCCCACGTACGCGATGACCGGCGACGAGGCGTCGTCGCCGCGCGGGCGGATCACGCTGATGCGGGCGCTGCAGGACGGCACCCTGCCCCCGGACGACGACACGCTCGCCGAGCAGTCCTCGTTCTGCCTGGGCTGCCGCGCCTGCGAACCGGTCTGCCCCGCCGGGGTGGAGTACGGCAGCCTGCTGGAGCAGTGGCGGGTGCACCAGTGGCGCGGCCCGCGCCGGCCGCTGGTGGCCCGCGCGCTGATGCTGCTGGTCGAGCAGCGGTGGGTGCTGCGGCTGCTCGGCCTGGTCCGCCGCGCCGCCCACGGCCCGGCCGTCGCCCCGTCGGCCGAGCCCGGCCCGGCCGCCGCCCCGTCGGCTGAGCCCGGTGCTGCCGGGCGGCCCGACGCGCGGCTCATGCTGGGCTGCGTCGAGCGGGGCCTGTTCCCGGCGGTCAGCCGGGCCGCCCGGGCGCTCGACCCGGGGCTGGCCGTCCCCACCGCGCAGGGCTGCTGCGGCGCGCTGCACGCGCACAACGGCGACCTGGCCGGCGGCGAGCGGCTGGCCGAGCGCCTCGGCGAGGACCTGCCGGGCACGATCGTCACCACCTCCGGCGGCTGCGCGGCGCACCTCGCCTCCGTGCTCGGCCGGGACCGGGTGCGCGAGCTGTCCACCTGGCTCGCCGAACGGCCCGCCGGCGCGGAGCTGCGGGTGGCCGGCCGGCGCGCCCGGGTCGCCCTGCAGGACTCCTGCCACCTGCGCAACGGCCTCGGCGTCTTCGCCGAGCCGCGGGCGCTGCTGCGCCAGGTCGCCGACTACGTGGAGCTGCCCTCGGCGGCCACCTGCTGCGGCGCCGCCGGCACGTACTCGCTGCTGCGGCCGAAGGAGTCGCGGCGGATCCTGGACGCGAAGCTCGACGAGATCGAGGCCGCCGGGGTGGACCTGGTGGTGGCGGTCAACCCGGGCTGCCTGCGGCAGCTGCGCACCGGGCTGCGCCGGCGCCGGTCCCCCGTCCGGGCCGTGCACCTGGCCGAGCTGCTCACCCGCGTCGAGCCGGCGTCCCGACCGGTCTGAGCGGGTCGGGACGCCGGCTCGCGGCCTCACTCGGTGCGGATGCCGTCCGGCCGGGTCAGCCGCCACAGGGCCGGCAGGCTGAGCCCGGTTACCAGCAGCACCACCGCCGCGCCCAGCCCGGTGGAGATGCCCAGCGCCGGCCAGGCGACCGTGACCGGCTCCCGCACCATGCGCAGCAGCACCGCGCCGAGACCCAGCCCGAAGACCACCGCCAGGACGAGCCCGATCACCACCGGCACGGCGGTCTGCCACAGCACCGACCAGCTCAGCGTGCCGCGCCGGGTGCCGACCGCGACCAGCATCGCCAGCAGCCGGCGGCGCTCCCGTAGCTGCTCCAGCACGCCGACCAGCATGCTGGCCCCGATCAGCAGCAGGGTGACCGCCGCGCCGACGTAGAGGCCGCGCCGGATGTTGACGAACTGGGTGGCCTGCGTGGTCCCGGTCAGGGTGAGCACCGAGGCGAACGGGTCGACGCCGGCGGCGACGTTGCGGACGTGCTCCAGCGCGTCCGGCCGGTCGGGCGCGAGCCGCAGGTACGCGTCCGCGCGCAACGGGCCCAGCCGGGCGGCGTCGACCGCACCGGGGGTGGCCAGCACGCTGGTCTGCGCGTGGCCGGCGGGGCCGGGACGGATCGGCGCCTCCCGGGCGTCCCGGGGGATCTGCCAGGCCGACCCGTCGACGTCCGGCACCGTGACGGTGGTGCCCGGCCGGATCTCCGCCTGCGGCGCCGTGGCGTCGCGGACCAGGAAGACGTCGCCGTCGGCGCACCCGTCGAGCCGGGCGAACTCGGCCAGCGCGGCGCAGTCGCCGATCCGCAGGTCGACCAACGTGCCGCCCCCGGCGGCTCCGACGACGCTCCGCAGGGTGGCGTTGCTGGCGGTCACGCCGGGCGCGGCGGCCAGCCGGCCCAGCGCCGCGGCGGCGTCGGGGCGGGCGGGGAACTCCACCTGCGCCTGGGCCCGCGAGGTGTCCTGCCCGGTGGCGACGGTGAACCGGTCGGAGACGCCGGCGAAGAGCATCTGCAGCCCGATGGTGCCCGCCACGGCGACCGCGATGCCGTTGACCAGGCGTGCCGAGGCGGCGCTGTCGAGCTGGATGCGCCGCACCGCGAGCTGCCACGGCACGGGACCGCCGCGCAGCCGGCGTACCAGCAGGTCCGTCAGCCAGGGCAGCAGGGTGACCACGCCGATCAGCAGCAGCACCGCGCCGGCCGCCGTCTGCTGCTCGGCGCCCAGCGGGGCGACACCGGCGGCGCCGGCCAGCAGCAGCCCGAGCCCGGCGGCCGGCAGCAGCAGCCGCCACGCCAGCCGGCGGCGCACCGGCGTCGCGCGCCGGGTCACCCCGAGCGGCTCGACGAGCACCGTGCGCATGGACACCAGGGTCACCACGACGGCGAGCGCCGGCACCGCCACCACCACGGCGGCGACCAGCGGCAGCGGCGGGCGCACGTCCGCGGCGTACACGCTGAGGTCCATCAGGGTGACCAGCGGCGCCACCTGGCGGCCGAGCGCGAAGAGCGCGCCGCCGACCGCGACGCCGAGCAGCGCGGCGCTCGCGGCCTCCCCGGCGGCGATCCGCCGGACCATCGCGGCGTCCGCGCCCACCAGCCGCAGCGCGGCCAGCCGCCGGTCGCGGCGTTCGCTGCCGAACCGCACCGCCGCGCCGAGGAAGACGGCGATGGGCAGCAGCAGGACGACGAAGATGACGACCACCAGCACCATCAGCACCGGGGCGAAGCCCTCGCCGGGCAGCCCGCCGCCGAACGCGTCCAGCCGGGTCGCGCCGTCGTCCGCGCTCAGCCGGTCGCTGCCCAGGTAGAAGGCCAGCTCCTGGGGGCCGGCCAGGCCCTCGTCGCCGATGGTCCCGGTGACCCGGGCCCCGCCCAGCCGGGGTGCGAACAGTGCGCCGTCGGCGGAGTCGAGCAGGTCGCGCAGCGCGGGGGAGACCACGACCTCGCCCGCGCGGGGCAGCGTCGCCACGCCCGGCGGCGTCGGTGCGGCCGGCCCCTCGGCCTGCAGCATCCGGCCCCGCACGGGCCGCTCCCGGAACGCGGTGTCGACCTGCCGGAGCAGCAGCGTGTTCGCGGCGGCCGCGATCTGCCCGCCCATCCGCAGGTCGTCGCGGGCGTCGCCGCGCGCCTCGCGGGCGTCCAGCGCGCCGGGCACCGAGGCGGCGAGCAGCAGCATGGCCACCCCGACCCCCACGCCGACCGCCGTCAGCACCGCGCGCAGCCAGCCGTCGCGGCCGCCGGTCAGCACCATGCGGGCGCCCATGGCCAGGTCGGCCGCGCCGTGGCGCAGCCGCGTCACGCCACGACCTCCAGGTCGCGGGTGCGGCCGTCGCGCACCACCACCTCCCGGTCGGAGTACGCGGCGACCCGCGCCTCGTGCGTCACCAGCACCACCGCCGCGCCGGTCTCCCGGGCGGCGGCGGTGAGCAGCCGCATCACCCGCTCGCCGTTGAGCGAGTCCAGCGCGCCGGTCGGCTCGTCGGCGAAGACCACCCGGGGGCGGGTGACCAGCGCCCGGGCGACCGCCACCCGCTGCCCCTGCCCGCCCGAGACCTCGCCGGGCCGCTTGCCGGCCACCTCGGCGACCTCCAGGCGGTCCAGCCACTCGGCGGCCCGGCGCTCCGCCTCGCGGCGGCCGACCCGGTCCAGCCGCAGCGGCAGCGCCACGTTCTCCAGGCAGGTCAGTTCCGGCACGAGCTGGCCGAACTGGAAGACGAAGCCGAACGACTCCCGGCGCAGCGCGCTGCGCTCGGCGTCGGTGAGGGTCGCGAGGTCACGGCCGGCGAAGAGCACCTGGCCGGAGTCGGGCCGGACGATGCCGGCGAGGCAGTGCAGCAGGGTGGACTTGCCGGAGCCCGACGAGCCCATCACGGCGAGCACCTCGCCCTCGTGGACGCGCAGGCTGGCGCCGGCGAGCGCCCGGGTGGGGCCGAACGAGCGGTGCAGGTCCTCGGCGACCAGCAGCGGCGCGGTCACGACCGGACCGCCGCGGCGAGGTCGTCGAGACGGGCGGCGGTCAGCTCCAGCCAGCGCAGGTCGGCCTCCAGGTGGAACAGGGCGTGGTCGCAGATCAGCTGCTCGGCGAGGTCGCCGTCGCGCTTGCGGCGGGTCAGTTCGCGCATCATCCGCAGGTGCTCGCCGCGCTGCACGTCGAGCAGGTCGGCGGCGGAGCGGCCGGTCAGCAGGGCCAGCACCACCTTGGTGTAGAGGATGCTCTGCAGGTACGGCTCGGGCTTCTCCGCCCGGGCCAGCCACTGCCCGACATCGGTGACGCCGGCTTCGGTGATCGCGTACCGCTTGCGCTCCGGACCCTCGCCGGGCTCGACCGCCTCCACCTCCACCAGCCCGCTGCGCAGCAGGCGGGAGAGGGTGGCGTAGACCTGCCCGTACGCGAGCGGGCGGGCGTGGCCGAAGCGCTCGTCGTAGAGGCGTTTGATGTCGTAGCCGTGGCGGGGGGTGGCCTCCAGCAGGCCGAGGAAGGTCTGTCCGATCGACATGGCGGGGACTATACACACCATGTATACGTGGTGTGTATACCGGTAGGGTGTGGCGGTATCCGTCGCATGGGAGGTCATGTGTTCGCCCTGTCCCTGACCGAGGACGTCGAGATGCGTCCCCTCGAGCCCTGGCGGGCCGAGGAGTTCCTCGCCCACCTGGACCGGGCCCGTGAGCACATCGCGCCCTGGGTGTCGCCGGCGTTCGTGGCCACCGACCTCGACTCCGCCCGGGCCGTGCTCCAGCGTCACGCCGACCGGTGGGCGCGCGGCGCGGGCGGCATCTGGGGCCTCTGGCGGCAGGGCACCCTGGTCGGCGGGGTCCTGTTCGTCTCGCTCGACACGGCGACGGGCGTCTGCGAGGCGGGCTGCTGGCTGGAGCCCGCCGCCGAGGGCCACGGGCTGGTCAGCCGGGCGGTGGAGCGGATCGTCGACTGGGCCGTCGAGGAGCGGGGCATCCACCGGGTCGAGTGGCGCACCAACGCCCGCAACGCCCGCAGCATCGCCACCGCCAAGCGGCTGGGCATGCGCCACGACGGGACGCTGCGCGAGGTCTACCCCGGCCCGGACGGGCGGATCGACCTTCAGGTGTGGTCGGTGCTGGCGCCCGAGTGGCGGGCCCGCCGGTCAGACGTGGGCGAGCACCGCGTCGAGTGAACGGGGCACCCGGTCCGGCTCCAGCGCGCGCACCAGCAGCTTGGCGTACGCGCTCTTGCGGCCGGACCGGGTGCCGAGGAACCGGCGCAACTGCGCCTCGACGGCGCGCCCCTGCTGGGCCGGCTGCCGCTGGAACAGCTGGAACGTGCGCAGCTCACCCTCGGCGGCGATGACCTCCCGCACCCCGGCCACGCCGACCGCGCGGATCAGCTCGTCCTCCAGGTCGGCCACGCAGGCGTGGAACCCCAGGGCCGCCAGGTCGGACCGGGACAGGCCGGCACCGAGGCCGCACCGTTCCAGCCCCCGCCGGAAGAAGCCCTCCTCGGCGTCGTCGTAGAGGCCCGCCAGCCGCAGCCGGCGCCCGGACGGGCCGAACAGGTCGAGGAAGTGGCCGATGTTCGTCGCGCCGCCCATCGACACCACCCGTACGCCGTCGGCGTCGAGGTCCCGGCCCCGCCTGGCGGCGAGCGTCTCCAGCGCGACCCGGTCGCTCCTGCCCTCGACGAGCACCACGGCCCGCACGTCGATCCCGGCCGTCAGCTCGTGGACGCTCCGCACGGTCGCCACCCCGTCTCCTGGTACGTCGCCCGCCGGGTCGCACGGTCCGGCGTGCCCCGGCCCGGATCAGTCAGGGGATCGTGGCCCGGCGTGCCCGGCGATGCAAGCGAGTTGCGGCGGGACTGGGTCGGCGGCGCGTACGGCGACGCGCCGTCGAGCCGGGGTCAGCGCCGACCCTCGCGGCGCCTCAGCGTGCGCTCGTAGTCCTGGAACCGCGCCTTGGCGATGACCGAGCGGTCCGCCGTGCGGAGCACCAGCCCCTCGGACCGGCCGGCCGGCCCGTCCAGGGCCACCGTGGTCCGCGGCAGGTGGTCGACGAGGAACGTGTGGGTTTTGTCGATCTCGCGGGGCAGGTCCCCGGCGGCGACGGTGGCGAGGCGGGGCACGGTCGCCAGGCCCAGCGCGTCGGCCCGTGCGACGAGGTCGGCCTCGCCGAGGAAGCGCTGGCCGCCGCCGTCGCGCCAGGCCGAGATCCGCTGGGCCGGCCAGGAGAGCATCGGCGCGGGGTCCTCCAGCACCGCCACGTCGAACAGCCGGTGCCCGACCTGCCGGCTGGCCGTGTAGTGCCGGGAGGCGGCGGTGACCTTGCCGCCGTACACCTCGAGGTAGAAGACGGTGACCCGGTCGTCGGCCGCCGCGCCGGTCAGCCGCTCGGCCACGTCGCGCAGCGCGTCGACGATGCCGAGCGCCGGGTTGCCGATCAGGTCGCCCCGCGCGTACAGCAGCTCCTCCCGGCTGCCGATCAGGTACGCGCCGTCGGGCAGCACGACGATCCGGGCGTTCGTCCCGTCGATCTTCTCGGTGAGGGTGACCGGCCCGGTGAACTCGACGCACTCCGCCAGCAGCCCGCCGTCGCGGGGGTCGAGGGCGTGGTACGTCGGGATCGACGGGTACTTGGTCAGCGAGTTGATCGCCCGCAGGTCGACCGTCCGGACGTCGAGGCTGGACACGGCTTCCTCCTGGGTGGCAGCTCCGCCGCACCGGCTGCGGCGCGGCGCTGGGCGAGCAGCGTATCCGCCCGCGACGGGGCGCCTCGTGGCAATTTTTGGCCCGCCGTGTCCACCCTGGACCGTCGACGGGCGGAAATGTCGTACCCGGCGGCGACCATCCATCCATGGCTGTCCCCGCTCTCACCCCGCACACCGACCAGCCGCGTTCGGTGCCGCTGCGCGAGGCGCGCACCCGGTTCACCCAACTCGTCGCGCTGGCCGAGCTGACCGACGCCGTCACCGTCGTCACCCGCGACGGCGATCCCCGACCGGTCGCGGCGATCGTGCCGGCCGCCGCCGCCCGCACGGCCGCCCAGGCCCGCGCCGACGCGGACCGCCTCGCCGCCGTGACCGCCGGCTGGGCCCGCCGGCTCGACGAGGCGCACCGGCGCAGCAGCCGGCGGCACTCCGCCGAGCTGCGCGCGGTCACCGCCGCCCTCGCCGAGGCGTGGGCCGAGCTCGACCGCCGCGTCCGGCCGGGCAGCGACCCCGACCTCGCCCGGCTGCGCGCCGCCCACGCGGACCTGCTGGCCGCCGACCTCGCGCCCTGACGGCGGCGATCCCGTGCCCTGACGGCGCCGCGACACGTCGGCGGCGTCAGACGGCCGGGTACGCGTGGGTCTCCGCCGCCTTGACGGCGGCCCAGACCGGCTGCCCGGGAGCCAGCCGGAGCTGGGCGGCGGCGGCCGGGGTGACGTCCGCCGCCACCTCGACCGGCCCGTCGAGCCGCACCCGCAGGTTGTCTCCGTGCCGCTGCACCCCGACCACCGTCGCCGCCCAGGTGTTGCGCGGGCTGCCTTCCGGCCGGGCCGGGTGCAGGGCCACCGCCGACGGCCGGAAGGCGACGAACGCGTCCCCGTCGATCCGGTCGGCGACGGTGAGGGTCAGCCCGTCGGCGACCCGGACGCGGTGCCCGTCGGCGCGGCCCCGGTGCAGGTTCAGCCCGACCAGCCGGGCCACGTAGTCGGTGCGGGGCCGCGCGGTGACCGTCGCGGCGTCCCCCTCCTGCACCACCCGCCCCTCCTCGACGATCACCAGCCGGTCGGCCAGCACCAGCGCGTCCAGCGGATCGTGGGTCACCAGCAGCGTGGCCCCCGGGTGCGCGGTGAGGTGCCGGTGCAGCTCGGCCCGGGTGTCCAGTTTGGTGCGCGCGTCGAGCGCGGCGAGCGGCTCGTCCAGCAGCAGCAGCGCCGGCGCGACGGCGAGCGCGCGGGCCAGCGCCACCCGCTGTGCCTGCCCGCCCGAGAGCTGCCGGGGCCGGCGGTGGGCGTGCTCGGCCAGGCCGACCCGGTCCAGCCAGGTGCGGGCGGTCTCCCGGGCGGCGCGCCGGTCGGCGCCGTGCCGCCGCGGCCCGAACGCCACGTTGTCCAGGGCCGTGAGATGCGGGAAGAGCAGGTAGTCCTGGAACACCACGCCGACCGGTCGGCGCTCCGTCGGCGTCCAGGCGCGCCGCGCCGGCCGGTCCAGGTCGACGCCGTCGAGGGTGAGGTGGCCGGTGGTCAGCGGGAGCAGGCCCGCGAGGGCCCGCAGCGCGGTGGTCTTGCCCGCGCCGTTGGGGCCGAGCAGCGCGACGACCTCGCCGGCGGCGACCCGCAGGGGCACGTCGAGGCGGAATCCGCCCCGGTCCACGACGAGGTGGGCGTCGAGCAGGGGCGCGCTCACGGGCTGGTGATCCAGCGGTCGCGCAGCCCGGCCAGGATGGCCACCGAGACGGTGAGCAGGACGAGGCTGAGCACCACGGCGGCCTGCACGTCCGTCTCCAGCGCCAGGTAGACCGCCAGCGGCATGGTCTGCGTCCGGCCGGGATAGTTGCCCGCGAAGGTGATGGTGGCGCCGAACTCGCCGAGCGCCCGGGCCCAGCACAGCACCGCCCCGGCCGCCAGGCCGGGGGCCACCAGGGGCAGGGTGACGTGGGTGAACGTCGTCCACCGGCCGGCGCCGAGGGTCGCCGCCGCCTCCTCGTACCGGCGGTCCGCGCCGCGCAGCGCGCCCTCGACGGCGATGACGAGGAACGGCATCGCGACGAACGCCTCGGCCAGTACGACGCCGGTGGTGGTGAACGGCAGGGTGATCCCGAAGGTCGCGTCGAGCCAGCCGCCGAGCAGGCCCCGCCGGCCGAAGACCAGCAGCAGCGCCACCCCGCCGACCACGGGGGGCAGCACCAGCGGCACGGTGACGAGGGCGCGTACCAGGCGGCGGCCGGGGAACTCGACGCGGGCCAACAGCCACGCCAGCGGCACCCCGAGCAGCAGGCAGAGCAGGGTGGCGAGGGTGGCGGTCAGCAGGGACAGCCGCAGCGCGGTGAGCACGCCCGGCTCGGTGAGCCGCTGCGGCAGGGTGGCCCACGGCGTACGGGCCAGCAGCCCGACCAGCGGCAGGACGAGGAACGCCAGGCCGAGTACGGCCGGCAGTAGCAGCGCGACCGGCACCCCGGCGTCCCGCCGTCGCCGCACGCCGTCGGTACGCCTCACGGCGCCTGGAAGCCGGCCTCGGTGAGCACCGTCCGCCCCCGCTCCGAGCGGACGTACGCGACGAAGGCCCGCCCGCCGTCCCGGTTGGGTGCGTCCCGCAGCGCCACGATCGGGTAGTCGTTGACGGCGCGGGCGGACTCGGGGAACTCGACGGCGGTCACGTCGGCCGCGGCGGCCAGCGCGTCCGTGCGGTAGACGAGGGCCGCGTCGACCTCGCCGAGGCGCACCTTCGACAGCGCGCCCCGGACGTCCTGCTCGAGGGTGACCGGGGTGAGGCTGACCGAGGCGGCGTCGAGCGCCGTGCGCGCCGCCGCGCCGCAGGGCACCTGCTCGGCGCAGAGCGCGACGGTCAGCCCGGGGCGGGTTAGGTCGGCCAACCCGGTCACGCCGCGCGGGTTGCCCTTCGGCACGGCGACGACGAGCTGGTTGCGGGCGAAGATGGCGGGGTCGCCGTCGGCGTTGCCGGCCTCGGTGACCGTGGTCATGTTCCGCGTCGCCGCCGCGGCAAACACGTCGGCCGGCGCGCCCTGGTTGATCTGGGCGGCCAGCGCCGAGCTGCCGGCGAAGTTGAAGACCACGGTGGTGCCCGGGTGGGCCGCCTCGAAGTCCCGGCCGAGCCGGGTGAAGGACTCGGTCAGCGAGGCCGCGGCGAACACCGTCACCGTGCCGCCGACGCCCGTGCCGCCGGCCGGCCCGTCGGCGGCCGAGCCCCCGCCGCCGCAGCCCGCCAGGCCCGCGAGGGCGAGGACCGCCGCCACCGTACGCAGCCAGCGCCGGCCCGGGCGTCCGGGCCGTGGCCGGGGCGTCGCCGTCATGACGTCTGCCTCCCTCTGCTGCTGGCCGGGGTGGTGGCCCGTTCCACCACCACCGTGGTCGACTTGATCACCGCGACGGCCAGCGAGCCGACCCGCAGGTCCAGCTCGTCGACGGCCTCCCGGCTCATCAGCGAGACGATCCGGAACGGCCCGGCCTGGATGTCGACCTGCGCCATGACGGTGTCCTTCACGACGTTGACCACGATGCCGCGCAGCCGGTTGCGGGCCGACGAGGAGTCCGACCGCTCGTCGGGGTCGGCCGCCTGCCCGCGCGCGAACGCGGCGAGGTCGACCCCGTTGATCACCCGGTGCCCGTGCTCGTCGCGGCCGGCGGCGAGCCGGCCGGCGTCCACCCACCGGCGCACGGTGTCGGCGCTGACCCCGAGCAACTCGGCCGCCTCGCCGATGCGGAACGTCGTCACCGGCCCATCCTAGCCATCCGGCAGATGCGATGAGTTAGCCCCCTCCGCCATCGCGATTGCCGCCTCCTGGGGCGGCTGGCACTGGCGTTCGCGGGCGGCGGCACGCGTCACCCGGGGTGTCGACACGGGCGGTGCCGGTCGCCTTCCGTACTGTCGCGGCGGTGCGGCATGGACCACAATGGAGGGCTCGCGTGGGCGGCGACCGGGAGGCCGAGTTGGGTCAGGACAAGGAGACCGGCGGCGACTCGCCGGGGCTGCCGGCCGGGGCGACGGCGTCCGGTGGAGTGTCGCGGTCCCGGCAGGTGCGCCTGGCGGCGCTGCTGCTCCTGCTGGTGGTGGTCGCGGTCGCCGCGGTGCGGGTGATCGTCGCCAGCGGCCCGCCCACCTGGGACGAGCTGCGCGAGCGGGCCGGGCTGACCAACCGCGACAGGCTGCTCATCGGGGTGAAGGACGACCAGCCCGGGGTGGCGCAGAAACTGGAGAACGGCGCGTTCGAGGGCTTCGACATCGACATCGCCTACATGATCGCCGAGGACCTGGGCTTCGACGCGCCGGAGGTGACGCTGCTGCCGATCGAGAGCGAGGACCGGGCCCGGCGGCAGGCCCGCGACACCAACGGCAGCTTCGTCACGGTCGACCTGGTCATCGCCTCCTACAGCATCACGGAGGAGCGCCGGGACCAGGGCGTCGTCTTCTCCTTCCCCTACCTGGAGACAGAGCAGTCGGTGCTGACGCGGGCGTCCGACCGCCGGCAGGTCGCCAGCCTGCGGGACCTCGACAAGGCGAAGGTCTGCACGTTGGGGACGTCCACGTCGGAGCAGCGCCTGCGCGAGGCGGGCGCGAACCCGATCGGTCGCAACCGGATCAGCCAGTGCGTCCAGGCGCTCTACGACGGCGAGGTCGACGCCGTCACCACCGACGCGGCGATCCTGGCCGGCTTCGTGGGCCCGCGTCCGCCCGGCGAGCTGCCGCCGGCGACGAAGCTGCTGCGGCGTACGGAGCTGCGGCACTGGGACATCGGCGCGGACGCGGCGGAGAAGTGGGGGGTGAACACGGGGCCCAACCCGGCGATGCGGGACCTCGTCAACCTCTCCCTCTACCAGTCCGCGAAGGGCCCGGACGGCGACCGGTGGAAGGCGGCGTTCGACCGCTATCTGGCCTCGGAGCAGCAGTACAGCAACCCGCAGCAGGTGGCGGTCGGCCGGCAGCCGGAGCCCGAGGAGAAGGTGGAGGTGCGGCAGTGGCCGTGGGAGAGATGGGCGCTGCCGTCTCCGAGCCGGCCGCCGTCGGGCGTCCGGACCGCCGCCCCGGCACGAAGCAGGCGCAACAGGCGCAGCAGTGGCTGCTGACGCTGCTGCCCGCGTTCCCGGTGCTGCTGCTCGTGCTGCGGCTGTGGCGGCTCAGCCGGCAGGACATGCCGACGATGCTGCTGCTGGTGCAGTACGTCAGCCCGCTCGGGCTGCTCAGCGCCCTGCTGATCGCGCTGGTGTGGGCGTTCCCGCTCGTCGTGCTGGTGCTGGCCGCCCTCGGCCGGCTGCTCCAGGTCAGCGCGCCTGACCGGTTCGACCCCGAACGCTCGCTGCTCGCCTACGGCACCGTGCGTACCCCCGGCTGGGTCCTGGTGGCGGCGATCGCGCTGGCGGCCCTCACCTGGCAGTTGCGGTTCCTGCCGCTGCTGCTGATGCTCGCCCTCTGGCTGCTGGCGCTGAGGACCCGGCTGCGCCACCCGGACCGGCCCCGCCGGCTCCTGGTCACCGGCCTGGTGCTGCCCGTCGTCGCGGGGGCCGCGAGCTACGCCTGCCTGGCGCCGGCCGTCGTGGCCGCCGGCCGGCACGGGGAGCTGGCCACGGCCCTGCTGCTGGTCGTGCCGCCGCTGGGGGCGGCGGTGCTCACCGGCCCGGTGCCGCGCCCGGTCGCCCCGGCGCTGACCCGCACCCTGGCGTACGCGGTGGCGGCGGTGGTGCCGCTGGTGATGGGGGTGGTCTTTCTCCGGGTCCCGCTGCTGCCCGCCGTCGCCGTGGAGGTCGGCGCCGAGCCGGGCCCGGCCCGGGAGGTGGTACGCGGCCAGGCGGTCACCGTCACCGACCGGATGACGATCGTGCTCGACGGGCGGGGCGAGGTGCGCTTCCTGCCCAACGACCTGGTACGCGGCCAGCGGCTCTGCCCCGACCCCGGGCGGATCCCGGTCAGCCGGGTCGACGTGTACGGCTGGCACGTGGAGGAGACGGCGCTGGACTGGATGATCCCCCGGCAGCCGGTGGGCCGGCCGGATCCGCGCTGCCTCGGCCGCCTGCCGGCCCCCGGTCCCGCCGCCCCGCCCGCGCCGCCCTCGCCGGGCCCCCGCTGACGCAGTCGGCCGACGCGGGCCGCGCGTCCGTGGCCGGTCCGTCGAGCGGCGGGCGGAACGGCGTCCCGTCCCGCCCGCGGCCGCGACCGGGCGGGTCAGCAGTTGCGCAGCTCGGGGGACTGGTTGAGCAGCTGGCCCCGGGCGGAGACGAACCGCCGGTACGCGTCGGAGTCGACGGCCGCCGGGCGGAACGCGGCGACCCGGTGGCAGTTCTGGAACGCGAGCTTCACCTGGAAGTGCCGCTCCAGCCCGGCCCGGATGGCGTCGCTGGCGAGCGCCCGCAGCAGTTGGCCGCGCTCGGCGTCGGTGGGCGGCGGGATCACGTTGTCGGCGTGGTCCGTGCCGGTGGACTCCAGCTCGGCGACCACCCGGCTGACGGTCTGCCAGGCGTACGGCAGCGAGTCGCGGACGCAGGCGATGAACTCGGTGTCGTCGACGGGGCCGCGTTCGGCGGCGTCGAGCAGGGCGGGGGAGACGGTGAGAGACATGCTTCTCCTCGGGCTCAGTGATAATGACTACGATTGCCATTACCGACTTGCGTCGAGCAGACCACGGGCGGCGACGCCCCGTCAAGCACCGACAGGCGCGCCGTGGCGACGCAGCGTGACGCGACGCCACCGCAGGCGGTGAACCAGGAAAGAGGTGGTGGCGGCGGTCAGCCCCGCCGGGCGGTGCGGCCCTTGAGGCGGCGGCCCAGCTCGCGGGCGATCTCCCGGTCGGCGTCCCGCGCGGCCAGCGCCTGCCGCTTGTCGTACGACTTCCGGCCCTTGGCCAGGGCGAGTTCGACCTTCGCCCAGCCGCCCGCGAAGTACATCGACAGCGGCACCAGGGTCAGCCCGCCCTCGCGGGTCTTCTCCAGGATCCGGGCGATCTCCACCCGGCGCAGCAGCAGCTTGCGGGTCCGTCGGGGCGCGTGGTTGGTCCAGCTGCCGAAGCCGTACTCGGCGATGTGCAGGCCGTGCAGCATGAGCTCGCCGTCGTGTTCCTGGGCGAACGCGTCGACCAGCGACGCCCGGCCCTCGCGCAGCGACTTGACCTCCGTGCCGGCCAGCACGATGCCCGCCTCGTAGGTCTTCAGGATCGTGTAGTCGTGCCGCGCCTTCTTGTTCGAGGCGATCAGCGTGCGCTCGGTCTGCCGGCCCGCGTTCACCCGGTGGAGGATATCCGCCCGGCGCCCCGGGCGACGGGCCTGGTGTCCCGTCTCAGAGCCGGCGCGCCTCCCCGGCCAGGCCGGCGAGCAGGCGGGCGACCGCGGGCGGGTGGTGCCGCCCGGCGGCGGTGGCCGCGTACACCCGGCGGGCCGGCGCGTCGTCGGCGTGCAGGCGCAGCAGGGCCAGGTCGGCCGGGGCGGCCCGGACCGCCAACGCCGGCACCAGCGCGACCCCGAGACCGGCCGCCACGCAGCCCAGCTTGCCGGTCCAGTCGGCGGCGACGATGTCCACCCGGGGCCGGAAGCCGGCCGGCATGGTGGCGCGCATCAACGGGTCCTCGCCGCCGGGCGACCCGGCGACGAACGAGTCGTCGGCCAGCTCCGCCAGGCGTACCGTGCGGCGCCGGGCCAGCCGGTGCTGCCGGGCGACCGCGACCAGCAGGCGCTCGTCGAGCAGATGGTGCAGGTCGAAGCGCCCGGGGTCCAGCGGGCGGTCGGGCGGCGCGCTCACCACGGCGACGTCGGCGTCGCCGGCGAGCAGCCGCTCCAGCAGGTCCGGCGTCCGCCCCTCCACCACCGACAGGGCCACCCGCGGGTGCGCCTCCCGGAATCCGGCCAGCGCGCGCGGCACGAGGGCCGCCATCGCGGTCGGGAACGCGCCCACCCGCAGCCGGCCGCCACCCAGCCCGCGCAGCGCGTCGAGGTCCCGGTGCGCGGTGGCCAGCCGCTCCAGCACCGCGTCGGCGTGCGGCAGCAGGCACCGCCCCGGCTCGGTCAGCGCGACGCCGCGCGGAAGGCGGTCGAACAGCACCACCCCGAGTTCGGCCTCCAGCGCGGCGACCTGCCGGGAGACCGCCGACTGTGTGTAGCGCAGCTCGCGGGCGGCGGCCGTGATCGAGCCGTGCCGGGCCACCGTCCGGAACACCTCCAGGGCCAGCGGTTGCATCCCGCGAGCGTACGCGGACCCATGCGCCACCCGCATGGCGGCCATCGGAAAGATTCGTTGGTCGCATGGCAGCGCGCTGTCTACGGTTTCCCGCATGACGAAGATCGCCGTACTCGGCACCGGGCGGATGGGGGCGTCGATCGCCCTGCGCCTGCTCGACGCCGGCCACCAGGTGACGGTGTGGAACCGCACCGCCGCCCGCGCCGCCCCGCTCGGGCAGGCCGGCGCGGACGTGGCCCTGACTCCGGCCCGGGCCGCCCGCGACGCCGAGGTCGCCATCACGACGCTCACCGACGCCGCCGCCGCCGAGGCGGTGCTGTTCGGGCCGGGCGGGGCCGCCCCGGCACTGCCACCGGGCGCCTGCCTCGTCGAGATGTCCACCATCGGCCCGGCCGCCGTCCACGCTCTGGCGGCGCGGCTGCCCGCCACCGTCGACCTCGTCGACGCCCCGGTGGGCGGGAGCGTGGCCGCCGCCCGCGCCGGCCGGCTGCGGGTGCTCGCCGGCGGCACCGACGCCGCCGTCGCCCGGGTCGCCCCCGTCCTGTCGGCGCTCGGCGCCGTACGCCACTGCGGCGGCACCGGCAGCGGGGCCGCGCTGAAGCTCGTGCTCAACACGGCGCTGCTCGTGGCCCTCGGCGGGCTGGCCGACACCCTCGCGGTCGCCCGCGCCGTCGGCGTCGACCCGGCCGCCGCCCTCGACGCGCTGGCCGGTGGTCCGCTCGGCGGCGTGCTCGGGCGGGCCGCCGCCCGCGACGCCGACTTCCCGGTCGCCCTCGCCGGCAAGGACCTCGACCTGGCCCGCGCCGCGCTCGGCGCCACCGCAGCCCCGCTGGTCCGGGCGACCCGCACCGTGCTCGACGCCGCCCCCGACCCGACCACCGACATCGCCACCCTCGTCAGCCTGGAGCGCTCGTGAACCTCACCCTCGACAACCCGCCGGCCGTCGCCGCGCCGTTCGGCGACCGGTTCGCCCACGTGGCCCGCCTCGACCTGCCCGGCGGCGCCCTGCTGGTGCTCGCCGGCCAGGTCGCCGTCGACGACGCCGGCCACCTGGTCGGGCCGGGCGACATCGTCGCGCAGTCCGAACGGATCTTCGAGATCGTCGGCGGCGTGCTGTCGGCCCACGGCGCGGGACTGGCGGACGTGCTGCACATCCGGACGTTCATGACCGACCTCGGCGACCTGCCCGGGTACGCCTCGGTCCGGCGCCGGCTCTTCACCGCCACGCCCCCGCCCGCCAGCACGACGGTGGAGGTGAACCGCCTCTTCCTGCCCGGCGCGCTGATCGAGGTGGAGATCACGGCCGCCGTCACCGGCCCGGGCGCCGCGGCCTGATCCGTGCCGGCCCGGTCACATCCGACGGTGGCCGGGCCGGCGTGCGTGGTCGCGGGCACCCTGGCCGACCGTAGGGGCGGGGCGTCGCCGGACCGGCCGGGCGACGGCGCGGGCCGCCCGCGACACGCCGTTAGCACGCTCGTTCGACACGCCCACCACGTGGAGACATCGCACGATCGCAGCCAGTAGTCTCGGGCGGTCCTCGCCGGTCGGACGCGTCACGGCCACCCCGCCCGGCGGGGGCGTCCGGTCAGCCCCGCCGCCCGAGGAGCGTCCGTGGAGTCGATGACCCGCCAGCGCCAGCCGTCCGGGGAGGACGACCACCCCGACGACGCCTCCGCCACCGCGCTGCTGCCGGAGCTGGAGGACGCGGACTGGATGCACCACGCGCGGGAGCTCGCCCACACCAGCTTCTGGGCGGTCGCCCGCCGACTGCCCCGGCTGGTCCGGGAGGCGGTCGCGCTGGCCTGGGCCACCAGCCGCCGGGACACCGTCGCCTCGATCGGCCTGAACGTCGCCGCCGGGGTGATGACCACCGACGTCGGCGGCGAGGCGCGCCGGAGACCGACCAGCGGCCAGGGTGGCTCCGGTGTTGACTTCCAGCGCACTCGAATTCCTAACGTGGCCCGGACGCCCGGCGGACCCACGCCGGGTGCGGCGACACGAGGAGCACGAGCATGCGTTACCGCGTCCTGGGCGGCACCGGCATCGAGGTGAGCGTCCACGCCCTCGGCACGATGATGCTCGGCGCGGTCGGCAACCCCGACCACGACGACTGCGTCCGGATCATCCACGCCGCCCTCGACCGCGGCGTCAACCTGGTCGACACCGCCGACATGTACTCGGCCGGCGAGAGCGAACGCATCGTCGGCCGGGCGCTGCGGGGCCGCCGGGACGACGTCGTGCTCGCCACCAAGGTGCACTTCCCGATGGGGGAGGGGCGCAACCGGGGCGGCAACTCCCGACGCTGGATCCTGCGGGCCGTCGAGGACAGCCTCCGCCGGCTCGACACCGACTGGATCGACCTCTACCAGGTGCACCGCCCCGACCACACCACCGACACCGAGGAGACCCTCGGCGTCCTGAGCGACCTCGTCCGGGCCGGCACGATCCGGGCGTTCGGCTGCTCCACCTTCCCGGCCGAGGAGATCGTCGAGGCGCAGCACGTCGCCGAGCGGCGCGGCCTCGGCCGGTTCCGCACCGAGCAGCCGCCGTACTCGATCCTGGCCCGGGGAATCGAGGCCGACGTGCTCCCGGTCTGCCAGCGGTACGGCATGGGGGTGCTCGTCTGGAGCCCGCTCGCCTCGGGCTTCCTGTCCGGCCGCTACCGCCACGGCCGTCCCGTCGACCTGGCCGCCGGGCGACCCGCGCTCACCCCGGCCCGGTTCGACCCGTCGATCCCCGGCAACGCCGCCAAGTACCAGGCGGTCGAGCGGCTGGTCGAGCTGGCCGGGGACGTCGGCTGCTCGCTGCCGGAGCTGTCCGTGGCGTTCACCGTGGCCCACCCCGGGGTCACCTCGACGATCCTCGGGCCGCGGACGATGGAGCAGCTCGACGGCCTGCTCGCCGGCGCCGCGCTGATCCTCGACGACGCCACGCTCGACCGGATCGACGAGATCGTCCCACCCGGCACCGACCTGTACGCCCCGGACGGCGTCTGGCGCCCGCCGGCGCTCACCGACCCGGCCCGCCGTCGCCGCCCGACCGCCGACCGGCCCGCCGCCTGACCGCCGGCCCGGCTGTGCGGTCGGCTGACCGGGGCGTGCGGCAGACCGACGGCCTCGAGCGGTGGGATGCGGCGACCTGACGGCGCCGACCGGTGGCGTGCGGCGGCCCGACGGACTCGACCGCTGGCGTGCGGCGGCCTGCCCGCCTAATCGCCTGGCGCGGATCATGCGCCGGGAGGCAGACTTCGGGGGTGGATCATCGGGCGATGGTGGGGCTGAGCAAGCGGATGTCCCTGGCGTTGCGGCACCAGCCCGCCCGGTTCGGCCTCGTGCCCGACGGAGCCGGCTGGGTGCCGGTCGACGACCTGCTCACCGCGCTGCGGGTCGACCGCGTCGACCTCGACGCCGTCGTCGCCGGCAACGACAAGCAGCGTTTCGCCGTCGAACGCGGCCCCGACGGTGTCGAGCGGATCCGGGCCAACCAGGGGCACTCCATCCCGGTCGACCTGGGGCTCACGCCGTGTCCGCCGCCGGCGCGGCTCTACCACGGCACCAGCAGCGTCGCCCTCGACTCCATCCGGGCGACCGGCCTGCACCGGGGCGGCCGGCACCACGTCCACCTGTCACCGGACGTGGTGACCGCCCGGCAGGTGGGCGCCCGCCGGCGGGGAGGCGTGGTGGTCCTGACGGTGGACGCGGCGGGGATGGCCCGCGACGGGCACGCCTTCTACCGCAGCGCCAACGGGGTCTGGCTCACCGACGCGGTGCCCGCCCGCTACCTCGCGGTCTGACCGGCCACGCCCGAGCCCGACCGAACCGGCGCCGGACGATACGGGCCCGGTCAGGCCGCGCGTCGGTGCCGGCCCGGATCAGGTGACGCGGTGCCCGCCCGGGGGGCAGGCCGCGCGGTGCCGGCCCGGGTCAGGCCGCCCGCTGCGCGAGGAAGTCGGCGAGCACCCGGGTGTGGGTGGAGAAGGCCAACTCCGTCGGCTCGGTGAGCACCAGCCACTCGGTGGCCTCCTCGGTGGGTGCCGAGGGCGGCAGCGCGTCGGCCCGCTGCTCGGGCAGTTCCCCGAAGACCATCATCGTGCCGCCGGCCGGGGCGCTGTGCACCGCGAAGATGCGGGCGTCGGCGGCGTCGGCGCGCAGGCCGGTCTCCTCCCACAGCTCCCGGACCAGGGCCTCCTGCCACTCCTCGCCGTACTCGATGAAGCCGCCCGGCAGCGCGAGCAGGCCGCGCGCCGGCTCGATGTCCCGGCGGACGACGACCACGCCGAGGCCCGCGTCCGTGCGGACCGGCAGCACCGCCACCGCGACGGGCAGCGGGTTGCGCCAGACGGTCTCGCCGCAGGCCGCGCAGACCCGCGGCCACCCGGCCGCCGCCGGGTAGGCCACGCCGCAGAAGGAGCAGTGGGAGTACGCGGCGGCCGTCATGGCGCAGCACGTTACCCGCCCCGCCCCGGAGCCGCCCGGCAGCGGTCCCGCGGTCACGAACCGCCCGCGCGGAGGGCGTCGCGGGCGTCCATCAGGGCGAAGCCGAGCAGGTTCGCGCCCTGCCATGCCTGCGGATCCTCCGCGCGCGGATCGTCGGCGGCCAGCCCGATGCCCCAGACGCGGTCCACCGGGCTGGCCTCCACGAGCACCCGCTCGCCGGTGGCCAGCAGGAACGCCCGCAGGTCGTCGTGCTGGCCGAACTTGGCGACGCTGCCCGCCACCACGATGTCGTAGCGCCGGGCCGCCCAGGTCGCCTCGTCGAAACCGCGCACGCGGCGGCCGAGCGACTTGGCGCGGTGCGGGTGCCCGGCCGCCAGGACCTGGGCGGCGACGTCCGCGTCGCCGAACAGCCTCGCCTTGTGCCACATCATCCAGTGCTCGGCGGTGGCATACGTCCGGCCGCCGTCGCGGAACGGGGCCGGCCACCACTGGCTCAGGCAGCCCGGCCCGACGCCGCCGTCGCGGCGCGGCCGGTGGCCCCAGAAGCGCAGGTAGCGGACCCTCTCGCCGGCCTGCGTGGCGGCGACGAGGGTGGCGACGGATCGCGGCGACATGCCGGAGAGTCTGCCCGACGGCTCCGACAGGACGCCGCACGTTTCTCCGGCGGCGGCGGCCTCAGCGGTCGCCGTCGTCGTCGGGCGCGTCGCCGGGCCGCCCGCGTAGCCGCCGTTCGCGCATGCCTCGGGCGAGCTCGGTCGCGAGGGCCTGCAGGGGCGGCGTCCAGAACCGACGGAAGTGGTCGAGCCACTGGTCGACCTCCCGCAGGGGCCGGGGGTCGACGGCGTAGAGCCGTCGGGTCCCCTCCGCGCGCACGGTGGCGAAGCCGTTGTCCCGCAACACCTTGAGGTGCTGCGAGACGGCGGGCTGGGAGATCCCGAACTCGCGCCGGATCACGTCGCACAGCCCACCGGCGGTCATCTCACCATCGGTGAGCAGTTCGAGGATGCGGCGCCGCACCGGGTCGCCGAGCACATCGAAGGCGTGCACCGGTCATTTATATCAACTTCAACTTAATTAGGCGAGACCTGATGAACGTGGGTCGGTGTCGGAGACACGACGCAGGTCGTACGCCCGTGCCGCCCTGACCGCGACCAACCGCGACACCCCGCGCCGGCGGTCGTCGCCCCTGACATCGCCGGCCCCCGGCGACGATGTCGCACCCGTGGTCCATGATCCTCGTCGTGACGGCGACGCCGGGTCCATCCGGCGTCGGCGTGGTCACGGTGGCGCCGCGCGGCGGCGGACGGGAGGTTCGGACAGTGGCGGACGCGGAACTGGCCGCGTGGAGACGGCGCAGCACCGTGCGGGTGGTGCCGCCCGCACGGCCCCGCAAGCTGGCCAAGGTGCCCTTCGTGGAGCTGGCCGACGGGCGGTTGCAGGGCGTGGTGTCCAGCGGGTCGGACGTCGAGCGGGTCTACGTGTCCTCGATCGCGGCCGGCACCCACGCCTACCACTGCAGCACCAACAACAACCGCCCCTGCGGCGGGCTGCGCGGTGTCCTGTGCAAGCACCTGCACGCCCTCGTGGACGAGGCCGTCCTCCAGTACGGCGTCGACCGGGTCGCCCGCTACCTGCGGGTCGAGGTCGGCGACGGGGCGAGCAGCGGCGGGGACCTGACCGCCGCCCTGGACGCGCGGCACGAGCCGACCCCCGCCGCGGTCGTGTTCAGCCGCTTCCTGCGCCACCTGTCCTATCTGGAACTCCCCGGCAGCACGGCTCCCCTGCCCGAGCTGCACTGGTTCCCGGCCACCGGGGCGGGCCGCTGATGCTCGGCACGCAGCTCGCCGTCCTGCGCGACGGCGCACCGACCGGTCTGACCGACGCCCTCGACCTCGTCGCGGGTCTCGACGGCGCCCTGGTCCGCGGGTTCGCCCGGGTCAACGAGGAGGACGCGGCGGCGCTGGCCGCGCTGGCCGGAGCGCTCGCCCCCACCCCGCTCGGCGACCTGGTGGCCGAGGCGGTCGGCAAGGTGACCGCCGGTTCGGTGACCGAGGACCATCTCGTCGCCCTCGCCGGTGCCCGGTGCGCGCTGCTCGGCGCGGCCCACGACGCGCTGCTCGGGCAGCTCGACACCGCCCTGGGCCGGGCGCGCGCCCCCTGGGCGCCGGGCCCGCCCGGGCCCGCGGCGGACGCGCCGCCGCCGCTCGCCGGCGTCCGCGCGTGGCTGCACGAGCTGGCGCTCGCGGGGTGGGGCGGCGTCGACCACGAGCTCGTCGCCGCGGCCGCGACGCCGATCGAGGCCGCGCTCGCCGAGCCGGGCCTGCGGCGGCTGGCGGTGCTGCTCGACGGCCTGGCCGCCGAGCTGCGGGCCTGCGCGCCGGTCGCCACGATGGCGCATCCGCCGGTCCGGCGCTGGGCCGACCTGTGGGCGCGGGGCCTGCTGCTCGCCCAGGACGCGGCGGCCGTGACCGCCCCGCCGGCCGTCGAGGAGGTGTCCGGGCGGCTCCTCGTGCTCGGCGTCGACGTGCACGAGCACGACACCGCCGTGCAGGCCCAGGTGCACGGGATCCTCGAACCGGCCGACGGTGGAGCGCCCCGCCTGGTCCGCGCCGCCGTCGGGGCGGTCAAGGTGGAGACGATCGTCGGGCCGGCGCTGTGGCGCCTGCTGGACGCCCACCCCGTGCTGTTGGCCGCGCTGGCCGAACGGCGGGGCCTGACGGTCAGCGGCCTTCCGCTGCGCGGCGCGGATCTGCTCTGGCGTGACGACCGGGCGCGACTCGGCGAGGCAGCCGACCCGTTCGCCACCGCGCGGGTCCTGCTGCCGGCGGCGGTCGCGGCGGCGCCGGCGCCGCTGGACCGGCACCCGGTCGGGATCGCCGAGCCTGTCCTGCTGGAGGGCTACACCGTGCGCGACGACGACGGCGCGCTCACGGTCGAACTCGACGGCCACCCGCTCGCCGTCGCGGTCGACCGGCTGCCCTCCTGCGGCCCGCTCACGCCCGACCTGGTCGCGGCCTCGTCGGCGTGCCTCGGCCTGGTCCGGTGGGACGACGGCCGGTGGCTGCTCCAGCCGCTGGCGGTGCAGGCCACCGTCAAGCGCAAGCCGGTCGGCGCGCACACCGGCGACTGGGCGTGCGGAGTCACCGACCCGAAGGCCGCCAAGGCCGACGCCAAGGCGGGCGACGCCGTGGCGGTGCTGCGCGAGCGCGCGGGACGGTTGCTGCGCCGATGACCGACTCCCTCGCCCCCGCGGACCACGCCGACGCCAACCGACGCCAGGTGCTCTACTGGCGTCTGCTCGCCCGGCTCTTCGACCCCGACGAGCAGCCCGCCCTGGAGTCGGCCAGCATGGCGGTCGTCGACGACCTCGGTCTGCCGGCCGCCCTGCTGGACCCGGCGGTGTCGGTGGACACCGTCGTCCAGCGCTTCCCGGCCCTCGCCGCCGAGCTGCGCGGCCTGCTTCAACCGGAGCAGGACGCGGGCGCGGGCCAGCCGCCGGGCGGTGGGCCCACCCCGCCCGACCCCGCCGCCACGACGGACGCCGGGGCCGGCGCCGACACCGGATCGAGCGCCACGACGGGCACCGGGTCGGGCGCCGACCTCGGGCCCGGTGCCGACGCCGGGTCGGGCGTCGACCTCGGGTCGGGCGCTGACAGCGGGTCGGGCGTCGACCTCGGGTCGGGCGCCGACAGCGGGTCGGGCGTCGACCTCGGGACCGGCGCCGACGCCGGGTCGGGCGGTGCGGGATCGGGCGGCGGCGGGCCGGCGACCGGACCGGGCACCGCGGAGGTGCGCCGCGCCGCGCTGGTGTCGAAGCTGCTGCTCAACGTGTTCGCCACCGGCCACGGGGCGGTCGACGCCGGTCAACTGGCCCGGTGGCAGTCCGACGCGGGCTGGTTCGAGCAGGCGCTCGGCCTGGAGCCCGGGGGGCTGCGCCGGCAGGGCGGCACCGACGGCCTCGGCGGGGTGCTCGCCGGCCTGGAGGGCGACCTGGTCCGCCGGATGCACCTGCGGGAGGTGCTGGCCGACCCGGCGCTGGCCAGCCGGCTGACGCCGAGCATGTCGCTGATCGAGCAACTGCTGCGGGACAAGGCCAACCTCTCCGGCGTGGCCCTGGCCAACGCCAAGGCGCTCATCCGCCGCTTCGTCGACGAGGTCGCGGAGGTGCTGCGTACCCAGGTCGCGCAGACCAGCGTCGGCGTCGTCGACCGGTCCGTGCCGCCGAAGCGGGTGTACCGCAACCTCGACCTCGACCGCACCATCTGGCAGAACCTGACCAACTGGAGCCCGGAGGACGAGCGCCTCTACGTCGACCGGCTCTACTACCGGCAGACGGCCCGCCGGGTCACGCCGGCCCGGCTGATCGTGGTGGTGGACCAGTCGGGCTCCATGGTCGACTCGATGGTCAACTGCACCATCCTCGCGTCGATCTTCGCCGGGCTGCCCAAGGTGGACGTGCACCTGATCGCGTTCGACACGCGGGCGCTGGACCTGACGCCGTGGGTGCACGACCCGTTCGAGGTGCTGCTGCGCACCAACCTGGGCGGCGGCAACGACGGCCCGGTCGCGATGGCGATGGCCCGCCCCAAGATCGTCGAGCCGAAGAACACGGTCATGGTGTGGATCTCGGACTTCTACGAGTTCGGCCGCTCCCAGCCGCTGTTCGACGGCATCGAGGCGGTGCACCGCTCCGGGGTGCGGTTCATCCCGGTCGGCTCGGTCAACAGCTCGGGCCAGCAGAGCGTCAACCCCTGGTTCCGGCAACGCTTCAAGGATCTGGGCACGCCGGTGATCTCCGGCCACATCCGCAAACTCGTCTTCGAGCTCAAGAGCTTCCTCACCTAGGAGAACGAACCCCTCATGTCCGAGATGCTGCGTGCCCCCGCCGAGGTCAAGTACGCCGAGGAACTCGACTACCTGGAGTCGGTCGACACCGACCCGAAGCCGTTCTCGTGGCGGCTGAGCCCGCGGATGGTCCGACTGTTCATCCTCGGCTCGGAGCGGGCCGACGGGCTCGACCGGGAGATCCCGCAGAAGTGGTTCGGCGACCGTACGTTCGTCGAACGGAGCATCGTGACCCTGGCGTCGGACCGGGGCCTGCTGCTGATCGGCGACCCGGGCACCGGCAAGAGCTGGCTCGCCGAGCTGCTGTCCGCCGCGGTCTGCCGCAACTCGACGCTGGTGGTGCAGGGCACCGCCGGCACCACCGAGGACCACATCAAGTACTCGTGGAACGTGTCGATGGTGATCGCCAGGGGCCAGTCCCGGGAGTCGATGATCCCGTCGCCGATCATGACGGCGATGGAGCAGGGCGTGGTCGGCCGGTTCGAGGAGCTGACCCGCTCCACCAGCGACGTGCAGGACGCGCTGATCTCGATCCTGTCGGAGAAGTACGTCTCCATCCCGGAGCTGGACCACGACAACATCGTCTTCGCCAAGCCCGGCTTCTCGATCATCGCCACCGCGAACAGCCGGGACCGGGGCGTGAACGACCTCTCGTCCGCGCTCAAGCGGCGGTTCAACTTCGTCCGGATCCCCGTGGTGACCAACAAGCGCAGCGAGGCGGAGATCGTCCGCTTCCGCACCGAGGAGCTGCTGCGCCGGCACCAGATCACGCTCGACGTGCCGCCCACCCTGCTGGACATTCTGTTGCAGAGCTTCGCCGACCTGCGTGCCGCCGCCTCCTCGGCGACCAGCGACGACGAGAAGCTGGAGTCGGCGCTGTCCACCGCCGAGCAGATCGGCGTCCTGGAGGACGCCATCCTGCACAGCCAGTTCTTCGGCGACCGCACCCTGCGCGCCGCGACGCTGGCCGGGTCGCTGGTCGGCTCCCTGGCCCGGCGCAGCCCGGAGGATTTGGCGATCCTCAACAAGTACCTGCACGGGGTGGTGGAACCGCGCGCCAAGCAGGACGGCGGCCCCTGGGAGGGCTTCCTCGACGGCGGCCGCCAGGCCATCGCCTCCCTGTCGTGACCGCGCCCATCGAGGCCGGGCCGTTCGGCGAGCTGCGCCAGCAGCTCGCCGACGCCGCCACCGCCTTCGCCGACAGTCCGGGCGCCGTCGCCGACATCCTCGCCGGCATGGTCGACGACGTCGACCGCGCCCTCGGCGAGGAACTGGAGATCTTCCCGGTCTGCCACCACTCGCCGGCGTCCGCGCTGGCCATGGTCCGGCGGCTGCGCGCCAAGCAGCCGAAGGTGATCTACCTGGAGCTCTGCGAGGACCTCCAGCCGCTGCTGGGCGAGCTGCGCAACTGCCGCCTCCCGGTGGCGGTGCAGGCGTTCGCCTCGGAGCTGGAGGGCTTTCCGGCCGACTGGGGGCCGCTCAGCGTGGTCGCGCCGATCACCGAGGCCAGCGCCGAATACCAGGCCATCGCGTACGCGCTGGAGACGCCCGGGGTCGAGCTGGTCCTGGTGGACCGCTCCACCGACCACGTCTTCCAGTGGCTGCCCCGCCCTCCCGGCACCGCCGACGACGCCCCGGCCGGGGACGCCGAGTCGACCGCGCCGGCGGAGGAGGAGGCGGCCCTGCACGGGGACGCCGTCGGGGTCGAGATCGGGGACCTGCGGCCCCGCTTCGCGGAACTCGAGGCGTACCTGCTGCACCACGGCAAGGTGCGGCACTGGTCGGAGTGGTGGGACCAGTACGTCGAGCAGCCGCTCGCCGACGCCGACCACGACACCTACCGGCAGGTGATGGTGCTGATCGGCAGCCTGTTCCGGCGGCTGCGCCCGGCCGGGGCGGACCGGCGCGACCGCGACGAGGACCGCGAGCGCCACATGTGGACCCGGATGCGGCAGCACCTCGCCGCCTCCGGGGCTGATCCCGCCGACTGCCTCTACGTCTGCGGCGCGTTCCACGCCGCCAGCCGCGTCGAGCAGTTCGGGCTGCGCGCCGACGCCCCGTTCGAGATCACCCCGCGCACCGGCACCCGGTGGCACTACGGCTTGATCCCCTCCAGCCACTCCGCCATCGAGGCGCAGTTCGGGCTCGCGGCCGGGTCGGTGTCGATCGCCGCGGCGACCTGGACGAAGGCGATCGCCCGGTCCGGGCTGTCGCCGTTCCAACTCGAGGGGCAGCGCGGCACCCGCACCCGCGCCGGGCGCCGCCGCGCCGCACCGGCCCCCGTGCCCGCCGCCCCGGTCGCCGACCGGCTCTCCGGCTACCTCGGGCGGCCACCGGCGGTGCAGGGCCTCGACGAGGCGGAGCTGCGGGGCTGGTGCGTCGACATCGTCCGGCTGGCCCGGCGCAACGGCTACCTGGCCAGCACCGCCGACGCCATCGCCGTCTTCGAGACCTCGATCCTCCTCGCCGGCCTGCGCAACCGGGCCCGCCCCACGCCGTACGACTTCGCCGACGCGGCCGTCACCTGCATCGAGAAGGACGTCGTCCCGGGGCGCCGGGACGTCCGCCGGCTCTGCGAGATCCTGTTCGGCGGCGACCGGATCGGCCAGGTGGGCTACGAGGCCCTTCCGCCGCTCGCCCGCGACGTCCACGACCGGCTCGCCCCGCTCGGGCTGGACCTGGAGAAGCGCCAGGTCCAGCGGGCGCTGCTGGACCTGCACGCCGAACCCGGGCTGGCGCCCTGCTCCGATCTGCTCTGGCGGCTGCGGCACCTGCTGCCCCCCGACGCGGTACGACCCATCATGGGCGAGCGCCGGTTGGGGCACCGCTCGATCCAGGAGAGCTGGGACCTGGCCCTCGGCCGCCACCAGCGGGCGCTGATCGAGCTGGGCTACGAGGGCGTCACCGTCGAGCAGGTGCTGGAACAGCGGCTGCGGCGCGCCGTCCGGGGTCCGGACGCCACGGCCTCGGTCGCGCTGGAGGCCGTCGAGGACGCCGTACGACTGCTCGACAGCCCGCGCCTGGTCGACGAGCTGGGCAACCGGGCGGTGGAGCTGCTCGCCGCCGAACGCACCGTCGACGACGCCCCCGAGGTGCTGCGCCGGATCCGGCGGCTGCTGGCCCACCATCGCGCCACCGGGCCGCTGCCGGCCTGGTGCGAGGCGTTCGTGACCACCGGGTACGCCCACTACTGCACGCTGCTGCCCACGGCGTTCGTCGACGAGGGGAGCGGGGTACAGCAGGTCGGCGCCATGCTCGGCTTCCTGTTCGGCATGGAGAGCCTGGCGCTCTCCCTGGGCTGCGACCGGTCCCAGCTCGAACTCGCCGTCGCGCAGTCCCACCCGGAGGCGCCGGCCAAGGTCGCGCTGCTCTGGGTCGCCCGGCACCAGCTCGGCCTGCTGACCCTGGCCGAGCTGCGCCAGCGGTGCGCCGACCTGCTCGGCAACCCGCTGGTGGTGCCCGCCTTCCCGCAGTACCTCAGCGGCTTCGTACAGGCCCTGGAGTCGGTGCCGGGGCTCGCCCCGTTCGTCGTGGAGGTGATGTCGTCGGCGTTCGCCCGGCTGCCCGACCCGGTCCTGCTGCCCTGGCTGCCCACGCTGATCACCACTCTGCGCGACCACGGCCCGGAACTGGTGCCGCTGCTGGTGCGGGAGGCGGGCCGTACCTTCCCCGCGTCGCTGCCCGCACTGGACGCCTGGGTGCCGCCGTGGTCGGCGTCGGCGTCCCCGCCGGCACCGGCGGTCCCCGCCGTCGCGTCCGGTCCGGTGGCCACCCTGCTGTCCGGCCACCCGGTGGCCGTGGACGCCGTCGCCGCCCTGCTCGGCTGCGACGGCGGGTGGCGCGAGGAGGCCGCTCCTGCGCCCGCCACCCCGCCGGGCCTGACCGCCCTGCTGGCCACGCATCCGGCCACCGCCGACGCCGTGGCCGCGTTGCTGACGGGCGAGCCGGGCTGACGGCGGTCGGCGGGACGCCCCACCCGCACGACGGGCCGATGACGCTCGTCGGCCCGCCGGCGCGGACCACCGTCGGCGAGCTGGTCCGGCGGCCCTGACCGTCGTCGGCGTCGGAGGCCGCCGGACCTGGAGACCGGACGTGACCGGGTGTCGCCTCCACGCTCGTCGCACGTCCGGCAACGACGACGTGGCCCGGCCCGTCGCCGGCCCGTTCGCCGGATCTCGCGCGCGGGTTGTCGATCCGGGCTCGCCACGTTCGTGTGGAGGATGAGAGGCCGGCGGTGGCGCCGGCCGCCGAGCGAGGAGAAGCCATGAAGGAGTACCTGCTCAGCATCTACCAGCCCGGCGGCGAGGAGCTGGTGGACCCGGAGTTCCTGGCCGGGGTGATGCGCGAGCTGGCCACCACCCTGCCGATCGAGGTGCGCCCCTTCCAGGGCGAGGACTGAGCGTGTCGGACGTGGAGGCGGCGTTCCGCACGGAGTACGGCCGCGCGGTCGCCGTCCTGGTCCGCCTCCTCGGCGACCTCGACCTCGCCGAGGAGGCGGTGCAGGAGGCGTTCACGGTGGCGGCGCGGTGGCCCGAGACGGGTCCGCCGCCCAGCCCGGCCGGTTGGATCATCACCACCGCCGGTGGGACGCCGGGCTTGTCGCCAGGGGTAAGCCCTGGTCTGCCGCTGCCTGCGCCGCGACCGGCCCGGGCTGTATCAGATCCAGGCCGCGATCGCCGCCGTGCACAGCGACGCGCCCGACGCCGTGTCGGCCGCTACCAGGACGCGGGCCAGTGCTCCGCTCTTCACCTCAGGGCGGAGGTGGAGGCCCGCGGGGGAGGGCCATCAAGGCCCGAGCGTGCTCTAAGCAGGATGGTCACAGGTCAGAGCTATGTTGTCCGGTGTGCAGCTTCGGTACAACTTCCGGGTCTCCCCGACGGCGGGTCAGCAGCAGGCGTTGGCTCGGGCGTTCGGGTGTGCGCGGGTGGTGTTCAACGACGGGCTGCGCGCACGCCAGCAAGCCAGGGAGGCTGGGCTGCCGTACGTGTCTGACGGCGAGTTGTCGAAGCTGGTGATTACGGAGGCGAAGAAAACGTCCGAGCGGGCGTGGCTGGGTGAGGTGTCGTCGGTGGTGTTGCAGCAGGCCCTGGCGGACCTGAACGCGGCGTACCGGAACTTCTTCGCCTCGTTGTCGGGCAAGCGCAAGGGACGCAGGATCGCGCCGCCCCGGTTCCGGTGCCGCAAGGACAACCGGCAGGCGATCCGGTTCACGAAGAACTCGCGGTTCAAGGTGTTGGACAACGGTCGGCTCAGGTTGCCGAAGGTCGGTGATCTGGAGGTGCGCTGGTCGCGTCGTCTGCCTGCGTCGCCGTCGAGCGTGACCGTGATCAAGGACGCCGCCGGCAGGTACTTCGCCTCGTTCGTGGTACAGACCGCCGACCAGCCGTTACCCGAGGTCGACGCCGAGGTGGGCATCGACCTGGGCCTGACGCACTTCGCCGTGCTGTCTGACGGCACGAAGATCGCCGCGCCGAAGTTCCTGCGCCGCGCGGCGCGCAAGCTGCGCCGCCTGCAGCAGGATTTGTCCCGCAAGCAGCGGGGCAGCAACAACCGGAGGAAAGCCGTCGTGAGGGTTGCTCGCGCGCACGCGAGGGTGGCCGACACGCGGCGGGACTGGCTGCACAAGCTGTCGACCACGATCATCCGCGAGACTCAAGCGGTGTACGTGGAAGACCTCGCCGTGGCCGGTCTCGCCCGCACGAAACTCGCCAAGTCCGTACACGACGCGGGCTGGTCGACGTTCGTCGGGATGTTGGCGTACAAGGCCGCCCGGTACGGGCGCACATTCGGGCGGGTGGACCGCTGGTTGCCGTCCACCCGTATGTGCTCCGATTGTGGGCGGGTCGGTGACAAGCTGGCGTTGGACGTCCGGTCGTGGGTCTGCCCGTGCGGCAGTGTCCACGACAGGGACGGCAACGCCGCCCGGAACATCAGGGCCGCCGGACGGGCGGACCTCAACGACCGTGGAGCGCAGGTAAGACCGGCACCCCTGCCGGCACAGCGCGGTGAAGCGGTAACCCACCGGAAGCTCACACCCTGCCAGGTGTAGCAGGCCGGAATCCCCGCCATTTCATGGCAGGGAGGACGTCAACACGTGTTCCACGCCGAGCGGACGGACAACGCGACGGAGCGTGCCTTCCTGGCTGCCCGGGCCGTCTCGGCGCTGACGGGCGGATGACGCCCGGACGGCTGCGTCGGCACCCGGCCGACTACGGCCAGCCGGCGCCCTGTCCTGCGCGTTTGCCCGGTCGGTGGGCCGGGAACCCGGGTCGTCCGGCAGCGCGGCGCCGCGGCGCGCCGCCCGACGAACGGATGCCGACGGCCCATGACGTACCGCCCGGCAGTCACCACCGCGGTGCCCGACTTGGCCGCCCTCACCCTCGGGGTCGAGGAGGAGTACCTGCTGCTCGATCCCCGGACGGGGGAGAGTCTTCCGGTCGCCGACCGGGTGCTCGCCGCCCTGTCCGGGACGGCCCGGGACCAGAGCCGCCAGGAGTTCCGGCACAGCATGGTGGAGATGGTCACGCCGGTCACGGCCGACCTGGCCGAGCTGCGCGCCCACCTGGTGGCGCTGCGCCGTTCGGCCGCCGACGCGGCCCGTGCCGCCGGGGCCCGGCTCGTCGCGGTCGGTGCCACCCCCGTGCACGAGCCGCACCGGACGGTACCGGACAAACCTCGCTACCACGCCATGTCCCGCCGCTTCGGCCCGGTCGCGCACGATCCGGCGGTCTGCGGCTGCCACGTCCACGTCGGGCTGCCCGACCGCGAACTGGCCGTCCAGGTGTGCAACCACCTGCGCCCGTGGCTGCCGGTGGTGCAGGCGGTCACCGCCAACTCGCCGCTGCACGACGGCCGCGACACCGGGCACGCCAGCTGGCGCTCGATGCAGCTGGAGCGCTGGCCCAGCATCGGGCCGACCCCGCACTTCGAGTCGGCCGCCGACTACGACGCGACGGTGGACGACCTGATCCGCGCCGGGATCATGCTCGACGCCGCGATGGTCTACTGGTACGCCCGCCCTTCCACCGCGTACCCCACCGTCGAGATCCGGGTGGGTGACGTCTGCCCGGGCGTGGACGACACGGTGCTCGTCGCCGGCCTGGTCCGGGCGCTCGTCGCGACGCTGGCCGACGACGTCCGCGCCGGGGTTCCCGCCCCCCGGATCCGGGACTGCCTGGTCTCCGCCGCGCACTGGCGGGCCGCCCACGACGGACTGGAGGGCGACCTGATCGACCTGCGCTCCGGCGGCGCCCGCCCCGCGTGGGATCTGGTCGACGAACTCGTCGCCACCGTCGCGCCCGCCCTGGCGCGCCACGGCGACCTCGACCACGTACGCGACCAGGTGGCCCGGGTGCGCCGGGACGGCGCCGGCGCCACCCGGCAGCGCCGGGTGATGGCCCGCACCGGCAACGACGTACGGGCCGTCCTGGACCACCTGGCCGCCGAGACCCTCGCCTGCTGAAGCCGCCCGACCCCGGGTGCCGCCCCGCCACGCGGGCACCGGCGGCGCAGGGTGACGCCCCCACCCCGAGCGGTGGTGACCGGTGGAACACCACGGGTGTCACCGTCGCCGGGTGACACCCGTGGCGTTCCACTCGTGAGCGCACCGGCTGGGCTCAACCCCAGCCGGGTTGGCCGGTGCTGGCCGCGGGGTGCGACGCTGCCGGGGCCGCCGCTACCGCGACCGGGCCGCGGGGTCGGAGGGGTGTGGGCCGAGGCGGGCCGGCCGTGGGGTCGGAGGGGTGTGGGCCGGGGCGGGCCGGGGCCGTGCCGGTCAGCGGATGTCGTGGGACTGGAGCCACAGCTCCAGCAGGCCGATCTGCCACAGCTTGTTGCTGCCGGCGGCGGCCTGCGCCCGGTCCGGCACCGCGAGCAGCTCGTCGAGGTACTCACGGCGGAACAGGCCGCGTTCCCGGGCGGCGGGGGCGGCGAGGGCCTCGGTGACGAGCTGCCGCACGGGGCCGTCGACGTTGCGCAGCGCCGGCACGGGGAAGTAGCCCTTCGGCCGGTCGACCACCTCGGCCGGCAGCACCTCCCGGGCGATCTCCTTCAGCACGCCCTTGCCGCCGCCGGCCACCTTGTGCTCGGGCGGGCAGGCCGCCGCGAGGGCGACCAGATCCTGGTCGAGGAAGGGCGTACGCACCTCCAGCCCCCACGCCATGCTCATGCTGTCCACCCGCTTCACCGGGTCGTCGGGGAGCATCAGGTGGGTGTCCAGGCGCAGCACGGCGTCCAGCGCGGTGTCCGCCCCGCTCGCCGCCAGGTCGGCGGTGAGCAGCTCACGGCTGGCGTCGCGGTCGCAGGCGTACGCGGGGCTGACCACCCGGCACAGTTCGGCGTGGTCCCGGTCGAAGAACGCGTCGGCGAAGGCGTCCGCCGCGCCGTCGCGGGGCACCCGGGCGAGGGGCTGGTGGTAGCCGTAGCCGGCGAAGACCTCGTCGGCGCCCTGCCCGGACTGGGCCACCTTGACGTGCTGCGCGACCTGCTCGGACAGCAGGTGGAAGGCGACCACGTCGTGGCTGCCCATCGGCTCGGTCATCGCGTGGACGGTCCGGCGTACCGCCGGGACCAGGTCGTCGTCGGCGAGCCGGATGCGGTGGTGGTCGGTGTCGAAGGCGCGGGCGACGAGGTCGGAGTAGTGGAACTCGTCGCCGACCTCGCCGCCGCGGCTGTCGAAGCCGATGCTGAAGGTCTGGAGGTGGTGCTGCCCGGCCTCGGCCAGCAGCGCCACGATCATGCTGGAGTCCAGGCCGCCGGAGAGCAGCACGCCGACCGGGACGTCGGCGACGAGCCGCCGTCGGACCGCCGTGCGCAGCGCGCCGCCGATCGCGGCCCGCCAGTCCCGCGCGTCCATCCCGCCGTGGGCGGGGTCCCGGGCGTAGCCGGGCCGCCAGTAGACGTGCTCGCGGCTGCGCCCGTCGGCCTCCACGACCCGTACGGTGGCCGGGGGGAGTTTGCGTACGCCGCGCAGCACGGTGCGGGGCGCCGGCACGATCGAGTGCCAGGACAGGTAGTGGTGCAGCGCCACCGGGTCGATCGTGGTGTCCACGTCGCCGGCGCGCAGCAGCGCGGGCAGGGTGGAGGCGAACCGTAGCCGGCCGGGGGACTCGGCCAGATACAGCGGTTTGATGCCGAGCCGGTCGCGGGCCAGCACCAGCCGTCGCCGCTGCCGGTCCACGAGGACCACGGCGAACATGCCGACCAGGTGGTCGACGAAGCGTTCGCCCCACTGCGCGTACGCCGCCAGGATCACCTCGGTGTCGCTGGTGGAGCGGAAGGTGTGCCCGGCCGCCCGCAGTTCGTCGCGCAGTTGGGGGTAGTTGTAGACGCAGCCGTTGAAGACCAGCCCCAACCCGAGGTCCTCGCGCACCATCGGCTGGCCGCCCGCCGCGGAGAGGTCGATGATGGTGAGGCGGCGGTGCCCGAGGGTGACCCAGCCGTCGTTCCACAGGCCCTCGCCGTCGGGGCCCCGGGACCGCATCGCCTCGGTCATCCGGGTCACCGCGTCGGCGTCGGGCGTCGACCCGTCGAACCTCGCCTCGCCACTGATGCCGCACATCGTCAGCGGTCACCGGCTTTCGGGGGAACCGGACCCACCGTCACCACTCCTGTCGGCGTCGCAGGTGGCGGACCACCCGCTCGCAGGGGCCCGGTCCCGTCGCCAGGACGGGCGGCTGGGCTACCCGAATCCGGTCGGGTCAAACCCCCGGGGAGTGGCCCGGGGCGGCCCGCGGGGCGGTGCCGGCTCCGTGGGCGGCCGGTCAGTCGTGCAGCGTACGCAGGATGCGGGCGAGCTGTGCCCGGTCGGCCGGCGCGAGGCCACCGAAGAGGTCCTCGGCGGCGGCCCGGCGGGCGGCGTGGATGGCCTTGCCGGCCCGCGTGCCCTCCTCGGTCGGGGCGACCAGGGTGGCGCGTCGGTCCGCGGGGTCGGGACGGCGTCGCACGAGGCCGCGCGCCTCCAGGTCGTCGACGACCTCGGTGGCCGAACGCGGGGCGATGCGCAGGTGCTCGGCGAGCGCGCCGGGCCGCAGCGCGCCGTGCCGGATGAGCACGCCGAGCGCCCGGGACTGGCCGGGCGTGACGTCCCACGGCGCGAGCGCCTCCCGGGTGCGGTGCCGCAGCCGCCGGGTCACCGCCCAGAACGCCTCGGCGAGGCCGTCCCCGGCGTCGTCGGTGTCTCCGGTCACGGGAATACCGTAGCAGGAGGAGCTGTTGTTGCCTCATGTTGAGGGAACCTCAGCATCTCCGACGTGAGGGAGTACCCCTTGGAACCCCACCCCTCCGGCCGCGACCGCGGCCCCCGCAAGCTCAGCGCCGCCGAGAAGGCACAGGCCCGCCATGTGTCGCTGCGGCGTATCGGCGGGCTGTTCGCCCGGCACCGGGGCGCGCTCGCCACGGTCACCGCGATCATCGTGGTGTCCTCGGTGCTCGCCATGGCCTCCCCCTTCCTGCTCCGCGCCGTGATCGACCGGGCCCTGCCGCAACGCGACCTGGCGCTGCTCGTCTGGCTGGTGGCCGGCATGGTCGCGGTCGCCGCGGTGACCTCGGTGCTCGGCGTCCTCCAGACCTGGATCTCCACCCGGGTCGGGCAGCAGGTCATGCACCGGCTGCGCACCGACGTCTTCACCCACCTGCAACGGCAGTCGCTGGCGTTCTTTACCCGCACCCGCACCGGCGAGGTGCAGTCGCGGATCACCAACGACATCGGCGGCATGCAGAGCGTGGTCACCTCCACCGCCACCTCGATCGCGTCCAACCTGACCACCGTGGTGGCCACCGCGGCGGCGATGGTCGCGCTCTCCTGGCGGCTCTCGCTGGTCTCTCTCGTCGTCCTGCCGCCGGCGGTCTGGCTGACCCGCCGGGTCGCCCACCTGCGTCGCGAGATCACCGCGCGGCGCCAGCGCGAACTCGCCGACCTCAACGTCACCGTCGAGGAGGGGCTGTCGGTCAGCGGCGTACACCTGGCGAAGACCCTCGGCACCGGCCCGGCGCTGGCCGCGCGCTTCACCGCCTCGTCGGCCCGCCTGGTCGACCTTGAGTTGCGCTCCGAACTCGCCGGCCGCTGGCGGATGGCCACGATGAGCGTCGTCTTCGCCGCCATCCCGGCGGTCATCTACCTCAGCGCCGGTCTGCCCGGCGCCGCCGGCACGCTCAGCATCGGCACCCTGGTCGCCTTCACCGCGTTGCAGGGCGGGCTGTTCCGGCCGCTGATGGGCCTGCTCAACGTGGGCGTCTCGGTGACCGCCTCGCTGGCGCTGTTCGCCCGGATCTTCGAGTACCTGGACCTGCCGGTCGAGGTCGACGACCCTGCCGAGCCGGTCGACGTCGACCCGCGCCGGGTCCGGGGCGACCTGCGGTTCACCGACGTCACCTTCAGCTACCCCGGCAGCGACACCGCCGCCGTCGCCGGGATCACCCTCGACGTGCCGGCCGGCACCGGCCTCGCCCTGGTCGGCGAGACCGGCTCCGGCAAGAGCACCCTGGCCGCGCTGGTCAGCCGGCTGCACGATCCGACGAGCGGCCGGATCACCGTCGACGGCGTCGACCTGCGCGACCTGCGCCTGGCCGACCTGGCGGCGATCGTCGGCGTGGTCAGCCAGGAGACCTACCTGCTGCACACCACCGTGCGGGAGAACCTGCGCTACGCCCGCCCGGACGCCACCGACGCCGAGATCGAGGCCGCCGCCCGCGCCGCCCGGATCCACGACCTGATCGCCGGCCTGCCCGACGGGTACGACACGGTCGTCGGCTCGCGGGGGCACCGCTTCTCCGGCGGCGAGAAGCAGCGCCTCGCCATCGCCCGTACGCTGCTGCGCGACCCGCGCATCCTGATCCTCGACGAGGCCACCAGCGCGCTGGACACCGAGACCGAACGCGCGGTGCAGCGGGCGTTCGACGAGGTGGCCCGGGGCCGCACCACCATCACCATCGCCCACCGGCTCTCCACCGTGCGGGACGCGGACCGGATCGCCGTGCTCGACCACGGCCGTATCGTCGAGTCCGGCACCCACGACGACCTGCTGGAGCGCGCCGGCCGCTACGCGACGCTGGCCGCCTGACGGCCGGGGCCGTCGTCGGCGGTGCGCGCCGACACCCGACCCCGGGCCGCCCGCGCGGCCGGTAAACGATCACAATCAGGCGGTGCAGCGTCGGGGGTGGACATGGGCCCTGCTCGTCCTCGTGGCCGTCGTCGCGGCGGCCGGGACCGCCTGGGTCTGGTTGCGGTACGACTTCGAGAAGGTCAACTGGGCCTGGGGCGTGATCGCCGGTGTCATCGCCGTCTACGTCGTGCTGGACCAGGTACTCACCAACCGGCAGGCCGCCTCGGCAGCGGCGGCGGTCCACCGCCGGGCGGTCGCGGACGAACTCTTCGAACTGGTCCGGCGCGAGCCGAGCGACGAGGCGCTGCTGCGGGCGGTCGACGAGCCGTACCCACTCCCGGTGACCTGGCGCACCGCCGCCGAGCGGCTCCTGCCGTCCTGGCGGGCAATCGGCCGGTCCAGCGAGGCCGGTCCGATGGACCTGTCCGGCCGCCACGGGACACTGTGGAGCCGCTACCGGAGCATCCCGTCCGGGCGGCTGCTGGTGCTGGGACCGGCGGGATCCGGTAAGTCGGTCATCGCCCTGCGGATGGCGCGTGAGCTGCCGCCGCACCGGGACCCCGAGGCGCCCGTGCCGGTGCTGCTGCCCGTCGCGTCGTGGGACCCGACCGTGGAGACGTTCCGCGACTGGCTGGTGGACCGCCTCGCCCGGCGGTACACGCAGCTCGCACCCCGCCATCCCCGTCGCGTGGCGGTGCTGCGGGACCTGGTCGAGACGGACCTCGTCGTGCCCGTGCTCGACGGCCTGGACGAGGTGCCCGAGGAACGGGTGACCGCCTGCCTCGAGGAACTCAACGCGTTGCCCACGCAGCGCTTCGTCCTGACCTGCCGGACGTCGGTGTACGAGAGGTACCTCGACCAGGGCGAGAAGGTGCGCGGTGCCGCGGTGGTGGTGATCGAGCCGCTGGTTCCGGACGAGGTGGCGGAGTACCTGGTCGACGCCGCGCCCCTGCACCAGGCCGGCAACTGGTCGACCGTCGCGGCGCGCATCGACGGCGACCCGGAGCTGAGCGGGGCGCTGGTCACGCCGTTGATGGTGGCGATGGCCCGCAGCGCGTTCGAGCAGCCCGGCACCGACCCCCGCGACCTCGTGCCGTTGGCGGCCAGCCGGGGGCGGGGCGCCGTGGAGGACGAGCTGCTGTCCCGGGCGGTCGACGCCGCGCTGCGGTCGCGCCGGGGCGCCCAGGGGCTGCGCCGATGGGAACCGGAGCGGGCCCGGCGCTACCTGACCTTCCTGGCCGCGCACCTGGAATCGCTCGGCGTCCGCGAGTTCCGCTGGTGGCAGTTGCCGGCCGTGCTGCCCCGGTTGTTCTGGGCCGTCGTCGGCGGCCTGCGTACCGGGCTGGCGGTGTGGTTGGCCCTCGCCCTCGCCGGGGAGGCGCTCCGGTCGGTGGCCGGGATGGTCGCCGACCCGGGCACCCGCGAGCTGCTCACCGCTCTCGCCGACCACCCCGCCGACCTGGGGGTGGCGGCCGCCGCGGTGGCCGCCGCGCTGGGCGGTGGCGCCCGCGACCCGGGCAGCCGGCCCACCCGGATCGTGTTCGTGGGCGGCCGGGGCGCGCTCCGCGAGGGGACGCTCGACGGGCTGGCCCGGGGAGCGTTCTGGGGCTTCCTGACCTGGTTCGTGCTGTGGCTGTTCACCCCTCCGCCCGAGCTGGTCGCCGCGACGGGCCGACTGCCCGGGCTGACCGGATGGCCGGTCGAGCTGCGGGCCGCGGTCGTGCTCGGCGCCGTCTGGTTCGCCCTCGTCGCGGTCCGGTCCGCGCTGCGGATAGACGTCGCCGCCCCGGCGGCGGAACTCGGGGCCACCGCCGTGGTCGAGACCGTGCGGGCCGACCGCGCGGCGACGATCGCGTCGGTGGTGCCGAGCGTCGCCACCGGGTTCCTCGGTGTGCTGGCCGGCTCCGCGCTGCTGTGGGTGACCGGCCTGCTGCCCCGGCTGCCCTCGCCGCAGGCCCTCGGCTACGCCGGGCTCGGCGCGGGGCTGGGCTGGTGGGTGCACACGCGCGGGGACGGGGCGTGGGTCCGGTTCTGCCTGACCCGGATGGTGCTGGCGGCACGCGGCCGCCTGCCGCACCGGCTGCTGGCGTTCCTCGGCCACGCCGAGACCGTCGGCCTGTTGCGGCACGGCGCCGGGGCGTACCGGTTCCGGCACGGCCGCCTGCAGAGCAGGCTGGCGGCGGGCTCGCTGGCGGGGCGGCGGGGCGGCCGGCCGCGCGAGGAGTTCGGTGTCGAGCTGGCCCGGGCGGGGTTCTGGCCGGAGGCGCTCGGCGTGTTCGCCGCCGTCACGCGGGCCCGCGCGGCGAACGTCGGGCCGGCCGACGACCTCAGCCTGGCCGCGCTGCGCAAGGCGCTGCTGGTGGGCGCCGCCGCCGGGCAGTGGAGCCGGCTGGGGGACCTGTTGGCGTCGATGCCGGCGCCGCTCGCGCGCACGGGCGCGACGCCGCCGGCGGCGCAGCGTCGGCGCGTCTCCGAGCTGGTCGCCGCCGCCGCGCCGCTGGCCGAGCTGCGGGCCGCCGGCGACGAGTTGCTGCGTGGGGAGGACCAGGCGGGCGGGCCCCTGTCCGCGACCCGGGAGTTCCTGGCGGTCGTCCGCTACGCGGAGGGCGACGTCGACGCGGCTCGGCAGCACCTGGAGCGGCTGCTCGCGGCGGAGAGCGACGACGACGGCCCGGGTCGGTCGATGCCCCTCGGCGCGGGAATGCTGGCCCGGATCATGCTCGACGGGGACGGGGACCCCGGCGCGGCCCTCGCCCTCTGCCACGAGCAGCTGCGCCTGGCCGACCGCCCCGACGACTCCGACGACCGCACCGATCCGCTGCTGCTCGTGCAGGCGTGGGGCTGGTCGGTGGCGGTGATGCGGCGCGTCGTGGACGAGCGGGCGGAGGTGCGCGACCGGCTCCGGGCCGTGCTCGCCGAGCGGCGGGCCCGCGGGCGGCGGATGGAGCTGGGCCGACGGGAACTGGCCGAGATCGGGCTGCAGGCGTGCCACGCGGTGGTCGGCCACCCGACGCTGGGGGCGCCCGCGGTGGTCGCGGCCCGCAGGCTGGTCGACGTGTTGTCCGCTCCGGACATCGCGGCGCGGACCCTGCGCCGCGGCGCCCCGATGTGGCACGACGGCTGACCGGTCGGCAGGCTTCCGCGGCGTCTCAGAACCGTCTCGTAACGAGTCTCATTATTTCGCGACGACCGGGTCCAGGTGGCGGTAGACGGTGGCCCGCGAGACCCCCAACGCGGCGGCGATCTCGTCCGCCGAGTGGCTGCCGGCGGCGTGCATCCGCCGGGCCGCCTCGACCTGCTCCGGGCTCATCGCCCGCGGCCGGCCGGGCCGGCGTCGGCCGCTCGCCGCGCCGCCGCCGTCCCCGGCCGCGCCCGGGTGGTCCCCGGGCGGCGTGCCGTCCAGCAGGCGGTGCACGCCGTCGAGCATGTCCGCGCGCAGCACCTCGTCGGGCACGTCGGTGAAGAAGACGACCGGGTCGCTGCACATGGCGACCGCCTGCACCGCCCGGACCCGCTCCCGCCGCCCGGCGTCGGGCCCGGCGATGAGGTTGTTGGCGCGCATCGCGATCCGCATCAGGCGGTGGTACGTGTCGCCGCGCGTGATGAGGGCGATGTCGTGGAAGAGCATGCCGAGCGGGCGGCGGTGGGACAGCATGGTGTCCACCCAGCCCTCCAGGACCGTCCGGCGGGCCCGCTCGGCCGGCCCCGCCTCGGCCGCGTCCAGCAGCCCCTCCAGGTCGGCGACCAGCGGCTCGATCAGGGCCGTGAGCAGGTGCTCCTTGGTGGGGAAGTGGTAGAGGATCGCGGCCTTGGTCAGCCGCAGCCGCTCGCCGATCTGGCGCAGCGACGTGCGCTGGTAGCCGTGCTCGGCGAACAGGTCGAGCGCGGCGCGCAGGATCCGGGTGCGCGTGTCGTCGGGTGCCTCGACGGTCATGCCGGCAAGCGTAGCCGCGTCTGACCGGTGGGTGACATCACCGTTGATTCGACTGACCGTCGGTCAGTACAGTGGGGACGGTCGGCACCGCCAGCGGCAGGAGGGGTCATGCCCGTCATCTCCATCGACAACCTCGTCAAGACGTTCGGCAGCGTGCGGGCGCTCGACGGACTGGACCTGCGGGTCGAGGCGGGGGAGGTGCACGGCTTCCTCGGCCCCAACGGCTCCGGCAAGTCCACCACCATCCGGATCCTGCTCGGCCTGCTGCGCCGCGACGCGGGCGACGTGCGGGTGTTCGACGCCGACCCGTGGCGGGAGGCGGTCGCCCTGCACCGCCGGCTGGCGTACGTGCCGGGCGACGTGAACCTGTGGCCGAACCTCTCCGGCGGCGAGGCGATCGACCTGTTCGGCAAGCTGCGCGGCGGGCTCGACCGGCGCCGCCGCGACGCCCTGCTGGAGCGCTTCGACCTCGACCCGACGCGCAAGTGCCGCACCTACTCAAAGGGCAACCGGCAGAAGGTGGCCATCGTCGCGGCCTTCGCGTCCGACGTCGAGCTCTACGTGCTCGACGAGCCGACCTCCGGGCTGGACCCGCTGATGGAGGCGGTGTTCCAGGACGAGGTCCGCCAGCTCAAGCGCGACGGCGCCACCGTGCTGCTCTCCAGCCACGTGCTGGCCGAGGTCGAGGCGCTCTGCGACCGGGTCAGCATCATCCGCGAGGGCCGGGCCGTCGAGTCCGGCACCCTCGCCGAGCTGCGCCACCTCACGCGTACGGCGGTCACGGTCGAGACCGCGCGGCCGGCGACCGGCCTGGCGGCCCTGCCGGGCGTCCACGAGGTGCGCGAGGTCGACGGCCGCATCCACCTGGAGATCGAGCCCGCCCACCTCGACGAGCTGCTCGGGCACCTCGTCCGCTTCGGCGTCCGCGCCCTGACCAGCGCCCCGCCCACCCTGGAGGAGTTGTTCCTGCGCCACTACGGCGACGAGCGCGCGGCCGTGGCCGCCAACGGTCACCGGGCGGGCGCCGAGCGGCAGGCGGGCGCCCGATGAGCGCGTTCACCGGCACCGGGCGGCTCGCCCGGCTCGTGCTGCGCCGCGACCGGCTCCGGCTCGCCGTCTGGGTGTTCGGCACGCCCCTGCTCGGCTACGCCCTCGCCGGGAGCGTCAAGGAGTTCTACCCGGACGAGGCATCCCGGGTCGGGTACGCCACCACGTCGGCGTCCAGCCTGGTCGCCCGCGCGTTCAACGGCCCCATCGCCGGCACCGAACTCGGCGCGGTGGTGGTCGCCGAGACGTACGTGACGCTGGCCCTGCTCGCCGCGCTGCTGAGCACCTTCGCGGTGGTCCGGCACACCCGGCAGAACGAGGAGACCGGCCGGGCGGAGCTGCTGGGCGCCTCCGTCGTCGGCCGGTACGCGCTGCTCACCGCCGCCCTGCTGGTCATCGTCGCGGCGAACGTGCTGGCCGCGGCCCTGCTCGCCGTGGCCCTGGCCGGCGCCGGCCTGCCGCTCACCGGGTCCGTCGCGGCGGCGGCCGCCGTCGGCGGCGTCGGGGTGTCCTTCACCGGCATCGCCGCGGTCACCGCCCAGGTGTCGGTCACCTCCCGGGGCGCCAACGCGCTCGCCGCCGCGACCGTCGGGGTCGCCTTCCTGCTCCGCGCGGCCGGCGACGTGCTCGGCGAGCAGACCGACGGCGGCGTGCGCGTGGTCAGCGCCTGGCCGTCCTGGCTCTCCCCGCTCGGCTGGGGCAACCAGGTCCGTGCGTTCGCCGGCGAACGGTGGTGGGTGCTCGCGCTGCCCGTCGCGCTGCTGGTCGCCGGCGTGGCGCTCGCCTACGCCCTCGCCGAGCGGCGGGACGTCGGCGCGGGGCTCGTCGCGCCCCGACGGGGGCCGGCGGCGGCCTCGCCCCGGCTGCTCAGCCCCGCCGGGCTGGCCTGGCGGTTGCAGCGCGGCGCGCTGCTCGGCTGGGCGATCGGGGTGGCGGTGCTCGGGTTCTCGATGGGCATCGCCGGGGACGAGTTCAACGCCATGATCGAGGAGAACCCGGCCGCCGCCGAGGCGATCAGCGCGATGGGCGGTGGCGCGAAACTGATCGACGCGTACCTGGCGGCGATGCTGGGGCTGTTCGCGCTGACCATCGGGGCGTACGTCGTGCAGGCGCTGCTGCGCACGCGCGGCGACGAGGCCGGCGGCCCGCTGGAGGCGATCCTGGCCACGGCCGTCAGCCGCACCCGCTGGCTGACCACCCAGGTGGTCGCCGCCACGCTCGGCGCGCTCGCCCTGGTGCTGCTGGGCGGCCTCACCACCGGGCTCGGCTACGGCCTGGTCACCAGCGACCCGCTCGGGAAGACCGCCGAGCTGGGCGCGGCGGCGCTGGTGCGGCTGCCGGCCCTGCTGGTGGTGGTCGGGGTGGTGACGGCGCTGTTCGGGCTGCTGCCCCGTTGGTCGGTGGCGCTGTCCTGGGCGGCGCTGATCGGGTTCCTGCTGCTCGGGCAGCTCGGCGCGGTGCTCGACCTGCCGCAGGCGGCGCTGAACCTGTCCCCGTACACGCACGTGCCGTCGGTGCCGGCGGTCGACCTGGCGGCGCTGCCGCTGGTCGTGCTGACGGGGGTGGCGGTGGTGCTGCTGGCGGCCGGCCTGGCCGGCTTCCGCCGCCGCGACGTCCCGAGTTGACCCTACGGCACGTGCGCCTCGAAGCGGGGGACGCGGTCCCCGGCGGTCGGCCGACCGCCGGGGACCGCGTGCACCCGGAGGGCTACGCGGGCTGCCCGTTCGCTGGTGGTGGGCTAGTTGCCGCCGACGACCACGGTGGCGTCGGTGGCCGCCTCCACCTGGTGGATGGGCACGAAGTACGAGGTGGTGTAGCCGTCGCCGCAGGCGTGGCTGCCGACCGCGACCACGTCGGTGGTGTCGGAGGTGGCGGTGTTCCACCGGACCACCGGGGCCCCCGAGTCGCCGCCGAGCGTGGCGCCGTCGTTGGCGTGCCCCGTCCTGGTGTCCACCTGCACCATCCGCATGCCCGCGCACGTCTCCGTGGTGGAGGTGACGAGGCCGTGGACGAGGCCGCCGTTCGCGCCGGAGACGTAGACCGCCGAACCGACCGCCGGCCACGTGGTGTTCTTGCCCGTGACCCCCCGCTTGGTGCTGGTGTTGGTGGGGCCGAACCAGATGTACCGGCTGAACGCCTCGCCGTCGACCCACGGCGCCAGCATGGCGACGTCCGTGCCGAGCGGCTCGTAGTTGGAGCTCACCCGGGCGACCGCCCGGCCGTTGTGCCAGAAGATCCTGCCGTTCGGGCCGCAGTGGCCGGCGGTCGTCATCCAGTTGCTGTTGGTGCCGCCGCGCGTCATCCGGAACCCGGTCGTGCAGAAGGCGGAGTCGCTGCCCGAGCCGTCACTGCCGCTCCAGAGGGCCATGCCGCCGTTGTAGAGGCTGACGTCGTTGCGCCGGCTGATCTGCTGGACGATGCCGGTGGCGGTGACGCTGACCCGGGGCGTGAAGCCGGTCGCCCTGGTGGCGGCGGCCGTCAACTGCCCGGCCTCGCCGGACGCGTGGATGACGAGCTGCGCCCTCAGCTCGTCCAGCGTCACCTGGTGCACCCGGCCCGCATGCGGGCCGGCCCAGTCGCGGCTGTCGTCCAGCTTTCTCGCCGCGGCCCGCAGGCTGTCGATCGACGTCGTCGTTCGCTCGAACCGGATCCCGACGTCCCCGGCGTGCCGTGCCGTGGCGTCGAGACGGGCCTTCAGGGACGCGCCGTCGGCGTTGTCGACGTAGCGGACCACGAGCTGCCCGGTGGCCTCGTCGAAGTAGGTGCCGCCGGATCCGGCCCGGTGGCCGGCGAGCAGAGCTTCGAGCCGTTCGTTCTGGCGGCTCACCGCGTCGATGTCCACGGCGAGGGTGCCCGCGCCCGCCCTGGGGCCCGGGGCCTCGTCGGGTGCGGCATCGGCAGGGTGGCCCATTCCTGCCAGGAGCAGCAGGACAGAACCGAGAATCAACACAGGACGACGCATTCGGCCTCCAACCGGTAGTCGCGAGGTGCACCTGCGCCGGCGGCACGGATCGTCGAAAAGCCGCTGGCCCGGCCGCGAGAGCGGGATCGCCCTGCGGGCACAGCGTTGAACTTCGTCGCGTCCCCCGTAACGCCAACATCGCTCACCGTAGATGTCCTAGGTGGATCGAGGGAGACTTGTTTTCGTTCACCGCATGCGTTATTCGCGCCCGTGTCGGCGGATCGGGCGCCCCTCGTGTCGCCCGAATGGCGCTAGACTCCGGGGCGGCTGGCGCCTTCCGGTGGGAAGGCCGCCGCCGCTCCTCGCCTGCTCTGGCTCGACACGTCCACGGGGGACCGATGCGCAGATTCTTGGCACCGATATTGATTGTCCTCGCTGTCCTGGCTCCGCCCGGGGTGGCGCAGGCCGACAAGGGCCCGGTCACCCGGACGACACTTTCCAGCCCGGTGAACTTCGCGCCGGGGGGCGACCGCCTGATCGTCGGCACCACCCTCACCCTGGCCGCCGGCGAGTCCCGCCACCTGCGCGGGCGGCTTCAGGCGACCAGCAGCACGACCGTCATCGTGGCGATGAACGCCACCCTCAAGTGCCTCAGCGGGGGGACGCAGGTCGGCATCTCCGCCACCTCGTCGCGCAACCACGAGGGCAGCGACACCACGTCCTACGCGATCGACGGCCACCTGCCCCTGTACGTCGACCTGCTCTTCACCGCGCCGAGCGCCGGCTCCTACCAGTGCGGCCTCTACGGCCGGACGGCGACCAGCCGCACCGACCTCACCTACCAGCTGACCGCGGTGGCCGGTGGCTACACCTGGCTGGAGGCCAGCCAGACCGACCAGGTCGGCGCGCACTGGTGGCAGAACCCCGCCTGCGACAGCATCGGCTCCTCGCCGACCTGCACCTACATCGGTCCCGGCCAGCCCGACTCCGCGTTCGTCTTCTATGAGCCCGGCGTTCCGCACGACAAGTGGACGGTCGGCACCAGCACCACCGTCGTCCAGGCGCTGGCCAACGTCACCATGACCACCTGCTACAAGGGCACCGCCTCCTGCGACCGGGTGCCCGAGGCGTACCGGCTGGCGCGGACGTCCGGTAGCCACTCGGTGGTCAACGTCCGACTCGAAGTGCTCCAGATGGATGGCGACGGCTCGCACACCTGCAACAGGACGACCACCGCCCTGTCGGCGAAGACGATTCTCGACGACGCCCACCACTACACGGCTTACCTGTCGCTGCCGAGCGTGCCGGTGCTCGGCACCTGCGGGCGGCAGTTCATGATGCGCGTCTACGTCGAGCACGTCTCCGGCAGCCCGGTCAAGATCGACGGTGTGCAGGGTCAGACCTCGCTGACCAACGGCATCATGATGAATCTCTGACCGTGCGGCGCGGCGTCCGTGCGGCGCAACATCCACCGCGGCGGCGGTCCGCGCGGCGTCCGGAGGTGGCCCCCGGGTTCGGGCGGGAACCACCTCGGGACGCCGCGCGGACGCGGCCGGCAGCGTTCGCTCAGCCCAGCTCGGCGAGGACCTTCCCGACCACGGCGTCGGTGGCCAGGCCGTACCGGTCGTGCAGCGTCGGCAGGGCGCCGGCGGCCAGGAACTCGTCCGGCAGCGCGACCGGCACGACCCGCTTGCCGAGCCCGGCCCGGACCACGGCCGAGGCGACCGTCTCGAAGAGCCCGCCGACCACCGTGTGGTTCTCCAGCGTGAGCACCAGCCGGTCGCTGTCGACCTCGGCCAGGACGGTCTCGCTGTCGAACGGCTTGATCGTCGGCGTGTGGACGACCGCCACGTCGACCCGGTGCCGGGCCAGCCGCTCCGCGGCCTGCAACGCCCGCATCGTCATCAGGCCGCTGGAGACGAGCACCACGTCGGCGCCGCCGCGCAGCACGGCCGCCTTGCCGAGCCGGAACGTGTAGTCGTACTCGTCGAGGACCGTCGGCACCCTGCCGCGCAGCAGGCGCAGGTAGGTCGGCCCGTCGCTCGCGGCGAGCTGGGGCACCGCCTGCGCGATGTCGACCGAGTCGCACGGGTCGACGATGGTCAGGTTCGGCATGCCCCGGAAGATCGCGATGTCCTCGGTCGCCTGGTGGCTGGGGCCGTACCCGGTGGTGAGGCCGGGCAGGCCCCCGACGATGTTGACGTTCAGGTTCGGCTCGGCGATGTCCAGGCAGAGGAAGTCGTACGCCCGCCGCGCGGCGAACACCGCGTACGTCGAGGCGAACGGCACCAGGCCGACCTCGGCCATGCCCGCCGCCGCCCCCAGCAGCAGCTGCTCGGCCATGCCCATCTGGAAGAACCGCTCCGGGTGGGCCTTGGCGAAGATGTGCATGTCGGTGTACTTGCCCAGGTCGGCGGTGAGCCCGACGACCCGCTGGTCCTGCTCGGCGAGGGCGGCCAGGGCGTGGCCGAAGGGCGCGTCCGCGGTCTTCTGCCCGGGGTCGGCGAAGGACGCGATCATCGCCGACGTGGTGAGTCGCTTCGGTGCCGTCGCGCTGGTCATCGTGCCTCTCCTGCCTGGTGTCCTGCCGTCAGCTGTTGGCGGCACAGCTCCCACTCGTCCGCGTCGATCCGCATGAAGTGGGCCTTCTCGCGGGTCTCCAGCAGCGGCACGCCGCGCCCGATCCGGGTGTCGCAGAGGATCACCGAGGGGCGTCCGTGCGACTCGGCCTGCGCGGCGACCGCGTCGAAGGCCGCCAGCAGCGCCTCGACGTCGTTGCCGTCGACCCGCTGCGTGAACCAGCCCGACGCCGCCCACTTCTGCTCGGCCGGCTCGATCTGGAGCACGGACTCCGTCCTGCCGTCGGCCTGGAGGGCGTTCATGTCGACCAGCGCGGTCAGGTGGCCCAGCCGGTGGTGTGCCGCGCCCATGGCGGCCTCCCACGTCGAGCCCTCGTTCAGCTCTCCGTCGGAGAGGAAGTTGACGACCCGGGCCGCCCGGCCCTGGTGGCGCAGGCCGAGCGCCATGCCCACGGCGACGGTCAGCCCGTGCCCCAGCGAGCCGCCGGAGATCTCCATCCCCGGGGTGTACGAGGCCATGCCGGACATCGGCAGGCGCGAGCCGTCCGAGCCGTACGTCTGCAGCTCCTCGACGGGCACCACGCCCGCCTCGGCGAGGGCGGCGTAGAGCGCGATGGCGTAGTGGCCGGTGGAGAGCAGGAACCGGTCCCGGTCCGGCCAGTGCACGTCGTCCGGCCGGTGCCGCAGCTGGTCGACGTAGACGGTGGCCAGCAGGTCGGCGGCGCCGAGCGCCTGCCCGACGTAGCCCTGCCCCTGTGCCTCGCCCATGTCGAGGATGTGGTGTCGCATCCGGTACGCCGCGTCGCGCACCCGCGCGGCCCGGGCCGGCAGGGCGAGCCGGGCGTCGGATCGCGGTTCGCTGATGGTGGTCACGTTGTTCACGTCCTTCGGATCAGACGAGGGCTGGCTGGGACTTGGCCGGTGTGGCCTGAGGGTCGCCGACCTTGGCCGGTGCGGTCTCGGGCGTGAAGGCGGCGGCGGCCGTCGAGACGACGCCGAGCAGGACGAACAGCACCGCCGGCCCGATCCAGCCGATCCAGCCGTAGAGGGCGGTCGCCCCGAAGGGCAGCAGCCCGGCGACCAGGGAGGCCCCGTTGTATCCCAGCGAGATGCCCGAGGACCGGACGTCGCGGGGGAACTGCTCGGAGAACCAGGACGACTCGACGGCGAAGATCGGGTCGTGGCTGAGCAGCAGCCCCAGGGCCACCGCGACGATCACCATGATGACCGCCCCGGTGTTGATCAGCAGGAACATCGGGATGCCGAAGGCGATGGTGAAGACGGAGCCGATCAGGAAGACCGGCTTGCGGCCGACGCGGTCGGAGAGCGCGCCGAAGAGCAGGTGGCTGCCGAGGCCGAGGGCGGAGCCGACCATGGTGCCGATCAGCACGTTCTGCTTGTCGGTCAGCTCGGCCAGCACGACGTACGAGAGCATGAAGCTGGTGGTGACGTAGTAGCCGCCGGTCTCCGCCAGGCGCAGGGTGACGATCTTGAGGATGACCCGCCAGTCCCGCCGGATGACCTCCAGCGCCGGGGCCTTGCGGATCTCGTTGTTCGCCTTCATCTCGGTGAAGTCGGGGGACTCGGCGACCCGCATCCGGATGAACAGGCCGACGGCGACCATCACGATGGAGAACAGGAACGGCGCGCGCCACACCCAGCTGCCCTCGAACAGCGCCTCGCTGAGCAGGAAGGCGCCGTTGGCCAGCAGCAGCCCGGCGGGGATGCCGATCTGCGGCACCGCGCCGAAGAAGCCGCGGCGCCGGGCGGGGGCGTGCTCGACGGCCATCAGGACCGCGCCACCCCACTCGGCGCCGAAGCCGATGCCCTGGACGATCCGCAGCAGGATCAGCAGGATCGGCGCGATCACGCCCGCCTGGGCGTACGTCGGCAGCACGCCGACCAGGACGGTCGCCACGCCCATGACGACCAGCGACCACATCAGGATGGTCTTGCGGCCCAGCCGGTCACCGTAGTGCCCGGCGAGGTAGCCGCCGAGCGGGCGGAAGAGGAAGCCGATGGCCAGCGTCGCGAACGACGCGAGCACGCCGACGAGTTTCTCCTCGGTGTGGAAGAAGACCGTGCCGAAGTACGCCGCCGAGGCGGTGCCGTAGATGAAGAAGTCGTAGCTCTCGACGGCCGTGCCGATCATCGAGGCGAAGGAAACCTTGCCGGGGTTGTCCGGGCGTGTGGCCACGCCGGTGGCAGCACTCATTGTCCTGCTCCTTGCTGTTACCGATGGGGGTCGGTGGGGGACGGGTATGTCTCGATGACGCGCGAGTCGTCGCGCGTCGCCAGGCCGGCGTCGGCGGCCTGTTGGTAGCGCGCCCGGGCGATGTCCAGCAGCGGGGTGTCCGCATCGGCGGCACGGGCGGCGGCGGCCACGAGGCCGCTGTCCTTGACGAAGATGTTGATCGTGCTGGTGACCTCGACGTCGGTGCCCTGCAGCATCCGGGGCCCGCGGTCGGAGAGCATCCAGGAGCCGGCCGCGCCCTGCTCGACCAGGGACAGCACCTGCTCCCGGTCGAGCCCGAGCCGCCCGGCCAGGGCGAGCGCCTCGGCCGCCGCCACGATGTGCACCGCGCAGAGGTGCTGGTTGACCACCTTGATCGCCTGGCCGTCGCCGACCGTCGCGCCGACCGGCCGGACGGTGCCGAACCGGTCGAGCACGACCCGGGCGGCGTCGACGTCGGCCGCGGCGCCGGAGGCGAACAGGGTCAGTTCGCCGGTGCGGGCCCGTGCCACCCCGCCGGTCACGGGCACGTCGACGACCCGCGCACCGGCCGCCGAGAGCCGCTCGGCCTCCTGGCGTACGGCGTCCGGGCCCACGGTGCTCATCACGATCCACCGCTGCCCGGTCAGGTCCGTGGCGACCGCCTCGGTGACCAGGTCCGCGAGCTGGGCGGGGGTGGCGACCATGACCACCACGAAGTCCGCCCGGGGCGCGGCGGCGAACCGGTCGACGGCAGTCAGTCCGGCGGTCGCGGCCCGTTCCCGGGCGGCCGGCACCGGGTCCACGCCGGTCACGGGGTGGCCGGCGGCGACCAGTCGGCTCGCCATCGGCAGCCCGATGGCGCCGATGCCGACGAAGACGACGCTGGGGTTGCTCATCGCTGTCCCTCCGGTCCGGCGCCGGGTGGCGCCCTGTGCGGTCAGGCTGTTTCGGGTAGCAGCCACCCGGTGCGCGGCCGGGATCGCCGCGTCACGGGTGGGGTGTGCAGTTCTGTGGGCGGTAGGTGGCGGGCCTACCGGCCGGGCTTCCCGTCCGGCGCACCGGCGTCAGGGGAGGCGGTGAGGGAGGACCAGACCGTGAAGTGCCGGCGCATCGCGATCCGGGCGCCCTCGCCGTCGCGCTCGCCGATCGCCTCCACGATTCCGTAGTGCACGGTGTCGATCACCCGGGTCTTGCCCGTCTGGAGGGGTTCCCGCTCGACGGCGCGTCGACGGCGCTCGACCACCTCGCTGCGCAGCGCGTGGCTCAGGCCGTCGTGCAGCAGCGTGAAGATCGGGTTGTCGACGATCCGGTAGAGCCGGCGGTGGAACTCCAGGTCCGCCTCCAGGGCGCGGTCGTCCTCACCGGCGGCGCTGGCCTGGACCATCTCGTCGACCAGGCCCCGCAGGGCGTCGACGTCGTCGGCCGTGGCCATCCGGGCGGCGGCCTCCGCGACCGACACCTCCAGCATCTCCCGCGCGGAGGTGAACTGGTCGTTGCTCAGGTGACCGAGTTGCCGGCAGAGGTCGAAGTAGAGCTGGATGAAGCTGGCGTCGGGCACGTCGAGGTAGGAACCCCGGCCCTGCGTACGGTCGAGGAAGCCGAGGATCTCCAGCATCGACAGTTGCTCCCGCAGCGCGCCCCGGCTGACGTCCAGCGACGCGACCAGCTCGCGCTCGGTGGGCAGCCGGAGGCGGCCGGTCTGCGGCTCGGGGTTCGCCCGCTCGGCGAGGCTCTGCACCAGCAGCGCCAGGTCGGTGCCCATCCGCCCACCTCCGTGTGAGATTGGTCGTACCAATGCCCCGAGGTTATGTCGGCGTTACGTGCACGTCAACAAATTGGTCCAACCTTTCTGCCGCGGGCGTGGGGCGGGTGTGCCCCGGCGGCGCCATCGGCCGAGGGTGAGTCGGACACGTGGAGTAGGCTGTCCGTGACTTGGGGTAGTCGCCGTTGGGGTCGGTTCGAGATGCCGGTGCAGAAGCACGATGCCCGTCCGGTGGCGCGGCCCTCGGGTCTGGTGCCACCGGCCGTCGCGCTCGACGGCGTGACGGAACTGCGGCTGCACGGGGTCGGGGGCACGACACCGGAGAACCTGCTCGCCGACGTGGCACCGCAACTCGTCTCCGGCGACGGGGTGGCCGGCTTCTTCCGCACCGCCGACGTCAAGGGGCGCCACGTCGAGGCGTACTCCTGGGGTGGGCTGACGTCGCGCAGCGCCACCCGTGCGCTGTGGTTGCTGCTGCTGCCGTTCACGCTGGTCAACGTCGCGGGCTGGATGTGCACGCCGACGGCGTGGCGCGGCGCGCTCCGGTTCCGGGTGCACCGCGCCGTGGTCCGCTGGGCGGCGCTGGGCCTGACGGTCAACCTGCTGCTGCTCGTCGCGATGACCACGATGGACGTCGTCGCCTACCAGTGCGGTGTCCGCGTCGCCTGCGCCGACCGGTGGTGGCTGCGGTGGCTGCACACGGGAGGGTTCGTCGACCATCCGGCGCGGCGGGTCCTCGTCGGCGCCCTGGTGCCGTTGCTGGTCGCGATCGGGCTGCTGGCCCTCAGCGGCCGGTCGCTGTCCCGCTACGAGCAGGTGCCGCCGCCGCAACGGGGTGAGTCGCCGCGGGCGATGAGCGACGTGACGCCCGCCCGGCCCGGGGTGGGCCTGACCGACCCCGACTTCTGGAACGGCGGCGGCAGCGTCGCCCGGCTCGCGCTGCTGCACCTGGGCGCGGGCTGCGGCTTCGTCGGCTGGATCACCGCGTACACCGCCCGGTCGATCCCCCTGGCGGCGGGTGTGGTGCCGGCGTACGACGGACTGGCGACCCTGGTGACCTGGCTCGCGGCGGCGGCCGGCCTGGGCGCGGTGCTCCTGCTGACGCCGGCCCGGATCGGGCGGGCGGCGGCGCTCTCCGTCACCGGTCTCGGCCTGCTGGCGGTGACCGGGGCGGTGGTCGTCGCGCTGGCACAGCCGGCGGTCGCCCCGCCGGGGGCCGACCGGTGGGCGCCGCTGCCGGGCATGCAGACGGCGGTGGACTGGACGTACGCCCTCTGCCTCGGCGCGACGGCGGCCGTGCTCGCGTCGGCCGCCGTCAACGGCCACCGGCGCGGGGCGTTCCGCTACGCCGGCCCGTTCGCGCTGACCGTGCTGGCGGCGGTGGTGCTCAACGCGGTCGGGGTCGGCACGATGATCCGCGTCGCCGACCTGCTCGGCACGGTCTCCAACCCCGGCACCGGCGACGGCCGCCCCGACCGGCTCTACGTCTACGACATGGTCTACGCCCTCACGCCCTACCTGACGCTGCTGCCGATCGCGATCGTGGTGGGCTTCGCGCTGGTGCAGGCGGTGGTGCTGTGGCGGGCGGCCAGCCCCGACCGCCGCCGGCGCATCCACGACGAGTACGCCGCACTGTCGACACCGGATCCGCCGAGCGCCTGGGACGCGTCCGCCCTGAACGAGCCGGCGCGCCACAGCCGAGCATGGCCCGGCGGCTGGACGGCCCGGATCGCCCGGGGCCGGCAGTTGGCCGTGCTGGCCCGGGACGTCGACCTGCTGTTCAGCCTCCTGACCGTCGCCGCCCTCGCCGTCTTCGGGTACGTGCTGTTCACCGCCGGGGTCCACCACTCGCTGCCGTGGGCGCCGCGCGGCGCGCTCACCGTGTCGACCTGGCTCGCCGCCGGGGCACCGGTGGCGGTGCTGACCCTGATGCTGCGGGGCTGGCGCGGGCTGGCGGACCGCCGCCACCTCGGCGTGCTGTGGGACATCGGCACCTTCTGGCCCCGCGCCTACCATCCGCTCGCCCCGCCGTCGTACACCGAACGCGCCGTGCCGGACCTGCAACGCCGGCTGTGGCGCGTCCACGACCACGGCGGCGCGGTGGTGCTGGCCGCGCACAGCCAGGGCACCGTCATGGCGGTCGCCGCGCTCCTTCAGGAGAAGAGCCGGCCGCAGCACGAGGGCCGGCCCGCCGGTCACGTCGCGCTGGTCACCTTCGGCAGCCCGCTGACCAAGCTGTACGCCTGGGGCTTCCCCGCCTACTTCGCCGACGGGGCGCTGGGCGCGGACCGGCCCACGGTGTGGCGGTGGCGGAACTTCTACTACGAGACCGACTTCATCGGCGGTCCGATCTTCCCGGACGACCCGGCGAACGACGTCGACCAACTGCTCACCGATCCACCGACCGCCTGGTACGTGCACGGCCAGCAGCCACCCGTCCTCGGCCGCCACTCCGGCTACTGGGCCGACCCCCGCGTCTGGGACCTGGTCGACCGCTACGCCGCAGAACTGCCCCTCCCGCCCGCGCGGTCGCGGTAGCCCGGGCCGGCGTCGCCCGTGGCCGCGCCGCCCCGCGGACCGGCTGACGCGGGGCCGCCGGTGCGCACCGGACGTCGGCGGGTCAGGTCAGGTGCACGGTGACACCTGATGCCCGCAGATCCGCCACGATCTTCTCGTCCGCGGCGCCGTCGGTCACCAGCGTGTCCACCGCGGCGGCGTCACAGATCTTCGCGAAGGAGTGGCGGCCGAGCTTCTCGGAGCCGGCGACGACCACCACCTGCCGCGCCCGGTTGACCATCAACGCGTCGATGCCCGCCTCACTCTCGTCATGGCAGGACGTCCCCTCGGTGGAGAACCCGTCCACCCCGAGAAAGAGGACGTCCAACCACAGGGACTGCATCACCATGCTGGTCAGCGGCCCGGTCAGCTCGTACGACTGGGGCAGGGCGACCCCGCCGAGGATGACGGTGCGCAGGTACGGCCGCAGCACCATCTCGGTGGCGATGTTCAGCGCGTTGGTCACCACGGTCAGGGCCGGCCGGTGGGTGGCCTGGGTCAGGTCGGGTCGCGCGGCGAGATGACGGGCGGTGGCCGACGTCGTGGTGCCGCCGTTCAACCCGACGACGCTGCCCGGTTCGACGAGTTCGGCGGCGGCTGCGGCGATGCGTTCCTTGGTGCTGTCGTCGCCGCGGTAGCGGTAGCGGACGGGCAGGTCGTAGGCGACGGAGCTGGCCACGATGCCACCGTGGGTACGGGTCACCAGCTGCTGCTCGGCCAGAGCGGTGAAATCACGGCGGACGGTCGCCTCGGAGACCCGCAGCGCGTTGGCGGCCTCGACGACGGAGAGCCGCCCGCCCTGCGCGGCCAGGATCTCCAGCAACGCCTGCAGCCGGCGGGAGCGGTCCGCCATCCCGCCCGACGCGGTGGCCCCCGTCGTGGTGTCGGTGGAGGTCACTTGACGGCTCCCGCCGTGAGACCGGCGACCAGGCGCTTCTCGACCGCGGCGAAGAGGAGGACCACGGGAATGATGCTGACGACCGAGACGCCGAAGACGTAGTGCCAGGCGGAGTCGTACTGGCCGACGAACTTCGTGATCGCCACCGACAGGGGCTGGTTCTCCGCCGTGGTCAGGACGACCAGGCTCGCCGCGAACTCGTTCCAGCAGGCGACGAAGGTGAAGATGATGGCGGTGACGATGCCGGGCCACACCAGGGGCAGGGTCACCCGGCGCAGCGTCTGCAGCTTGCCGGCGCCGTCCATCATCGCCGCCTCGTCGATCTCCTTGGGTATGCCGGAGAAGAAGCTGTGCATGATCCACACGGCGAAGCTCAGGTTGAAGGCGGCGTTGACGAGGATCATCGCCAGCCAGGTGTCGTCCAGGCCGACCGCCAGGAACTGCCGGAACAGTCCCGGCGCCAGCACGGTCGGCTGGAGCATCTGCGTGGCCAGTACCAGCAGGAGGAAGACGCCGCGGCCGGGGAACCGGTGCTTGGCCGTGTAGTAGGCGGCGGGCAGGGCGACCGCGAGCACCAGCAGGGTGCCGCAGACGGAGATGACGAGGGTGGAGACGAGGTTGTACGGCAGCGGTGTCTCCGGCGTGGACCACATGGTGGCGTAGTTGGACGGGATCCACTCCGTCGGCAGGTAGGTGGGCGGGATGCGCAGGATCTCCGCGTGCCGCTTGAAGGACCCGACGAGCATCACCAGGTACGGCGCGAGGAACACCAGCGCCACCACCGCGCCCGCCGTCGTCTTGAGCCACCGCCGGCCGCCCCGCCTCCGGGGTCGGTTGCCCCGGCGCGCGCCCGCGGCGCCCGCGCCTACCTGCCGGTCGGTCGTGTCTGGGGTCGTCGTCACCACGGCTACTCGTCTCTCATCGGCCGCAGAGCCGCCAGGTAGATGCCGATCACCGCGAGGACGATCAGGAAGTTCACCACGCTGAGCGCGCTGGCGAGGTCGACCTGACGGTCCTGCTGGATGTACTTGAAGATCAGCGTCGTCGTGGTGTCCGCGTCGTACCCGGGGATGCTGCCGGTCATCGTGCGCAGGATGGGCAGGGAGTTGAACACGTTGATGATGTTGATGAGCACCGCGACGGCGATCGCGGGCCGCAGGGTGGGCAGGATGATGCTGCGGTAGACGCGGCCGGGCCCGGCGCCGTCCATCCGGGCCGCCTCGACCACGTCCTCGGGCACCATCTGCAACCCGGCGAGGAGGGTGTAGGTGGTGAACGGAAGGGACACGAAGACGGCCACCACCATGGACACCACGAACGCGGGCACCGGTCGACGGGTGAACCCGAACCCGGCGTCGAGGATGCCGAGGTCCACCAGGAACTGGTTGACGATCCCGTAGAACGGGTCGAGGGCGTAGTAGAAGACGGTGGAGGTCATGACGACGCTGGCCGCCCACGGCACGATCACCGCCAGCCGGACCAGGCGCCGACCGGGGAAGGCGTGGTTCAGGAACTGGGCCAGGGCCAGGGAGATCAGCAGCGTCACCGCGACCACACCGATCACCCAGATCACGGTGTTGCCGAACACCCGCCCCAGCGCGGGGGCGTTCAGCAGCGCGGCGTAGTTGTCCAGCCCCGCCGGGCCGCGGTCGACTCCGGCCTGCGAGACGTCCCGCGAGGACGTCCACACCATGTAGGCGGCGGGGAACAGGACGATCGTGACGATCAGGCCCAGCGCGGGCAGCAGCCAGGGCAGGGCCGTCGCCAACTGCCGGTGGGCCGCTCGCGCGGACCTGCCGGTCGGCGCTGGCGCCTGCCTGGTCTGCTCGCTCATCGTGTCCTCGATCGGAATGCGTACGGGCGCCGCACCGTCAGGCGTCGGCCTTGGCCTGGATGTCGCTCAGTACCGCCTGCGGATCCTTGCCCTGCCCGATCTGGCCGATCTGGCTCTGGATCGCGCCCTGCGTGGCCGCCCAGCGGGAGTTGGTGCTCGGGTAGAACCGGGCGCCCGGCAGGACCTGCAGGAAGCTGGCGATCTCCTTCTTGTCCTTCAGCGCCTCGGCCCCCGACTTGGTGGTGGGCAGGAAGCCCTCGGTGTCGACGAACTTCTTGTAGACCTCGGCGCTGTAGAAATGGTCCAGGAACGCCTTGACCGCCTCCCGCTTGCTGCCGTCGTTCTTGAACGCCATGAGGTGGTCGGCCACCCCGAGGGTCATCGGCTGCCCGTCGCGGGTCGGAATCGGCGCGGTCCCGTACTTGAGGCTCGGGTTCTTCTGCGCGATCTGCCCCACCGTGGGCGGCAGCCCCACGGCCATGGCGATCTTGCCCTGGATGAACACGTCCAGCATCGGGGTGCGGTCGCTCGCGCCGGGATCGGGCTGGGTCAACCCCGCGTCGATCATCCGCTTCATGAACTGCACCGCCTCGAGGTTGCGGGGGCTGTTCGCGGTGATCTTGTCGCCCTCGTTCCACGAGCCGCCGTTGCCGAAGACCCAGATCGACGTCTCCGCCTGGGCCTCCTCGCTGCCCAGCGGCATGCCGTAGCCGTAGACGCCGGCGTTGAGCCCCTTGATCTTCTGCGCCGCGTCATACAGTTCCTGCCAGGTCGCCGGGGGCTTGGCCACGCCGGCCCTGGTGAACACGTCCTGGTTGTAGAAGAGGGTGCGGGCCGAGGCGATCATCGGCAGGCCGTACATGGTGCCGTCGATCGAGGCGTTCTTGGCGAAGGAGTCCTGGAAGTCGCTCAGGGTCTCGGGGGAGAGGACCTCGCTGGCCGGGTAGAGCAGGTCGTCGGCGGCGAAGCCGGAGAACGCGTCGATGTTGAGGATGTCCGGCGCGGAGTTCGCCTGCACCTTGGTGCGGATGACGTCGTTGATGTTGTCCCAGGACTGGATCTCGAGGTTGACGGTGATGCCCTGGTTCTTGGCCTGGAAGTCGGCGATGATGCCCTCCCAGAGGGCCTTGGTGCCGGTGCTGTAGCTGGGGACGAGCAGCGACACCGTCTTGCTGTCACCGCTCGCCTCGTCCTTGCCGCCGAACCCGCAGGCGGTCAGGGCCAGGCCGGTGATCGCGAGCGCCGCCGTCGTACGCAGGAATCGTTTCACTTCTGCCTCCACAAGGGACGGAACGTGAACAGCCGTGATCAGACGCGCGCGGTCGCTGCTCGTTCCTGACTGGTTAGCCCATGAACCTCTCACGATCGTGCTGTAGCAGGGATTCTGCGATGCTCGCCGATGAGCGTCAAGACCAACCGCTCACGATTCGGTCACGGTCGATGCGCGACGGACACCGACGCCTGTGGATCCCGCTCGCCGGCCACGGCCGGGCAGAAGTGGGCGACCGTGACGGCCATCGCCTCCGTGCCGGTACCAGACGACGACGCGGGTCGACCAGCTCCGGCTGACTTCGGTACGGCGCTGAACGTCGCCCTCACCGCCGGCGTGCGTGGCACCCTGGCGGGGCAGCCCACGACGCACCTCGTCCGCGCGAAACCGCGCGGTCTGGCAGGGATCCGAGCGTAAATGGTCGCCTCCTCGTTCAGCAATGCTGTCCGCACGATCCGCGCATGGGCGCCCAGACATGGCGGACTGCCCCTTGCCATCGATGAACGTTTGATTGACACTGCTCAACAGCCATGGCAAGTAGGCAAGTTCGATCAGGCTCCGTCATCGAGGAGTGATCACTGTGGTCCCAACGCCTGAATTCAATCCGTCCCGTCGTGACCTGCTCCGATCCGGTGTCGTGCTCGGCGCCGCCGCCGGCCTCGGCGGCGCCGTCGGCGCCCCCGCCGCGGCCGACCCCGGCGACGCCGCGCCCGAGCGCGGAAACGGCGAAAAGAGCATGACCAATGTGCCGTTCGAAGGCTTCGACCAGGTCCGCGTCGGGCTCATCGGTCTCGGCGAACGCGGCGGCGGCCAGGACCTGCGGTTCGCCGCCGTCTCGACGATCACCGCCGTCTGCGACATCCGCCCCGAGCGGGTCAACCGCACCGTCGGCCGGATCATGCGGCAGGGTTTCCAGGACACCGCGCCGGTCGGCTACTCCGCCGGCGAGGAGGACTACCTCAACCTCCTCCGCCGCGACGACATCGACCTCGTCTACATCGCCACCCCCTGGGAGTGGCACTACCCCATGGCGAAGGCGGCCATGGAGCACGGCAAGCACGTCGCCGTCGAACTGCCGATCGCGCCGTACCTGGACCAGATCTGGGACCTCGTCCGCACCTCGGAACGGACCAGGAAGCACTGCATCCTGCTGGAGAACGTCAACTACTTCCGGCCCGAGATGGCCATGTTCAACATGGCCCACCGGGGGCTGTTCGGCGACCTGCAGCACGCCTCCGGCGGGTACGTCCACGACCTGCGCTGGCCGTACCTGTTCGGCGGCGCCTACCACCCGGAGCACTGGCGGCGCCGGTGGCAGACCAGAATGAACGCCTCGCACTACCCGACCCACGGCCTGGGGCCGGTGTCGGCCACCCTGGGCATCAACCGCGGCGACCGGTTCGAGGAACTGATCGCGGTTGCGTCCCTGCCCAAGGCGCTGGCCCTCTTCCGCGAGGAGGACCCCCGGGTCGGCTCCGACCACTCGTCGTGGGACGACGCCCCCTACATCTCCGGCGACCGGCACACCTGTTTCGTCACCACCACCAGCGGTCGCTTCATCCGGATCGAGCACGACGTCAACTCGCCGCACCCGTACAGCCGGGAGACCACGCTCACCGGCACCCGAGGGTCCATCGAGGTCGACAACGCCCGGATCTACCTCGAGTCGCTCGGCCACAAGAACCACACCTGGCGGAGCGGCACCGAGTACAACACCATCCTGCGCCAGCACGACCACTGGTTGTGGCCGACGCTGGAGCAGTTGGCCAGCCAGTACGGCGGCCACGGCGGCGGCGACTTCATCTCCATCTGGCGCCTGGTCCAGACGATGCGGCTCGGCATGACCCCCGACATCGATGTCTACGACTCGGCGGCCTGGTGTTCGGTGATCCCGCTCAGCCACGAGTCGTTGAAGACCGGCCGGATGCACCCGGTCAAGGTGCCCGACTTCACCCGCGGGCACTGGCAGGAGGCGCGGCCCACGTTCGACCGGCCGAGGCCCGCGGACCCCTGGCTCGACAAGGACTAGCTCCTTCGACGCAACCGGCGCCGCGCCGGCCCCCCCGCCCCCCCCCCCGGGCCGCGGTGCTATTTTCTTATTCTTCTTTTTCCCGGGACAGGGCCGCCGCCCCCCCCCCCCCCGGGGCTCGGGATGAAACCCGTTGCGGCAGGCGTTAGGCTTGGTGGAGCCGCC
>NZ_JBEYTP010000034.1:0-78590 GCF_040643125.1 Micromonospora sp. NPDC047465
TGCGCGCCGGTGGCTACGACTACGGCCCGGTGTTCCAGGGCGTCGGCCGGGCGTGGAAGCGGGGCGACGAGATCTTCGCCGACGTGACGCTGCCCGCCGACGCCGCCGGCGCGACCGAGGGTTTCCTGCTGCACCCGGCGCTGCTCGACGCATCGCTGCACGCCCTCGGCCTGCTCGGCGACGCCGGCGCGGACGACGGGATCGCGCTGCCGTTCTCCTGGACGGGCCTACAGGTGCACGCCCGAGGCGCCACGGCGCTGCGGGTCCGGCTGACCCGCGACGGCGACGGTGTCGACGTCGTCCTCGCCGACCCGTCCGGTGCGCCGGTCGCCTCGGTCCGGCACGTGGCGCTGCGGCCGATCACCCCCGACCGGCTCGCCCTCGGGCCGTCCGGGGCGGGCGGGTACGAGCTGCGCTGGGTGCCGGCCGCGTCGGTCCGGTCCGACCAGCCGGTGGTCTGGCTCGACGAGTTGACGGCCAGCGACCAGGTTCCCGACCTCGTCTTCACCGAGCTGCCGCCGGGCGGTGACGACCCGCACCCCACCGTCGCCGCCGCGCTCGACCTGGCACACCGCTGGCTGGCCGAACCGCGGTACGGCGCCGCCCGGCTGGCGGTGGTGACCCGGGGGGCCGTCGGCGACCAGTCCCGGGACCTCGCGCAGGCGGCGGCGTGGGGGCTGCTGCGGTCGGCGCAGTCCGAGCACCCCGGCCGGTTCGCGCTGATCGATCTGGACGACGACCCGGCGTCGCGGCGGGCGCTCGCCGCGGCCGGCGCCGCCGGAGAACCGCAGGTCGCCGTCCGCGCCGGTGGACTGCTGGTGCCTCGGCTGCACCCGTCGGCCGCCGACAGCCTCGTCCCGGAGACCGGGGCCGCCACTGATCCCGGGGCCGTCACCCGCGTCGGACCACGGCCGTGGGCCCCGCAGGGCACCGTCCTCGTCACGGGCGCGACCGGCGCCATCGGCCGTCTCGTGGCACGGCACCTGGTGGAGCGGCGCAGGGTGCGGCACCTGCTGCTCACGTCCCGGCGTGGACCCGACGCCCCCGGCGCCGCCGACCTGGTCGGCGAGCTGTCCGCGCTCGGCGCGGAGTCGGTGCGCGTCGTCGCCTGCGACGTCGCCGACCCGGCGGCCCTGGCCGACCTGCTGAGGTCCGTCCCCGCCGAGCATCCGCTCACCGCCGTGCTGCACCTGGCCGGTGTGCTCGACGACGGGGTCGTCGAGTCGCAGACCCCGCAGCGGGTGGCCGGAGTGCTGCGGCCGAAGGTGGACGGCGCACGGCAGCTGCACGAGCAGACCCGCGACTGCGACCTGGCCGCGTTCGTGCTCTTCTCCTCCGCGGCCGGCCTGCTCGGCTCGCCCGGGCAGTCGGGTTACGCCGCCGCCAACGCCTACCTCGACGCCCTCGCCGAGCAGCGGCGCGCGCAGGGGCTGCCGGGGCAGTCGCTGGCGTGGGGCCTGTGGGAGCTGCCGGACGGGATGGCCGAGCAGGTCAGCGACACCGGCCTGCGTCGCATGCGCGGGATCGGGCTGGCGCCGTTACCGCCGGGGCGCGGACTGGCCCTGCTGGAACGGGCGCTCGACTCGGACGCGGCGACGCCGGTCCTCGTCGACGTGGACAGCGCCCTGCTCGACGGGCACGACCGGCGGTCGGTGCCGCCGGTGCTGCACGACCTGATGGCCACGGACCGCCCGGCCGGCGCGGACGTCGCCGGCCTGGGGGCGCGGGCCACCGCGTCGGTCGACGCGGCAACGGGTGGCGTGCCCGGCCCGGCCGGCGGCACCCGGGCGGGAGGCACGGACCTCGCCAGGACCCTGCCCGGGCTCGCTCCCGCCGAACAGGACCGGGTGCTGCGGGAGATGGTGCTCGCCGAGGCCGCCAGGGTGCTCGGCCACGCCTCCGCCGCCGACCTGGACGGCACCCGGAGCCTGCCCGAGCTCGGCTTCGACTCGCTGACGGCGGTCGAGCTGCGCAACCGGCTCGCCACCGCGACCGGGCTGACCCTGCCAGCGACCCTGGTGTTGGACTACCCGAACGTGCGGGAACTGGTCGGCTACCTACGCGGTGAGCTGCTACCCGAGCAGGCGTCCACCGCGCTCGGGGTGCTGGAGGAGTTGACCCGGCTGGAGTCCAGCCTGGCCAACCTGACGATGGACGGTGTGGCGCGCAAGCGGCTCGCCGACGCCCTGCACCAGCTGCTGTCGCTGGTCGACACCGAGTCGGACAAGGTCGACGCGGCGAAGGACGACTTCTTCGACCTGCTCGACTAGGAGCCCGCCCCGGCCCGTAGGGAAAAGCGGGCCGTCCGTCCTCCAGCCGATCGGGCGGCTGGAGGACGGCCCGCGGTCGCTCAGCCGAGCGGGGCGGCCTCCACCACGGTGACCTCGATGTCGGAGCCGAACAGCCCGCGCAGGATGTCCCGGATCGAGTCGCGCATCGCCGCGCACGCCACCGGGTCGATCAGGCTCGCCAGGGAGGCGATGCCCAGGTCGAATCGGCTGTCGAACTCGACCCGCACCCCCTCGTCGGCCTCGACGACCAGCCACGAGCCGGTGAACGTCGCGAAGTCGCCCTTGGTCTGCTCGAAGTCGATGCGGCGGTTGACCGGGTCGATCTGGTCGCGTTCGGTCCAGACGAGGATGCCCCGGCGGAAGTTCACCTCCCACTTCGACTCCACCTCGGTCGGGCTGACCTGGGTCACCCCGACCGTCCGTACGGTGTCGGTGAACTCCGGATACGCGGCGAAGTCGGCCAACCGGTCGAACGACTCCTTGGCGTCTGCCCTGGGCAGCAGAGCGTGCACGATGACGGAGCACTCCATCGCGGGTGGCCTCCTCAGCTCGGGTTGACGATCACTACTGCAACCCCCGGATCAGGTGACGCAGGCTGACCCGCCACGCGTCCTCGGCCTGCGCCGGGGTCATCGCGTCCGGTCCGCCGGGAATCGTGCCGAACGACGTCGGCAGCAGTTCGGGGATGATGACCAGCCCGCAGACGGCCACCACGCCGTCCAGCCGCGCCAGGTCCTCGGGAGGAAGGACGTCCGCGAACGCCGGCCGGACCAGCCGATCCACGATGGACGGGTCCGCGATCCGGCCGTCGGGTATGTCCATGCCGCACTCGCGGGCGGTTTCCGTCACCAGTTCGAGGTAACGCTCCACCGGGATGCCGGCGGGTCCGGCGGTCAGCCAGTAGTCGCCCTTGCGCAGGTCGGCGTCGAGCACCGCGCGGATTCCCTGCGCGACCATGTCCTGCGGGACGAGGTCGAAGAACGTGCCGGGATGGGCCGGGATGAACGGCAGCTTGCCGGTCACCAGGTACTCGGCGAGCTGGTGCACTCCCTGGTGCTGGCGGATGACGCCGGTACGGGAGTCGCCGATGACGATCGCCGGCCGGACGATCACCGCGTCGATGCCGCTGTCGCGGACCGTCTGTTCGCCGAGGTACTTCGACGTGACGTACTCGTCGGTCCGCGCGGCCACCTTCTCGGTGCCCAGCCTGCCGCCGCCGCCGGCCCGGCCGTACCGGGACACGTAGGCGGTGCTGACGTGGACCAGGGTCGCGTCCGCCTCGGCGGCGAACTCGACGACCCGGCCGAGGCCCTCGATGTTGAGCCGGTCCACCTCCGCCTGGTCGGCGGAGAAGTTGACGATGGCGGCCGAGTGGACCACCGCGTCGACCTCGGCGCACAGCTCGCGGTAGGCGCGGCGGTCGAGCCCGAGCGAGGGGGCGTGCAGGTCCAGCCGGACCACCCGGTTCGAGCCGCCCGGCAGGCGACGGTAGGCGGCGGCGACCACGTCGTACCCGGAGAGTTCGGCCAGCACGGCGGTGCCCACGACGCCGCTGGCCCCGGTGACCAGGACGGTACGTCGCGTCATGCGGGGGAGTCGCTTCCGGTGGCGGGGAAACGCGCGGCCAGGGCGGCGCAGGCCCGCTCGAACGAGGCGACCAGCCGCTCTTCCTCGTCGGGGGTCATCGTGGCGGGTGGGGTGAGCCGCAGCACCGGGTGCGCGTTCATCGAGTGGTTGACGACCACGTCGTTGTCGAGCAGGTCCATCAGGAACTCCGCGGCGTGCATTCCGGAGCGGAACTCCACTCCGATGAGCAGCCCGGCGCCGCGTACGTCGGCCACCAGGTGCCCGATCGACCGCACCGCCTCGGTGATCGCCGCAAGTAGCCGCGCACCCAGGTCGGCCGCCCGCTCCACCAGCTTCTCCTCCCTGATCACCTCGACCGTCGCGCGGACGGCGGCCATGGCGAGGGGGTTCGCGGAGAACGTGGACGTGTGCAGGTAGGGGTCCTTGTCGAACGGGGCGAACGCCTCCTCGGTCGCCAGGGTCGCCGCGACCGGCACCAGCCCGCCGCTGAGCGCCTTGCCGACCAGCAGGACGTCCGGCCGTACGCCGTCGCGGTCCGCCGCCCACCAGGTCCCGAGCCGCCCCAGCCCGGTCATCACCTCGTCCAGGACGAGCATCGCCCCCCGATCGCGGCACAGCGTCTCGACCGCCTTGAGATAGCCGGGCTGGGGGATGATCACTCCGCCCTCGCTCTGCACCGGTTCGACGACCACGCAGACGTCACGGTCGACGACGGCGGCCAGTTCGTCCAGGTCGCCGAACCTGACGTGGGTGACCTCGGGCAGCAGCGGGCGGAACGGGTCCTGATAGAGCGACCGCGCGGTGAGCGACAGCGCGCCGACCGTCTTGCCGTGGTATCCGCTGTGCATGGAGACCAGCCGGTGCCGCCCGTTCGCCCGGGCGATCTTGATCGCGGTCTCCACCGCCTCCGCGCCCGAGTTGGAGAAGTGCACCTTGACCAGGCCCTCCGGCGCCACCGAGGTCAACGCCTCGGCGGCCCGGGCGGCGGGCTCGTTCAGCAGCACCCGGGTGGACAACGCCTGGCGTTCGAGCTGGTCGCGCACCGCCGCGAGCACGACCGGATTCCCGGCACCGACGAAGAACACGCCGTAGCCGGCGCAGTTCAGCAGTTGGCGACCGTCCGCGGTGTGCACCACGGTGCCTGTGGCGCCGACCTCCAGTGGTGTGTGGAGCATGGCGGCGACCCGACCCAGCCCCTCGCCGAGATGGCGGCGGTAGATATCGAAGACACTGGAGGACACGGCGGAAGTCTGCCCGAACGGCACCAACCGATCAATGGTCTACTCAGGACCGTCGTCGGTGGCCGAACAGCCGACCCGTCGAGCATTGCCGCCAGCGTTGACCTTGCTCTAGGGTGCCGGCGTGGACACGTACAGCGAGATCATTTATTCCGTTTCGGACCGGATCGCCACGGTCTCGCTCAACCGTCCCGAGGAGCGCAACGGCTACACCCTGCGGATGGCCGACGAACTCGCGCACGCGTTCGACCGCGCCGACCGCGACGACGACGTCCGGGTCGTCGTCCTCACCGGTACGGGTGAGCACTTCTGCGCCGGGTTGGACATGTCCGTGACGGAGTTCGACACCCCGGACGACCCCGAGGCCGAGTGGGCGGAGCCGGCGGGGCGGTGCTCGATGCGGATCTTCGCGATGAACAAGCCGGTCATCGCCGCGATCCGGGGCGCGGCCGTCGGCGCGGGTGCCACCATCATCCTGCCGGCCGACTACCGGCTCGCCGCCACCGACGCGCGCTTCGGGTACGTCTTCAGCCGGCGCGGCATCTACGCCGAAGGCGCGTCCACCTGGTTCCTCCCGCGGCTGGTCGGGATGGGCCGTGCGCTCGACTGGATGATCAGCGGGCGGGCGTTCGACGCCGCCGAGGCGCTCTCGGCCGGCCTGGTGCACAGCGTCCACGAGCCGGAGCACCTGCTCGACAAGGCGTACCAGCTCGCGCGGACCATCATCACCACCACCGCGCCGGTCTCCGTGGCGGTCATCCGGCAGATGCTGTACCGGACCAGCGCGCTGGACTCGCCGTACCCGGCGCACCGGCTGGACTCCCGACTCTCCGCAGAGGCTCTGACCAGCGCGGACGCGAAGGAGGGCTTCGACTCCTTCCGGCAGCGGCGCGCTCCGGCCTTCCCGGGGCGGGTCAGCAGTGACCTGCCCGACCACCTCCCGTGGAGGAACGAATGACGTCTATGGTTGCGGCATGACCGCGCAGGCAGCCGGGCACGGCCCGGAAGTCGCCGAACAGATCACCGTCGCGGCCCCGGCGGGGACGGTCTACGCGGCCGTTGCCGACGTGCGGCGGATGGCCAGGTGGAGCCCGGAGTGCGTCGCGGTCTGGGTCACCCGGCGCGACAGCGGGCAGCCGCGACGGTTCGTCGGCTGGAACCGTCGCGGCCCGTTGCTGTGGTTCACCACCTGCCGGGTCGTCACCGCGACGCCGGGCAGCGAGTTCGCCTTCGACGTCACCACCTTCGGCCAGCCGGTGGCGCGCTGGGGCTACCGGTTCAGCGAGACCGACGGCGGCACCCAGGTGACCGAGTACTGGCAGGACCGGCGCAACCGAGCGGCCCAGGTTCTCGGCCGGATCTTCACCGGGAGGGCGTCGGGCGACCGCCCGACCGTGAACCGGAACGGCATGCGGGAGACCCTGCGCCGGTTGAAGCGGGAGCTGGAAGCGGCCTGACCCCGCGGCGGCCGACCGGGTGTCGTAACCGGCCCTACCCGAGGACGGGTAGGGCCGGGTACGGCGGGCGGGGTCACGCCCCGGTCGTCGCCAGCGTGCGTTCCTGCTGCGGGGCCGCCGGTAGGTCGTGCGACACGCGCGGGAGCCATTCCAGCCACCGGGGCAGCCACCAGTTCTTCTCGCCGAGCAGGGCCATGACCGCCGGCAGCAGTACCGCGCGGACGATCGTCGCGTCGAGCAGCACGGCTGCGGCGAGCCCGACGCCGAGCTGCTTGGGAGCGGCCATGGGCAGCGTGGCGAAGAGCGCGAACACGGCCACCATCACCGTGGCGGCGCTGGTGATGACCCCGGCCGTGCGGGTGATCCCCTCGGTGACCGCCAGCCGGGTCGGTAGTCCTCGGTCGTGGCCCTCCCGGATCCGGCTGACGACGAAGACGTGGTAGTCCATCGACAGCCCGAACAGGATGACGAACAGGAACAGCGGCATCCAGTTGGTGATGCCGTCGGTGGCGCGGAAGTCGAGCAGCGACTCGAAGTGGCCGTACTGGAAGACGTAGACCAGCATGCCGTAGGCCGCGGCGACGGACAGCAGGTTGAGCAGCACGCCGGTGACGGCCACGACGACGGACCGGAACGACACCAGCAGGAGCAGGAAGGCCAGGCCGAGAACGAACCCGAAGACCAGCGGCAGGGACTTCGCGAGCTGGTCGTTGAAATCCTGGGAGGCGGCGGTGGCGCCGGTGACGCCGACCCAGGCGTCGGGCAGCCGGCCGAGCGTCGCCGGCAGCACGGTGTCGCGCAGGGTCGCCAGGGCCTCCTCGGAGGTGCGGTCCCCGCCGGAGCCGGACAGCCCGACGCTGACGACGGCGACCGTACCGGCGGGGTTGACCTCGACCGTGATCGGCTCGTGCAACCGGCCGGTCGCCAACGCCTGCTCCTTGAACGCCGCCATCGCGCCGTTCCAGGCCGGACCCGTGACGTGCGGGGCCTTGACCACGACCTCGGCCGGGGCGGCGCCGCCTGGGAACGCCGTCTGGATCGCCACGAACGCCTGCGCGATCGGCGCGCTCGGAGACAGGTCCTCGACGCCTTCCCCCTTCGTACGCAGGTCCAGCGCGGGTGTGGCGAGCGCGCCGAGTGCCGCGGCGGCGAGCACTGCCGAGACCAGCGGGCGGCGTAGGACGAGCCGCAGAATCGTGCCCCACACCCGGCCATCGGAACGGGTGCGGTACAGGACGGGGATCCGGCCCGAATCGACGCGGTCGCCGAGCGCGGACAGCAGCGCCGGCAGGACCGTCAGCGAGCCGAGCACCGCGGTCGCGGTGACGAGGATGGTGCCGACGGCGAAGCTGACGAAGGTGGTGTCACGGGTGAGGAACATGCCGGCCATGGCGACGATGACGGTCAGCCCGGAGATCCAGACCGACCGGCCGGAGGTCTGCGCGGCGATGAGCAGCGCGCGCTGCGGATCCGAGCCGTTCCGGCGTTCGTCGCGCTCCCGGCGGATGTAGAACAGGCAGTAGTCGACGCCGACGGCCAGCCCGACGAGCAGCATGACGTGCATGGTGGTGTCGACCGTCGGCGCCAGGTGGCTGGTGAAGCCGAGCAGGCCGATCGCGGCGACGACGGCGGTGATGGCGAGCCCGACCGGCAGCAACGCGGCGGCGACGGCGCCGAAGGCGACGAACAGGATGCCGAGGGTGACCGGGATGGAGAGCATCGACAGCCTGGTCAGGCCGGCGTCGAGGTCGTCGCCGACGAGTTTGTCGCTGCTGGCGTCGCCGGCCTGCGCGATGTACAGCTGCGGGTGCGCCCGCTGGACCGCGGCGACGGCGTCGAGGACCGGCCCGACTCGGTCCTTGGCGGTCTCCGGGTCGCCGTGCATGGCGAAGGTGAGCAGCGCCGACCTCCCGTCCTCGGAGATCACCGGCGGGTTCATCGCGTCGGTGACGCCGGTGGCCTGCACGGCGGCGGTGACCTCGGCGATGGCGGCCCGCCCCTCCGGACCGTCCACCGTCGATGTGCGCGAGCTGACGACGACCATCTCCCCGGCGTGCTCCGGGGGGAAGCCGGCCTGTTCGACGATACGGTCGGCGTGGCCGGACTCGCCGAGGCCGAAGTCGCTGTCGGTCGCCTTGACGATGCCGATCTGTCCGCTCAGGACGGTCGCACCGACGACGAAGACCAGCCAGCCGAGTATGGCGAGCGTGCGGTGACGGGCACTCCACACCGCGACGTGCGCCGCGATGCCGGTGACGTCTTCCCTGGATTTCATGTCTCGAACGGTATGGAGCGCGACGGGGCGGGTCGATCCCGTGAGCCTCCTGGTGGGGGTGGGGACAGCCCTACCGTGACGACCGGGGCAGGGCGGATGGACGCACCGGCCGGCTGACGGCTTGATCCAGCGCGCCCACTCGGGCTGCACCACGTGTCCGGACGCCCGCCAGGCCGCATGTGCCAGGTGGTCCTCGACGAGCACCATCGCGTCGCCGGGCAGCCGGCCGGGGCGCGGAAGCGGTTCCTCGGTCGCCGCGATCAGCAGGCCCGGTGGATCCGCCACCGGCGGCGTAGGTGGCACCGCGAGCCGCGCGGGCGGCAGCGCGACCCGGCAGCATCTGGCCGCTACCGGACCAGGCGGACAGAATGGTCCTTACACCCCAGGAGATGTGAATCAACTACTTATAGCACCCCGAGGGCTACATGTTGCGAAACCCGGAAAAGTCCTCTTGTTTCACATGAATCGGCCTAACGTTCGTCATGGCTCGTCCTCCTGAGCCGACCAGAAGGGAATGAGGAACATGTCGATGAGGTTTTTGACCAAGCTCGCCGGCGGAGTGGTGCTGGGCAGCGCCGCCCTGCTGCTCGCTGCGCCCGCCACCGCGCTCGCCGCGACCGACGACGGTCCCAAGGCGCCCACGGCCTCGAACCAGGGGCAGGCGAAGAAGAAGTCAGACGAGAAGCCGAAGACCTTCAGCCTGCACGACAAGAAGGGCAACGGGGTTACCTGCGCTACCAACAAGCAGATCAACGAGCAGAACATCACCCAGATCATCAAGGACAACACCATCACGAACAGCATCGTCACCTTCAATTTGTCCGCAGCGCAGTCAGCGGCGAACGACAACAGAACCCAGCCGAACAACATCGTCGTCTGCATCCGCGACCTCGACGTGGAGGTGGATGTCGAGACCGATCTGCTCGCCGACCTCCTCGGGATGGTCGAGGCCGGTATCGGCAAAGCTGGTTCGCCGGTGGGCCAGCCTGCCGGCAACAGCGGCGCGTACGCGGGTCCGGACGGAGCCTGGGTGTTGCCGAGGACGGCCGGCGTCGCGGCCGGTGACGGTGGCGCGCTCTCCGACACCAACACCGGTGCTCTGACGGCGGCCGGTGCCGGCATGATGGGCTTCGGCGTGCTCGGTGGCATCGCACTGCTGCGTCGGCGGTCCGCCAATGGCACCGTCGCCTAAAGCGGCCAGGAGCGCCCGCCACGGTTTCCCGTGGCGGGCCGCTGGCCTCGTCCTGGTCGTCCTCATCACGCTTACCGGAGCAGGACTGATCACGTTCGCGGCCACGGCTCCTGATCCGGTCGGGCCGCCGCAGCCCGACCCCGCCGCCGCTCCGCAGTCCCTGCTCTCACCGCTGGTGGACGAACCCGCCACACCAGGGCCGACGCCGAGCGAAGCCAACGCGTCGCCGGCCACCGGGACGACGCACGGCGAGGCGCACAGTGCTCGTGGCCGCCTCGAAGCCGATCTCGGGTCCACCGCGACCCGCCCGACTCCCGCACCGAAGGTGGCCGGGATGCCGCGGTCGCAGCCCATCCGCATCAGGATCCCGCGGATCGGCGTCGACGCGCCGACGGTTCCGCTCGGGCTGGACCGGAACCAGCAGATCGCGGTCCCACCGCTGGACCAGCCCAAGACGACCGGGTGGTACAAGCTGGGACCAAGCCCCGGCGAGGTCGGGACCGCGGTGGTGGTGGGGCACGTCGACTCACGCGCCACGGGTCGGGCGGTCTTCTTCCGCCTCGGCGCGCTGAAACCCGGAGACACCATCGAGGTGCCCCGCAAAGACGGCAAGAAGGCCCGCTTTGTCGTCGACGGGGTGGCCCGTTACCCGAAGAAGAAGCTCCCGCTGAACCTGGTCTACGGCCACACCGGCAAGGCGCAGCTCCGCGTGATCACCTGCGGTGGCGACTACGACAAGGCAACGAAGTCGTACAAGGACAACATCGTGGTGTTCGCGACGCTGGCGCCCTGAGCATGAACGTTCGCGGTGCTGGTGAGACGCCGGCCCGAGCGGCGGAGCGCTGGGACCCGGACATCGAGGCGGTCGGCAGCACGGTGGTGGCCGGTGCGGCGACCGTCGGTTGCATCCTTCTCTGCACGTGCAACCCGGCGCTGGCCTGGCTGCCAGGGGCTGAGGTCGGGTCGGGTAACCCGACAGTGACAGCCGAGAGGATGGGCCGGGGAACGTCCGGCCCATCCTATTTTGTTGGGGTCGACCTGGATTCGATACGGTCGTACGCATGCTGAAGGTGTTGGTGAGTGGATGTCTGGCGGGTCGTCCGATCCGATTCAATGAGACTTCCGTGCCCGTTTGCTCGCCGATTTGGGAGAAGTGGGCGGCCGAGGGTCGATTGGTGCACTTCTGCCCTGAGCTCGCGGTCGGATTCCCGGTTCCACGTCCAGCAGCAGAAATTGTGGGCGGCACCGCAGCCGGTGTCCTCGACGGCGCCGCGCACGTCCGGGAGGTGGATGGTCGAGACGTGACCGACCTGTTTCGGCTGGCGGCGCGTCGGGCGCTGCACCGAGCCGTCGAGGCCAACGTCGCGCTCGCTGTCCTGGTCGACGGGAGCCCGACGTGTGGAAGCAGCAAGGTCTACGACGGGTCCTTCGCCGGTCGTACCGTGCCCGGGCGTGGCGTAGCCGCGGAGGAACTGCAGCGCCACGGTATTCCGGTGTTCCATGAAGGGCAATTGGAACAAGCGGCATCGCTGCTTGAAGAGCTCGAGCGAAATGACCTGGTGGCACCTGACGTGCCGCTAGCAAAACGGCTTCCGCGACCCTGACGACGTCATCGAGATGCCGTTCCGCGAAGGGTGGGCGAAATGAATTGTCTGCCGAGCCCGCCGCCGGGACGGATCCGGCCCTGAACTCGGCTGTACCCCGTCGCGGCCCGTGTGGCAACCGGATACAGGCGTGACAGGATTCGTGGTCGGAGGAGTGCTGTGCGACGTCAGCCGTTGGTCATCGCCGTTGCACAACCGCGGACCATCCCGTACGACATCGTCGCGAACGCGGCCGGGCACGCCGACGTGGTCCGGTCCGCGCGGGCGCGGGTGGTGGTCTTCCCCGAGCTGTCGCTGACCGGATACGAGCTGGACGCCCCCGCTGTCGCCGCCGACGACCCGCGGCTGGCGCTGATCGTCGAGGCCTGCGCCGAAGCGGGGTCGACGGCGTTGGTGGGCGCCCCGGTCCAGGGCGAGGCGGGTCGTGAACACATCGCGATGCTCGCCGTCGACGGGACCGGCGCGCACGTGGCATACCGGAAGGTGCATGTGCACCAGTCCGAGGAGCGGTTCAGCCCCGGCGACGGACCGGCGGTACTCGACGTGGACGGCTGGCGGCTGGGCCTGGCGATCTGCCGCGACACCCGGTTCCCGGAGCACGACGCGGCCACCGCGGCGCTGGGCATGGACGTCTACGTCGCCGCTGTCCTCGACCACGCCCGGGACGCCCACGTGCCGGTCGAGCGGGCTCAGCGCATCACCGCCGACCGCAAGGTGTGGGTCGTCACGGCGAGTTTCGCCGGGTCGACCGGCGGGGGCTTCGACCAGGCGGCAGGCGGCTCGGCGGTATGGGCGCCCGACGGCACGATCCACGCGCAGGCCGGGATCGAGGCCGGCGAGTGGGTAAGGGCGACGCTGCACAACCAGTAGACCGGGTCTCCCTCGAGTTGGTGGACGAGATCCCGGAGTCGGTGTCAACCATCGGTCAGCATCGTTGACGTTGGTCGCCGGGGACGTCGTCACCCTGACGGCCCGTCCCGGCCGGGCCGAGCCGAACCCCCGCGATGATCGTGCAGCGTCGAAATCATCATTGGTGACCTCCATCGATCCGCAGAGGGGCTCGATGCCGCGGCGCTGATCAGGGGAACAGCCATGTCATCGCCTCCAGGCTCTTGCTCACGTACGCGTTCTGCCCGGTGTCGACTCCGTACAGGACGTCCTCGAACAGGGTGCATCGGGCGTAGAAGACCGCCCGGTCGTGCAGGCCCGGACGGTCGGGCCCGGGTGCGTCGTACCTGGCTAGGGCGAGGTCGAGCGCGTGTGGGCCAAGGTCGCGACAGATCAGGCCGAAGTCGTAGGCAGGGTCGGCGATGGCGGCGTCACTCCAGTCGATGATGCCGGTGACCTCACCGTTGTCGGGATCGACGAGGACATGTTCGATGCCGAGATCATTGTGGGTGAACACCGAGGTGTGCGGTTCTGGCGGCGGGGCGGCCTGGAAGAAGGCGTCGACGGCCGGCCGATGCCGGAGTGGGACGTGCCCGGCGACAACTGAGTAGAACTCCTCGGCGTCGCGGTGCCACTCGGTCAGCGGCGTGTCGTCGATGTCGACCAGCCCGGCCACGCGGTCGGCGGGGATGGCGTGAAGAGCGCGGAGAAGCTCACCCAGGGCGGTCGCGACTGACGGGATCAGCGCCGAGCGCGATGCCTCACGAATCGACAGGAGTGGGCGGCCGCGCAGTTTGGCGTACGCCAGGACACCGGTTTCGGCCGCCGCGAGCAATGGTTGGGGCACCGGTACGGGTGATGCGGGTGCGACGACCCGTAGCAGTTGACATTCACGGGTCGCGCGGGCGGTGCGCTCGGCAGAGTCGGAGTCTTTGGAGATCCGGACCACGAGGTTGTCGTTCACCTCGTACGAAATGTTGTCCAGGCCTGTCCCGAGCGGGACCACCGACGTGACATGAATGTCGGGCAGGTGGGCGGCAACCGCTCGCCGTACGGTTTGTTGATCGTCCCACTCGGATGTGGCTGGGCCGGCTTGCCCGGGCATGGGGTCTCCAGGGTGTGATGCGATGACTGACGTCGGGGATGAAAGGCTGAAGTGGTCTGGATGTCTCCGCGTGTGCAACGTGGACGGTGGACGATCACCGTTGGCGTCGGCGTGGCAGGAAACCCGCCACCGCGAGGCCGACAACGAAGGCGACCACGCCGGCGGCCAACCAGCCGGGTGACCCGCCCGTGACGGGTTGACAGTCAGCGACGCACAGGATCGGCCTTATCCGGATCAGGTCGGTCCCCTGCAGCATCCATAACAGGCCAAGCAGGGCGAGGGTCGTTCCGGCGACCACCCTCGCGGTCCTACGCCATCTCACGGCCACGCCCCTTCCGGTTCGGTGAGGCATGGGATGCGCCAGGGCATCCCATGCTCCGTTCGGCTAGGCTCAAGTAATCAAGCAACCTTAGAAGGTGAGGTTATAAGGTGCCCGAAGAATCTACAAGTGGCAAGCCGTTCCTGCCGCAGCTCATCGGTCAGGCGTTCAACCTGATCCTCGACCAGCTCCACCACCACCTCGTCGAGACCGGACACGGCGACCTGCGGCCCACCCACTACCTCAACGTGTTCCGGTTCATCGACTGTGACGGCACCCGGCCCACCACCCTGGCCAGGCGAGCCGGGATGACCCCGCAGGCGATGAGCGAGCTTGTGGGTTACCTGGAACAACGCGACTACGTGCGGCGGGTCCCTGACCCCACCGACGGCCGCGGCCGCGTCGTCGTCTACGCCGACCGCGGCACCCGGGCCGCCGAGGCCGCCACGAGATTCTTCGCCGACCTGGAGGCCCGCTGGGGCGCCGTGGTCGGACACGACCGCCTCCACGACGTCACGTTCGCTCTCGCCCAGATCCTCGACGCCTCTCCTCGCGGAGCCGGCACGTCGAAACCCTCCGCACCATGACACCACCCGGTCGACGCCGTTCCTGCCGGTCCGGGCCTGCTGGTCCGGCTGCTACCTCACCGGCCAGCCCTGCCGGCCCAGCGCGACGCCGGCCTGGAACCGCGTGCTCACGCCGAGGCGCCGCTGGATCTCGGCGATCCTGCGGCGCACCGTCTGCGCCGACACCCCCAGTCGGGCGGCGATCGCCTCGTCCTTCATGCCGCTGGCCATCAGGGTCAACACCGTGTCCTCGTCGGCCGTCCGGGACCTGGCGGACGGGTCCTGGCCGTTGAACCGCAGTTGCACGCCGCGCTCCCAGTAGATGTCCCAGAGTGCGACGAGCGCGTCGAGCAGGGCGCACTCGTGCACCACCAGGCCGGCGTCGACGGCCTTGATCGGGTCCGACTGGACGAACGGCACCAGCGCGGTGCGGCGGTCGGACATGGACAGCTTCATCGGCAGCCCCTTCACGACCCGCGCCTCCTCCCCGAGCGCAACCATTCTCTGGGCGTGCTCGAGCACGCCGGGTTGCTTCAGCGCCTCCTCGTCGTAGATCGCGCGGGATGGCACGCCTCGGGCGAGCAGCCGCTCCTGCAGCGGCTCAGAATCGTCGGGCCGCTGCTGCGCGAACGGCGGCAGGACGAAGACGTCCAGGCTGCGGCGCGCGCTCAGCTGCAGCTGCTTCCAGCGTTCGGCGTACGCCTCACGACTGGTCACGACCTCGATCAGCTCGGTGACCCGTTCCTGCTCGGCCGGCACGCGGTGCAGCGCCGCGAGCCGCTTCGCGTCGAGGCGTACCTGATGCAGCGCCTCCTCCCGGGAGCGGACCAGGACCTCGACCACGACGTCCGGGGGCACCGACTGGTAGCGGGCCGGGGAGCCGCTGCGCCGGGTGACCATCGCTTTGCTCTCCAGCTCGGACAGCGCGCCGCGCAGCCGTCGCTGGCCGAAACCGGTCAACGCCCGCAGTTCGGTCACGCTCGCCCCGGGGTTGGCCAGCAGCGACCGGTAGACCTTCTCGGCGCTGTCGCCGACACCCACCTCGCCCAGCATCCGTTCGTTGCCGCGCATGGCCCGGACCTCCCCTGGTCACTTCTCGACGATGGTAACTATCGACCATCACAAATCATTGACCTTGGCACGCGCCGACAGCAGGTTTACGAGAAAGTTTTCAGATCCGTCTGGAGGAAGCGTGCATCTCCGCAGACCAGCACTGGCCGGTGCGCTGGCGCTCGCGCTAGCCGGGGCGGTGCCCACCGCCGCGTCGGCAGGCCCTGACCAACCATCCGGGCTGACACCCGTCGCCAACCCGTCCGCCACGGAGACCGTCACCCTCGTCACCGGCGACCGGGTCGCCGTGCAGGCCGGACCTGACGGGCGGACCGCCTTCACCATCCAGGAGGCCGACCGCGACGGCGACGTCTCGTTCGAGACGCTCACGTACGGCGACGACACCTACATCATCCCGTCCGACGCCGCGCCGCTGGTCCCCGAGGTGTTGGACCGGGAGCTGTTCAACGTCACCAAGCTGGCCGAGTACGACTACCGCGAGTCGGTGCCGGTGATCGTCAGCTACGAAACCAAGGCTCCCCGCACCCTCTCCGCGCCAGCGGGTGCGAAGGCCACGGCGCATCTGTCGAGCATCAACGCGGTCGCCGCCACCATCGACCGCAGCGGGCGCTGGTGGCGCTCCGCGCAGCCCTCGGGTGCGGCCGGAGACATGAAGCTGGCCCGCACCGGAATGCTGGCCGGCGTCGACAAGGTGTGGCTCGACGGCATGGCCAAGGTGACGCTCAGCGACAGCGTACGGCAGATCGGCGCGCCCGAGGCGTGGGCCGCCGGCTACGACGGCACCGGGGTCACCGTGGCCGTACTGGACACCGGTGTCGACGCCGACCACCCGGATCTGAAGGGCAGGGTGCTGGCCGCGCAGGACTTCACCGACAGCGGCGACCCGCGCGACTGGCACGGGCACGGCACCCACGTGGCGTCGACGATCGCCGGCACCGGAGCGGCCTCCGGCGGCAGGTACACCGGCGTGGCGCCGAAGGCGCAGCTGCTCAGCGGAAAGGTCTGCGTCCAGGAGGGTTGCCCGTTCTCGGCGATCATGCTTGGCATGCAGTGGGCCGCCACCCAGGGTGCGGACGTGGTGAACATGAGCCTCGGCGGCGGCTTCAGCGACGGCTCCGACCCGCTCAGCCAGACGGTCAACGCCCTCACCGAGCAGCACGGGACCCTGTTCGTGATCGCCGCCGGCAACTCCGGACAGAACGGCGAGGGCTCGGTCGACGCGCCCGGCGCGGCCGACGCGGCGCTGACCGTGGGCGCGGTCGACAAGGCCGACGAACTCGCGTACTTCTCCGGGCACGGGCCGCGGCTGGTCAACTATGGGATCAAGCCGGATCTCACCGCCCCCGGCGTCGGCATCGTCGCCGGCCGTGCCTCCGGGACCGCCATGGGCAGCCCGGTGGACGACCACTACACGGCCGCCTCGGGCACCTCCATGGCGACCCCGCACGTCGCCGGTGCGGCGGCGCTGTTCCTGCAGAAGAACCCGGGCATGTCTCCCGCCGAGGTCAAGGCGGCGTTGGCGAGCACGGCGGTGCCGAACGGCGACCTCGAGGTCTACAAGCAGGGCGGTGGGCGACTGGACGTGCGCAACGCCCTCAACTCGCCGGTGCTCCCCGACCGGTCGCCGCTGGATCTCGGCTTCTTCACCTACCCGCAGGACAAGACCGCCCCGGCGAGCACCACGGTCAGCTACACCAACCGCAGCACGAAGACCGTCACCGTCGACCTGGCGCTCGACGTCGAGAACCGGGCCGGAACCACCGCGGGCGCCGACATGCTCGCCGTCTCGCCGGCCTCGCTGACGATCGAGCCCGGTGCCACCGCCAAGGCCACGGTCACCGTGGACGTCCGGGTCGGCGAGGCCGGGATCTACGGCGGCTACCTGACGGCCAGCCAGAACGGCACGGCGGTCAACCGCATCCCGGTCGGGTACTACAAGGAGGAGGTGCGCTACGAACTGCGGGTGAAGGGCATCGACCGCGCCGGCCGGCCCGCCAGCGCGCTCGGCATGATCGACGTACTGGACGTGGTAGACCCCGGCCGGTTCATGGAGATCAGCAACCGGTTCGACGACGGCGTGGTCACGCTGCGGGTGCCGGCGGGCGTCTACTCGGTGGCCGGCCTCATCTACACGCAGAACGAGCAGCAGGGCTCGCGGCCGGAACAAACCTGGGTCGGCGACCCCGAGATCGAGATCAACGGCGACACGACGCTGGTGTTCGACGCGCGGCGGGCCGCCCCGGTCAGGATCGTGACCCCGGAGCCGGCCACGCCGACCGGCATCGCGACCCTGGGGTGGTGGCGTCAGAGCACATCGGGCTGGCCGTTCGCCCACAACTTCCACGGATCCCCCTCGCCGCTGTCCGCGGTGCCGACCGAGTCGGTCACCCGCGGCGAGTTCGAGCTCTACACCCGGCAGCGGCTCGTGGCCGGGCCGCAGAACTCGATCCTGTACGACCTGGTCGTGCCGTTCCACGAGCGGGTGCCCGCCGACCCCACCTTCGTGGCCGATCCGGCCCGGTTGGCCAGGGTGAACAGCCGCTACCACAGTGACGTCGCCGCGCACACGATGCTCGAGCTGCGGCACTTCTACCGGCCGTGGTCGCTCTCGTCGAGCCAGGTGGTGGCCCTGCACGCGGCGCCTCGGGAGCGTGTCGAATACCTGGTGGCCGAGGACACCTGCTACGGGCAGTGGATGTACGGGGCACTCTCGTACCTCGGGGGGCTGATGGAGCCGACCACCTGTTACAAGCCGGGCGAGCGGCGCGACCAGAGCTGGTTCCGGCAGGTGGCCCGGCCCGGGTTCAACGCCGGCACCCAGCACGAGCCGGGAGTGCCGACGACACGCAACGGGGACCTGCTCACGCTGTCGATGGTCGAGTGGCTTGACTCCGACGAGCACTACGGCACGGCGGACACCACAGTCGACACCGCCGCCGTCCGCATCTACGAGAACGGCAGGCTGATCGGCGAAGGCCCGCGCCCCCGGGGCTCCATCACGGTCAGCCCGAAGGCGGCCGAGCACCGGATCGAGTTGGACGTGGCCCGCAAGGCGGCCTGGTGGACCACCTCCACCGAGACCCGCACCGCCTGGACCCTCCGGTCGAAGGGTTCCACCTCGGGCCCGGTGGTGCTGCCGCTGCTACAGGTCGACTACGACGTCCCGGTGGACCTGCTCAACACGACCGCACCGCCGAGTGGTCGGCAGGGGCCGTCGACCGTCGGGCTCACCGTCGGCCACCAGGTCGGTGCCGACGGTCCGGCGATCGGCGGAGCCAAGGTGTCGATTTCGTACGACGACGGCGAGACCTGGCAGCAGCGCCCGGTCCGGGGCCTCGGCGACGGCCGGTTCGAGGTGGTCCTCGACAACCGCGACCCGGCGGAGACCAACGGTTTCGTGGCACTGCGGGTCGAGGCGTGGGACGCCGACGACAACCGGATCGAACAGACGATCACCCGGGCCTGGCAGCTGCCATCCGCACGCTGAGTCCATGAGGCTCCGGTAGGCGGGCCGAGCACAACCACCGAGGTTGGCCGGTCGACGACGGCGGTCGTCGACCGGCCAACCGCTCTGGAGGCGCCCGCCGGGCCCGACGGCCGTCCGGGTCACGCCGCCCCGTCGACCACCTTGCCGTCGGGAAGGTCAGGAACCAGGCGACGGTGCTGTCGTGGGTGGTGCCGACGACCGTGACGCCGGTGCCGTCGAACACCGGCCGCACGGCGCCGCCGGGAGGGGCCGCCGTTGTGGGTTGTCGGGCGGCTGCGGGGGCGAGATCCAGGTGACCAGCACGACCGAGATGATCATGAGGAGGAACCACGACGCGAGCTTCTCCGGCGAGACCGGGTGCCAACCGCTCACCTGGCTCGGGTAGAGCCAGGCCTGCGACCAGGTGGCGATGTTCTCCGCGAGCCAGATGAAGAGGGCGACGAGGAGGAAGGCCAGCAGGAGCGGCATGCGCAAGCGGAACCGGAACACGCGGAACTGCATGACACAGCGCCCGAACACCAGCGCGACGACGGCGACGAGCACCCACCGCACGTCCCGGACGTAGTGGTTGCTGAAGAAGTTGGCATAGATCGCGGCGGCCACGACAGCCGTCGCCCAGCGTCTCGGGTAGCGCGCGAAACGCAGGTCGAACAGCCGGTTGACCCGGACCATGTACGAGCCGACAGCGGCGTACATGAAGCCGCTGAACAGGGGCACCCCGCCGAGTCGCAGGACCCCGTCGGGCGCGTAGGACCACGAGCCGATGTGGGTCTTGAACAGCTCCATGGCCGTGCCGACGAGGTGGAACAGCACCACCACCCGCAGCTCGCGCAGGGTCTCCAGGCGTCCCGCCACCATCGCGATCTGGATGGCGACCGCGGCGAGGGTCAGGACGTCGTTGCGGGCGAGTGCCGCGTCCGCCGGGTACCAGAGGCGCGCCGCGAGGATGACCGCCAGCATCGCCGCACCGAACACGCACGCCCAGGCCTGTTTGAGCCCGAAGACCGCGAACTCGGCCAGCCAGCAGATCGGCCCACGCTCGGGCAGCCGGGCCAGGACCGCGCGGAAGCGGGCATCGATCGCGCGTTCGGCCGTGGTCAGGGCGGCTGGTCCGGACGGGGTACGCATCACCGCGACGCTATCGGCCGGCCCAGCCCGAGCCGACCCCGGTGGGCGGTGGGTGCCCTGCTCCCGGGAAACAGGACGCGAAGGGACGAGCCCCGGGGCAACGTCTCAGTCCTCGTCCGCGGCCAGCACCGCGACCAGGACGCCACCGCCAGCGGCGATGACGAGGGCGTCCATGACGTGCCGACAGCTCCGCGGCATCCTGTGGCGCCTTGCCGTACGGGCTGCCGGAGTCGATGACGGCAACCTCGGTCAGGAACGCGAACACCGCCGGGAACGGATCTTCGGTGTCGGTGGATCGGACGAGGGTCCAGAGGTGTCCGTTGCCGTACGGCCCCGGCAGCCCGGCCAGCAACCGCCGGAGCCGTACCAGTCGCTCAGCGGAATCCACCGCAGGTCACCCCGTCTGCTCAGCCGGCCGGAACTCGTGCACCACCTCGATCAGACCGACGAGGTGCCGGTTGAACTCGTCGAGTTCCTCGGCCGGTACCCACAGCTCGAGGATGTCGCGTCCGCCGACCTGCCGGACGGGGTAGCGGGAGGCGAACGCGCGGTCGACCTGGAACCGGGTGACGTAGCCGACGCCGGAGGCGGGAACGTTCCAGTCCCTGGCGATGGTGATGGCGTACTGCTCGTTGAGGACGGGGTAGAAGATCGGCTGGTCGGGCAGCCGCGGCGGCCACGCCGTCCAACCGGAGGCGCGGACGAGGTCGAGCTCCTGCGGGCCGGTCGGCCGCCACAGCGTCATCGTCTCCGTCACGGCGGCGCCCCTTCCTACTGGTTGAGGCACGGTACGACAGGCTCGTGACGCTGGCCAGAGCATTTCGACGCGCTGCTATCGAACGCCCTGTCCACCGCGTTCCGGCAACGTGCTGGTCACGATGCCAGCCGGTACCCGGGGCTGTTCCGGCCGGCCTTGGCTGGCTCGCCGGAGAACACGCCGTCGGAGCGCAGCACGAGCCCATTCGTACGACCGCCGAACCTGGCGGAATCGGGGTGTCCCCGACCCGGCCGGCCCGCTACGCTGCCGTGCATGACCAGCGCGACCGCTCAGTGCACCGGAACGTCGTATGACGTCCAGGTCGGTGCGGAGCGACGCCGGCGATCCGTCGCCCGCCCGCGCTGACCTGTTCCCGGTGACCGGCGGATCGAGCCGCCGGCCAGCGCCGATCGTCCTCGGTCTGCCCGCATCTCCCCGTCCAACGGCCCGCGTGACAGCGCGGGTCCGAACGAGATCGGCGTACCCATGGATCTTGAAAGGCTGCTCTCCGACCGGCTGGCACCGGCGTTCGCGACCGTGGCCGGCACCCCGGTCGACCCGACGGTGCGGCGTTCGCCGCGCGCGGACTTCCAGTCCGACGCGGCGTTGGCGCTGGCCCGGCGGCTCGGCCGCTCGCCCCGCGACCTCGCCGCCGAGGTGCTGGAGCACGCGGCGCTCGACGACGTCTGCGCGTCGGCGGAGGTATCCGGGCCGGGATTCCTCAACCTGACCGTGGCCGACCGGACGCTGGCCGACCTGGTTTCCCGGCTGGCCGGCGACGACCGGCTCGGCGTGCCGCCGGCGGCGGCGCCGGAGACCGTGGTGGTCGACTACTCGGCGCCGAACGTGGCCAAGGAGATGCACGTCGGGCACCTGCGCTCCACCGTCATCGGCGACGCGGCGGTACGGCTGCTGGACTGGCTCGGGCACCGCGTGGTGCGGGTCAACCACCTGGGCGACTGGGGCACGCCGTTCGGGATGCTGATCGAGCACCTGACCGACCTCGGCGAGGCCGAGGCGGCGCACGGGTTTTCGGTGGGTGACCTGGACTCGTTCTACAAGGCGGCCCGGGCGAAGTTCGACGCCGACGAGGCGTTCCGCGAACGGTCCCGGCGGCGGGTGGTCGCGTTGCAGGGCGGTGACGAGTCGACCCGGCGCCTGTGGCGGCTGCTGGTGGAGCAGTCGGAGCGGTACTTCCTGTCCGTGTACGACCTGCTCGACGTGACGCTGACCGGGGGCGACTTCCGGGGCGAGAGCGCGTACAACGAGCTGCTCGCCGACGTCGTCGACGACCTGGACCGGCTGGGGCTGCTGGTGCCCAGTGGCGGGGCGGACTGCGCCTTCCCATCCGGGTTCACCGGCCGAAGCGGTGAGCCACTGCCACTGATCGTGCGCAAGAGCGACGGCGGCTACGGCTACCCGGCCACCGACCTGGCCGCGCTGCGGCAGCGCACCGGGGAGCTGGCGGCGACCCGGTTGTTGTACGTGGTCGGGCTGCCCCAGCAGCAGCACTTCGCGATGGTCTTCGCCGTCGCCGGGGCGGCCGGTTGGCTGCGCCCGCCCGCCCGGGCCGAGCATCTCGGCTTCGGCTCGATCCTCGGCGCCGACGGGCGGATGCTGCGCAGCCGGACGGGCGGGTCGGTGAAGTTGGTCGGCCTGCTCGAAGAGGCGGTGGCCCGCGCCACCGACCTGGCCCGGGCCAAGAACCCCGACCTGGACGCCGCGGCCGCCGCCGAGATCGGCCGGGCCGTCGGCATCGGCGCGATCAAGTACGCCGACCTGTCCACCGACCGCAGGCGGGACTACGTCCTGGACTGGGAGCGGATGCTGTCGCTCGACGGCAACACCGCGCCCTACCTCCAGTACGCGTACTCCCGCATCCGGTCGGTGTTCCGGCGGGCCGGGGCGGTCCCACGGCCCGGCGCGCCGGTCGTGCTGGCCGAGCCGCCGGAGCGGGCGTTGGCGATCGAGCTGCTCGGCTTCGCCGGGGTCGTCGGGAAGGTGGAGCGGAGCCTGGAGTTCCACCACCTCGCCAGCCACCTGCACCGGCTCGCGACCACGTTCAGTGCGTTCTACGAACGCTGCCCGGTGTTGCGCGCCCCGGACGAGCTGCGGCAGAGCCGGCTGCTGTTGGCCGACCTGACCGCCCGGACACTGCGGCAAGGGCTGCACCTGCTCGGCATCCGAACCCTCGAACGGATGTGACCCCACGGCGTGGTCACGGACCAGCAGGCAGGTAGCGGGGGAGCGGGTGGCCACCGTAGGTTATGGGCTCCGGACAGTGAGGGGTGTGGATGCGGACCATCGACTGGCGGGACGGCCTGATCATCGCGATCGACCAGACCCGGCTGCCGCACGAGGTCAAGTTCCTGGAGATCGGGACCGTCGAGGAGTTGATCGCGGCGATCCGGTCGTTGGCGATCCGGGGCGCACCCGCGATCGGTGTCGCCGGGGCGCTCGGCGTGGCCCTCGCCGCCCGGCTGTATCCGGACGACCCGGCGGAGCTGCGACGGGCCGTCGACGCGATCCGGGCCGCCCGACCCACTGCCGTGAACCTCGCCTGGGGCGTCGACCGGGTACGCGTCCGGCTCGAGGCCGAGGGCGCGGAGGCCGCCCTCGCCGAGGCCCTGACGGTGCTGGAGGAGGACGTCCGCTGCTGTCGTGCGCTCAGCGAGCGGGGTGCCCGCTGGCTGGTCGAGACGGTGGGGCCGCAGGTGGCGGTGCAGACCCACTGCAACGCCGGGGCCCTGGCCACCGTCGAGTGGGGCACCGCGCTGGGCGTGGTCCGTTCCCTCCAGGAGCACGGGGCGCTGGCCCACGTGTACGCCTCGGAGACCCGCCCGCTGCTGCAGGGCGCGCGGCTGACCGTGTGGGAGCTGGCCCAGATCGGCGCGCCGCACACCCTGGTGGTGGACTCGGCCGCCGCGTCGGTGCTGGCCCAGGGCCTGGTCGACGCGGTCGTGGTCGGCGCGGACCGGATCACCGCCAACGGTGACGTGATCAACAAGGTGGGCACCTACCCGCTGGCCCTGGCGGCGGCCCGCGCCGGGGTGCCGATGGTGGTCGCCGCCCCGGAGTCGACCGTCGACCTGAACACCCCGACCGGCCGGGACGTCCACATCGAGGTACGCGCCCCCGAGGAGATCACCGCTCTCGGTGCAGCGGACCTGGCCCCGAAGGGCACCGGTACGCTCAACTACGCCTTCGACGTGACCCCGGCGGACCTGGTCACCGCCATCGTCACCGAGCGTCGGGTCATCCTGCCGACCGCCGGCGGCCGCCCCGACGACCCCACCGACCGGGCCTGACCAACCCCGACCCCTCCCGCGAGGAGCCGCCCCCATGCTCGACCGCTGGTCCGCCGCCGACGCCCCGGACGCCTCTGACCCGATCGCGCGACTCGTGTACGCGTCCCGGCTGCTCGGCGCCGACACCGACCTGGTGCTGCACGGCGGGGGGAACACCTCGGTCAAGACGACGGTCACCGACCTCACCGGGGAGCCGGTGGAGGTGCTCCACGTCAAGGGCAGCGGCTCCGACCTGGCGACCATGGACGCGTCCGGCTTCACCGCGCTGCGGCTGGACCGGCTGCGGGCGCTGCTGCGGCTGGAGCGGCTCGCCGACAGCGACATGATGAACGAGCTGCGCTGCGCCCGCCTCGACGCCACCGCGCCGGACCCGAGCGTCGAGACGCTGCTGCACGCGCTGCTGCCGTACCCGGCCGTGCTGCACAGCCACGCCGACGCGCTGCTCGCCCTGACCAACCAGCCGAAGGGTGACCGGCTGGTCGAGGAGGTCTACGGCGACCGCGTCGTCGTGGTCCCGTACGTCATGCCCGGTTTCGACCTGGCCCGGCTCTGCGCGGAGCTGTACCCGGCGCGCGCCCACGCCGGCACGGTCGGCGTGGTCCTGCTCAACCACGGGCTGTTCACCTTCGGCGCGGACGCCGAGGAGGCGTACCGCCGGCACATCGAGCTGGTCACCCTGGCGGAAGAGAGGATGGCCCTACCGCGCCCCCGGGTCGCACCGGCCAAGCCCCGTCCGGTCGACCGGCTGCGCGTGGCCCGGCTGCGTCACGAGGTCTCCGCCGCGGCGGGCGCCCCGATGCTGCTCAGCCGCTACGAGGACCCGGCCGTGCGGGCGTTCCTCGACCGGCCCGACCTGGCGGCGGTCGCCACCCGTGGCCCGGTCACCCCGGACCACGTGCTGCGCACCAAGCGGATCCCGCTGGTCGGCACCGACGTGGCCGGGTACGCCGACGACTACCGCCGGTACGTCGAGCAGAACCGCTCCCGGGCCCGGACGGCGTTGACCACGCTCGACCCCGCGCCCCGGGTGATCCTCGATCCGGAGCTGGGGATGCTCACCGCCGGCCGCCGGGCGACCGAGGCCATGATGGCCCGGGACATCTACCGGCACACCGTCGACGTGATCGAGGCGGCCGAGTCGGTCGGCGGCTACCGGGCCCTGTCGGCGCAGGACATCTTCGACATCGAGTACTGGGAGCTGGAGCAGGCGAAGCTGCGGCGGGGCGGCCCGGTGCCGGAGTTCGCCGGCGAGGTGGCCGTGGTGACCGGGGCCGCCTCGGGCATCGGCCGGGCCTGCGCCGAGGCGCTCCAGGCCCGGGGGGCCTGCGTGGTGGCCCTGGACCGGGACCCGTCGGTGGCCGCGTCGGACGGCCCGGCCCGGCTCGGCCTGACCGTCGACGTCACCGACTCCGCGGCCGTCGACGCCGCCCTCGACACGGCGGTGGACCGGTTCGGCGGGGTCGACATCGTCGTCGCGGCCGCCGGGATCTTCCCGGCCAGCCGGGAGATCGCCGGGCTGGACCCGGCCGACTGGCAGCGCACGATGGCGGTGAACGCGGAGTCGGTCGCGTACCTGTTCTCCCGGACCCACCCGCTGCTGGCGCTCGCGCCCCGGGGCGGGCGGGTCGTCGTGGTCGCCTCGCGCAACGCCCTGGCCCCCGGGCCCGGCGCCGTCGCCTACTCCGCATCGAAGGCGGCGGTGACGCAGGTGGCCCGGGTGGCGGCGCTGGAGTGGGCCACCGACGGCATCCGGGTGAACGTGCTGCACCCCGACGCGGTCTTCGACACCGGGCTGTGGAACGCGGAGTTGCTGGAGGCTCGGGCCCGGCGCTACGGGCTGACCGTGGCGGAGTACACGCGCCGGAACCTGCTCCGTACGGAGATCACCAGCGCCCGGGTCGGCGACCTGGCCGCCACGCTCTGCGGGGAGACGTTCGCGGCCACCACGGGCGCGCAGATCACCGTGGACGGGGGGAACGAGCGGGTGATCTGAGGGCGCTGACGCCTGCGATGCTGACCGTGCGGGAGACCCTGTGCCCCACCGTGCGGGCGGTGTTCGTGCTGCGCGAGGTGTCGAGACGCCGTACGACGAGATCGCGGAGGCGGTCGGCAGGACGCCGGCGGCGGTGCGGCAGTTCGCACACCGCGCCCGGGAGCAGTGGCCGCGCGACCGGCCGCGGGTGCGGGTGAGCCGGGCCGGGCAGGAGGCCGTCGTGGAGGGTTTCCTGGCGACCGTGTGCGGTGGCGACGTGCAGGGCTGCTGGACGTGCTCGCGCCGGACGTCGTCCAACGAGGTCCGACCTCATCCGTTCGGATTACCTGGGATTGACTGTTCGGTGGCGGCGGCGTCATCCCTATGGCAGACTCCTGGCGGGTTGTTTGACACGTATGTGTCACGCGGCGAGGGGATTGAGAGGCGCGGGCGCCAGCCGGTGTAGGACGGCCGGAGCCCGCGCCTCTCTTCACCGGTTGGGCGCAGTCGGAGGGGTCGGGCCCTGTTCGGGCTCGCCGTACCGCTGGTGGGGTTCGACGCCCCAATGGATTCGCCGCCGCGAGCAGGCCCGCTCGGCCGGGCCGGGGACGTCGCCTCGAAGGCGGGTGCCGTTCGTTCGCGTGTCGGAGCGTGTCGATGCGTTCACTGTTGGCACAATCGGCGTCGTCGGGAAGAGCAGTCCCCGGAGGTGCGTGTGGTGCGAGTTCGCGGCCGATTCGCCCGGACGATGCTGCGTGGGGCGCTGGTGGTCGGTGGCGTCCTCGGAGCCTGGGGCGTGGCCGAGGCGGCAGCGGAAGAGCCTGCCTACGCTGTCGGACCGCCTCGCCTGTGTACGTTGGGCGACCTGCTGGACGGCGCCGGGGCCGTCGTAAACGGATCGCTGTCCTGCGCTGCTGCGTCGTCCGCCGACCGTGGATCCCCGGCCGTCGCCGGTGTGGGCGTCGGCCCGGCGGGGCCGGGGAAGCCGCGATGGGCGAGATGGAGGCCGGGCACGACGTCGCAGACCGGCAGGATCGCGCCGCCGGCACACCCGGAGGTGGGGATCTCCGTACGGGTACCCAGTGGTGTGCGGCTCGCGAAGGTGCGGGCACCAATGCGCCGGGCGGTGGACGCGATCCCGTCCGACGGAGTGGACTCAGTCGCCGAGGTGGCCGAACCGGTGACGCGTCGGGTCGTGGGCGATGCCCCGCCCGTCGTGCGGGAGGCCGCCGAGGCCGGCCTGCTGGAGCCGGTCGGCGCGGTCCTTCGTCCGGTGGTCGAGCCGGTCGGCGCGGTCGTTCGTCCGGTGGTCGAGCCGGTCGGCGCGGTCGTTCGTCCGGTGGTCGAGCCGGTCGGCGCGGTCGTTCGTCCGGTGGTCGAGCCGGTCGTCGAGGCCCTGGCACCCGACCTGGCGCCGGTGCTCGAGCTGACCCGGCCGATCATCGGCCCACCCGCTGCGCCCCCGCCTCCGGCCGGCGATCCGGCGGACGTCGGGCCTGCGCCGGCCGAAGACATGCCGGCCGTCACGGCGCCCGTCACCGACGAGGGCCCGCTGCCCGTGCCGCCGATGAATCGCGGCGTCATGCCAAGCATCCCGGCCAGCATGGCAACCACGTCACCCGCGACGTCGGGGGAGTCGACGTCCGCCGGTGCGCCGGGCGCCGGCGCAACCGAGGCGAACCACCCGATGCGGCAGTCCCCGCCGGCCCACACTCCCGGTGTCACGCCGGCCGCGTCCGGCAACTCGGCCGGCATTAGCTCCGCCGGCGGGTGGACCGGCGCCGCCGTCGACACCTCGCTGGGTTCGTGGACCCCGGACCTGGAGTCCCAGGGCTGGTGCGCGACCAGCTGCGAGGAACTCGCGGACCGGCCGCGCCAGCCCGATACCCGACCCGCCTGAGCCCTCCCGCCCGGCCCTGGACGCATCGTCGCCGTCACCAGCGGAAGTCATCGGAGGCGCAACAAACCTCAAGGGACGGCGTACGGGGAGCGGCTCGCCATGTCGGCAACCCTTCGGGCAGTGGTGGTCGCTGTCGCGACGACGATCCGTACCGCTGGCGGCGCCGGCATCACCACGATCGCCTGGACGGTCCGCTGACGGGTCGCCGCTGTGGCCACCGGACTCGGGGCGGGCGAACGACCAGATGCCGTGCCCGCACGACGAGGGCCGTGGGCTCGCGTCCAGGCCGGGAGCGCTGCCCTGCCTCGACGCGGCGCCTCCCGTCCCGATCGAGCCGCCTGGACTCCCGGCGCCGTTGTCGGCCTGATCGACCAAGTCCATTGCCCCGCGGCTACTCCGTCTGTCGAGCAGCCGTACCTGCGAAGAGGAGAAGCTGTGAAGGAAACCCTGCCGCTCGGACGTGCCCGGTGGTGCGACATCGGCGAGGTCGTCCACCTCGTCGCCGATGCCCTCGCCACCAGCGCCGTCGGGGCATGGCTCGTACCCGACGAGCGCCGTCGACACGACGTGCTCCGCGCCGTCACCCGGATCTGGACCGAGCACGCGCTCCTCTTCGGCGAGGCATACCTCCTCGACGACCACTCCGCCGCCGCGGTCTGGTTCCACCGGTACGGCCGGATCCCGCCACCGACCGGATACGGCGAGCGGCTCGCCGTCGCCTGCGGCGACCACCTCGATCGTTTCCTCTGCCTCGACGGCGTCCTGGCCGCCCACCGGCCCACCGGCCCCCACAACCACCTGGCGTTCTTCGCTGCCACGCCGGGCCGGCGAGGCGCCAACCGCGCCGGCGCCCTGCTCACCACGAGCCACGCCCGGATGGACCACGCCTCGCTGCCCGCCTACACCGAGGCGACCACCCTCAACGAGCGTGACCTCTACACCCGGCACGGCTATGTCGCCCATGAGCCCTTCACGCTCCCCGACGGGAGCACCGCCTACCCGATGTGGCGCAGCCCAGGAGCGGACAGGACGCCGTTACCGCTCACCCGACGCGGAGCTGTCGGCCGCTGACCCCTCCCACGCACCGCCGTGCCTGTCCGCCTTCCGCTCGCCTGCACCCCAGGAGGGATCAATCCGGTGTCGACACCAACTACGACAGGATCGCTTGGAGTGGGGCGCTGAGGTGCCGGCAGACCGAATTTCTCGTACGCGCCGTCTGAACGACCTCCCGATCCGGGTGATCCTCGACGCCTCGGCGATCCTCGCGTTCGCCGAGGAATCGATCGACGTGGGCGAGGTGATCGCCGAGGTGGCCGACGAGGGGTGCATGTTCGGGCTGCCGGTGGCGTGCCTTGCCGAGGCGTTTCGGCTGGCCGACGCGGACCGTCTCGACATGGTCGTCAACCACCCGGCCGCCGCGGTGCTGACGGTCGACCCCCTCAACTGGCGGGCGTGCGCCATGACTCACCTCATGCTGGGGCGCTTCGACGCCGCGAGCGCTCTGCTCGCCGCCGTCGACAACGAGTGCCACCTGCTCACCGGACAGCCCGGCCTGTACGCGGCTCTCGCCGACGGGGGGCCGATCATCCCGCTTCAGGTCGGAAGACGGCCAACTGGTTGGCAGCACGGCTCGCCCGACTGGAGCGAGTGCCAGGTGTCATTTCTCGAAGAATCGTGATGACCCATCCCACCGTCCCGTGCTCGACCGCGGTGGCGGTGACGACGAGCGGGGCGCGCCGAGCCCATGGTCGACACCGTCGACGCCCGCGCGACGGGTCGGTCGGACGCAGCACCCGGCTCGCGGCCTGCCACCCTCGCGCCGGCAGCGAACGGCTGACTGTCGCGGTGGTCACCGAAGCTCGCGGGCGTAGCAGACCGACAGCGGCTCACCTGCGTACGGGCCGAAGTTGTCGATGCGGTGGTAGCCCTCCCGCTCGTAGAAGCGCATCGCGTCCGGCTGGGCTGTGCCGGTCTCCAGCAGCAGCTTCGTCATGCCACGGCGGCGCGCCTCGTGCTCCAGGGCGCGCAGGATCGCCACCGCCACCCCCGTGCCGCGGACCGCCGGCTCGACGTACATCCGCTTGATCTCCGCCGAGTCCGGGCCCAGCAGTCGCAACCCGCCGCATCCCACCGCCGCGCCGTGCGCGTCGCGGGCGACGAGGAACACGCCCACGTCGTGAGCGGTGGGTGGGACCCCCGGCTCGTGGTCGTCGTTGCCGTACCGGGCATCCAGCTCGGCGCGTTGCGCGGCGCGCAGCCGCGCCCCGTCGACGCCGTCCCATGACTCCGACTTCACCGTGACGCGCACACCCACACCCTCCACGATCCGTAACAAGTGTTCCGGTAACGGATGCTACGCTATCGGCGGGCGACGGTGAAGGAGCGGGATGGCCAGACGGCGTGATCTCCAGGGTCACCAGGAACGGTTGTCGACCGCCACCTGGTCCGTGCTCGCCGAACACGGGCTGGCAGGGTTGACCCTTCGGGCGGTGGCCGAGCGGGCCGGATGCAGCACGGGGCTGGTGCTGCACACGTTCCCCGACAAGCAGGCCCTGCTCGTCCACGCCCGCACCCTGTTGCACGAACGCACCGCGGCCCGCGCCGACGCGGCCCAGGCATCCGGCTTCGAACCCCTGGACGCGCTGCGTGCCGTGCTGATGCAGGCGGCATCCGGCAGCGACGACAAACGCGAGGAGGCCCGGGTGTGGGTGGGCTTCCTGGCCGCCGCGCTCGCCGACCCCGAACTCGCCAGGTTGCACCAGGCCCACAACCGCGCGTTCCTGCGCCGGATCCAGCACCTTCTGGCCGACTGCCGCCCCGACTGGAGCGAGGACCAGAGCATGGAAAGCGCCAAGGCCCTGGTCGCGCTCGTGGAAGGGCTCAACGCCCTGGCGGCCGTCGACCCGGACACGTACTCCGCCGCCGCGCAGCAGGCAGCCATCGAGGCCGCGCTGCGGCAGATCCGCGCCGACTGACGACAACCACGCATGGCGATCTCGCCTGATCGGTCGCCGGCCAGCCGATGAGGAAGCCGACCGGCTGGAGCCAGGCTCCAGCCGGTCGGTCCGGTCCACCGTCGTCACTGGACGATGGACGCCTCCAGGTGGAACGGGTTGCTGCCCAGCGGGCTGGTGCGCCGGGATTCGACCACGAACTCCCACACCCCGGGCTCGGGGTTGACGTAGGTGCGGCGCAGCGGGTCGCATCCGTTGCCGTCGAAGTAGTTGGCGTAGCAGTAGATCGTGCCGGCGGCCGACTTCTCGCCGTTGACTCCCTGCGGGCTGAACGCCCACCAGCGGGTCTGGCTGCCCTCGGCGAGGCGGGACAGGTCGACCGTCATGGACTTGGTGCCGGCGGGAACCGCCACCGAGTAGTGGACGGTGCCGTTACGGGACACCGTTCCGTCGGCCGACCAGGTCGTACCGACCGTGAGCGGCGCGGCGGCCTCGATCACGAGCATGGCGTGCTGCTCGACGGCCTTGGTCCGGGCGCTGTCGACGACCAGCATGGCGCCGTGGGTGCCCTGGGTGCGCGGAGTAGCGGTCACCTGGATCGTGGCGGGGACGTCCTTCGTCAGGACGACGGTCTTCGGCGTGGCGAAGGTGCCGTCGTCGCCGACGAGCCGCAGCTGGTACTCCACCGGGCCCGCAGGGCCACTGGTCCGGGTCAGGGTGACCGCGTAGTCGCGGGACTCGCCGACGCGCTGGCCGCCGCTGCCCGGCGCGCAGTCGTTGAACAGGCCGCTGCCGCGGTGTGGCGTCCGCAACTGGCCGGACAGCACGGTGCAGACCGGGGCGGAGACAGTCACGTCGTCGCTGGCGACACCCCTGTCGTCCTTCCGCAGGTACCTCCAGGCCTCCTTGACGTTCATCTGGCCGCGGCCCTGTGCGATGACGTCCACGTTCCGGTGGAAGTCGGCCGAGGAGTAGATCGCGTTGCGAAGCTCGGCCGAGGTCACGCCGACCCCCGACTGCCGGGCGGCGGAAAGCAGCAGCGCGGCGGCACCGGCGGCCTGCGGGGACGCCATCGAGGTGCCGTTCATCATCGAGTAGCCCGGTGGCAGGGTGTAGCCGGTCTCGGCGACCGACGCGCTGGGGATCCAGTCCGGTGTCGGAGCGACGGCGGAGCCGGGAGCGGTGATGTCGGGCTTGAAGCCGCCGTCCTCGCGCGGACCCCGCGAGGAGAACGGCATGATGTCGTGGTCGACCGCGACCTTCGAGCCGTAGTTGACCCACCAGGTGTCCCGCGAGACCGACGCGCCGACGCTGACCACCTTGTCGGCGCCGGTCGGGTCGCCGACGGTGTTGGCGCCCGCACCCGAGTTCCCGGCCGAGATGAACATCTGCACACCGGTCTCGTCGATCAGCCGGTTGTAGAGCAGGGCCTGCGCGCTCTGGCCGTCGTTGAGGGCCGGACTGGCGCCGATGGACATGTTGATGACATCCACGCCGTGGATCGTGGCCAGCTCGATCATGCCATCGGTGAGGGCGGCGCTGGAGCAGCCGAGGGAGTGGCACGCCCGCATGGACACCAACGTGGCGCCGGGAGCCTGACCGTCCATGGCGCCGCCGAACATGCCGTTGGCGGCGGCGATGCCGGCGACGTGGGTGCCGTGGCCCTCGTTGAGCGTGTTGATGTTCACCGCGTCGCCCCCGTTGGACGAGATGTCCAGCTCGATGTCGACGGTGAAGGGAACCCGCTCGTTGACCTTGGTAGCCGGGTCGTCGGTGCCCAGGTAGCCGACCTGGCGGTCGGCCTTGAACGGCCGCATCAGCTCCTCGTCGGTGAAGTCGCGGTCCTGGTCGGTGTCGACCCACACCGCCTGGTCGGACTCCCGGTAGAGCACGCCCAGGTAGCTGCCGGACAGACTGGAGATCGAGATCTTCTTGACCGAGATGTGCAGGTCGTCGTCGGCGGGACCGGTCCACGTCTGCCTGAGCACGCGATCGGTGAACGTCGGGCCGGAGACCCTGTTCGTCGGCAGCATGCTGTACCAGGTCTGGTCGAACAGCAGGTCGATGAAGTTGGTCTGAGAGGTGGCGACGACCGTGTCGACGAGCTTGCGTTCACCGGTCGTGGTGGTCGCGAGGGCCGGATGCGTCGGATCGATCCCGGTGTCCATGATCCCGATGGTCACGCCGCGACCGTCGTACGTGGGATGCATGGCCTTGAAGTCGACCGACTTCGTCTCGTTGGTCGGCAGGTAGGCATTGTCGGCCGGGGTCGTCGCGGACGGCGCCGGTGGCTTGGCCCCGGGTTCGGCGGCGGCGACCGTCGCGTCGGTGACCCCCAGGTCCGGCCGGGTTTCGTCCAGCTTGAGCAGCTCGTCGACGTCCACCCTGACGACGTCGTCGAGGGCGACGACCTTCTCGACGTCGTCGAACGACACGTTGGCCTTGAGGTAGCCGACCCGGGACTCCGTCCTCGTGACGTCGGCGCCGAGCGCGACCAGCTCCCGCTCGGTCTGTTCGGTCCGGCCGTCCCGTACGGCGATCATCAGGGTGACGAAGTCGGGGGCCGGCCGGTCGGCGCCGGCCGGGGTGCTCCGCATGTGCCGTTGGCGGGCGTACTGCGCGATGAGGGCCCGGTCGTGGCTGCCGAGCTTGTCGCCCGTACCGGTCGGCGGCTGCGCCTGGGCTGGCGCGGCAAGGATCGACAGGCCGCCGGCCGCGACGATGGCGGCGAGGGCCGCCGCGGTCCGCCGGTGCCGGTACGGGTACGCGGTTGTGTGACGTGGCATTGGCATCCTTGTGCTGTGAGGGCAGTGGATGGAGGGGATCCTGCCATCGGCACGACGTGTCGATCAGCCCTCTGAACTGGCGGTTTTATGCATTGGCGGGAATGCGACGCGGAGCGGGCCGGCGGTCTGGGACGCCGCCGCCGGCACCCGCTCCGCGTCAGATCCAGCGACGGCGGGCCGCCTGCCAGCCGAGCTGGATCCGGGTCTGTACCCCGGCGAGTACCAGTAGCCGCTGAACCCGCCGCTGGATGGTTCGCATGCTCACGCCCACCTGTGTGGCGATCGCCTGGTCGGTGTATCCGGCCAGGAGCAACGAGAGCAGCCGTCGGTCGTCGGGGGCCAGCGGGCCGTCCGCGGGCGTGGCCAGCGCGGTGGGCACCGGCACGGCGGACTCCCAGACCCTGCGGAAGACCCAGCAGAGGGCATCGACCAGTGCGGGGGTGTGGACGACCACTGCCTTCGCCGCCTCGCCGGGCGGGAGGTGGCGAAGGACGACCAGCACGATCCTTCCGTCGAAGATGCTTCCCTTGAACGGCACCTCGATCGCCACCCGCATCTCCTCACCCAGCGCCGCCCACTCTTCGAGCAGCAGCGGGGTTGGTTGACCGTCCCCCTCCAGCGTCGTCCGTTCGTAGACGACCCGGTAGCGCACACCGGCACGCAGCGCGTCCTGTTCGCCGGAGTTGGCGGTGGGCGGCACTGCGATGACGGGTGCCGCCACCAGAGACTGGATCTCCCGGCGGGCGTTCCGCTGCAACTGACCGTAGCGTTCGGCGATCGCCGTCGCGCCCTCGACCACCTCGATCGGTTCGGTCCAGCCACCCGGTACGCCGCTCTGCTGATACCGCTGCGACAGCTGTGCGATGGCCAGTTGCGCCTTGTGGAGGTCGTCCAGGCGTTGCAGCGCCATCAGTTTGAGGGTGATGTCCGGCGGCGCGGCGTGCAGGCGGTGCTGCTGCTCGGGATGCACCACCACCAGACCCCTGCGCTCCAACTGGGCGAGGGCCTGTTCGACATCCGGTTCGGGCAGCCCGGTCCGGTCGACCAACTCGCGTTCGTCCGTGGCCGGCCCGGCGACGAGTTCCGCGTAGATCTGCTCCTCGTGAGGGCCGATCCCGATGCTCTCGAGCATGTCAGCGGAGGCCCCAGACGGTAGGTGCGCGCACGGCAACCCCCTGTTGTTTCCCGGTGGCGGGTCGACCGATTCCCGTGGTGAGCTGTGGTTGGAGACTCGTACAGCGGGCGGGCGGTGTCAAGCAGTTGGCTGATCTTGGTCTCGCCAGGGGCGCCACGGTCGCCGAACGCTATGCCGGAGCGGTGGCGTCGCACCGCAGGCGGGCGACGTGGTCGACCAGGGCGGCCCGCAGACCGTCGTGGTCCCGAAGGTCAGCCCCGAAGATCTCCCGGACGTCCAGGAAGGAGCCGACCAGGCGGTGCGGGTCGGTACGGCCGGCCGCCACCGCGGCGCGCAGCCGGTCGGCCAACGGGTCCGCCAACGGCACCGCCCTGTCGCAGGCGTCGGCGACGTACGTCATCCACGCGGCGATCGCCAGCGCGGCATGGCGGGGCACCACACCGGCGGCGAGGCGGTCCCGGACGGTGTCCACCAGCCGGACCGGCAGCTTCTGGGATCCGTCCATGGCCACCTGGGCGGTGCGGTGCCGCAGCGCCGGGTTGGCGAAGCGGGTGAGGACCTCGCGTCGGTACCGGTCCAGATCCAGTCCCCGCGGGACGCACAGCGTGGGCGCGACGTCCTCGGCCATCAGCGCGTCGGCGGCCACGGCGAGGTCGTCGTCGGCGAGCGCCTGCGCGATCGTCTCGTGTCCGCGCAGCGCGCCCAGGTAGGCGAGCAGGGAGTGGGTGCCGTTGAGCATGCGCAGCTTGACGGCCTCCCAGGCGGCGACGTCATCGGTGAGCACCGCTCCGGCCAGTTCCCAGGCCGGTCGGTCGGCCGCGAAGTCGTCCTCGATCACCCACTGCCGGAAGGGCTCGGCGACCACGAGGCCCTCGTCGCGCAGGCCCAGGATCGCCGCGGCCTCGGCACGGTCCCGGGGGGTGGTGGCCGGGACGATCCGGTCGACCACGCAGGACGGAAAACGTGCCGACCCGGCGATCCAGTCGGCGAGCACGTCGCCCTCGGCCGACGGCAGCGCGGCCAGGAAGTCGTGCACCAGGCGGCGCAGGACCTTGCCGTTGCCGACCAGGTTGTCGCAGGACAGGATCGTGACCGGACCGGCGTCGAGTGCCCGCCGTCGTCGCAGCCCGCGGACGAGTTGACCGACGGCGGTGCGGGGCGGGCGGCCCCGCAGGTCGGCGGCGACCTCCGGATCCGTCAGGTCCAACCGGCCGTCGCCGCCTCGCCGGTAGCCCTTCTCGGTGACCGTGAGGGTGACCAGCCGGACCGCGGGATCGGCGAGCCGGTCGACGACCGCCGCCGGATCATGCGGCCCGGCGAGGATCTCCCGGACGCTGCCGACCACCCGCAGGGGCGCGGCTGCCGGCCCGCGCTCCAGCACCGAGTAGAGGCCGTCCTGCGCCGTCAACTGGTCGCGTACGGCCGCGGAGCGTTGCGTCACCGCGGTGATTCCCCAGTCGTCGCAGCCGGCGGCGGCCGCGGCCAGTTCGGTGAAGGCCGCCTGGTGTGCCCGGTGGAAGGCACCGATACCGAGGTGCACCATGCCGACCCGCACCGCGCGCGGATCCACCGCCGGCCCGATCCAGCCACCGTGACCCCGCGGCGCAGCGGCGAGGCCGCCCAGCGACAGTCGTGGCCCCGACTCCGCCGTGGCGGTCACGACAGCCAGCGGTCGAGGTGCTCGGCGACGAGGTCGTCGTCGCGCAGCTGCGGGTACGCCCGCCACACCCGGTCGATCTCCGCGAGCTGACCCGGGCTGAGTGATTCGCGCTCGTCCAGGCACCACAGCCCGGCGAGCAGCCCCTGCCGGCGCAGCACCTCGTGGATGCCGGAGAGGCAGCCGTGGAACCTGCCGGCGACGTCGAAGATGGCGGCGTTGGCGTCGGTGAGGGCGAGTTCGGTGGCGAACGCCTCGCGTAGGGCGTCCGGGTCGCCGGCCTTCGCCAGCCGGGCGGTCCGGTGCAGGTGCACCGCGCGCTGGGTCCACACCGACCACTGCCCGAGCAGCCCACCGACGAACTCGATTTCCCGGGAGCCGTCGACGGGGTAGCGCGAGAGCAGGTCGCCGACGATGTGGTCGTCGTTGCCGGTGTAGAGGGCGATGTCGGTGCTGCGCCCCGACGCGGCCACGCCGAGGATGACGTCGAGCGACGCGTACCGGTCGAACGGGGCGACCTTGATGCCGATGACCGACGGCAGGTCCGCCAGGCTGGTCCAGAACGACCGGGACAGAACCCGGCCGCCGACGGCCGGTTGCAGGTAGAACCCGATCACCGGCAGCACCTCGCCCACCGCCGCCGCCCGCTGGACCAGCTCGTCCTCGGTGAGGTCGCCGGCGCCGTACGGGGCGAGCAGGATCGCGTGGTAGCCGAGTTCGGCGGCCAGCTCCGCCTCGGCGACGGCGTGCCGGGTCGGCCCGCAGGCGCCGGCGACGAGGATGGTGTCGGGGGTCTCGTACTCGGCGGCGGTGGTGGCGGCCAGTTCGAGGACGGGCCGGAGCAGGCCGTGGCGGGGCTCGTGGATGGCGAACTGGGTGGTGTGCACGGCGACGGCGACGCCGCCGGCGCCGGCCTCCAGGTAGTAGCGGGTGAGGGCGCGTTGGCGGCGCTCGTCGAGTTTGAGGTGGGCGTCCAGCGCCAGGGGGTGCGCGGGAATCACCGTGCCGGTACGGAAGAGTGTCAGCGGGTCGGTCGTCCTGGCCTGAACCGTCGTGGTCATCGGCACCTTCCATTCCGCGTCTGGGATCGAGTGGGTCTGCCCGGCACGCTGCTGCTGCCTTCGTCCGTGGGTCAGGGAATCGTGAGGCGACCGGAGCGGCTCGTGGGATCCCAGGCCCCGAAGGCGCCGAGCAGAGTGCGGGCCATGGCCCGGTGACCGTGCTGGCCGGGGTGGCACCCCATGGCGTACCAGTGCTCGGGCGCCGGGCGGTCGGTGTCGGTCCACACGGCGTAGTGGTCGACCAGGGGCGCCGCGGTGTCGGTGGCGACGGCCCGGATCGCGTCGACGTAGCGGGGGAGGTGCTCGACGACGTGCTCGGGAGCCGTCGGCAGGGTGTCGTTCGGTGTCTGGACCACGACCAGGCTGTCCGCCCCGGTGCGGAGCCGCTCGACGACCGACCGGTAGGTGGACGAGAACGTGGCCAAGCCGGCCTCACCGTGCTTCGTGTCGTTCAGCCCGATGCCCACCACCACGACGTCCGGTCGGAAGCGCAGGGCGAGCCGCTCGAGACGCTCGTCGAGGTCGGTCACGGTGTAGCCGCTCACGGCGGTGTTGACGAACGCGTCCGCGGTCCGACCCAGCTCTCGCAGGCGTTCGGTGAACAGTTCGGGGTACGACCGGGCGCCGTAGGTGTGCCAGGTCCCAGCGGTCACGCTGTCGCCGATGAACGTCCAGGTCAGCGGTGTCTGCCGGGCGATGACGGCGGTCAGTGCGGGGTGCGGGTCCACGTTTCGCTCCTTCTGTCAGTGGATGCGTACCGGTTTCCCGGCCCGACCCGACTGGTAGACCGCCTCGATGAAGGCCACGGCCGCCCGCGCCTGGGCGGCGGTGACCAGGGGCGGGCCACCGGTGCGGGCCGCGGTGACGAAGTCGGTGAGCTGGGCCAGTTGCTGGTCGGTCGGTACGCCGTCCGGCCTGGGTGGTTGCCCGCCGTGCCTCGAGGTGTAGTGGGTGAGCTGTTCCGCCTCCACCACCACCGAGCCGCCGTCACCGAAGACCGTGTACCGGATCGGGACGCTGTCGTAGGCGGCGGTGGTCGCCAGGAAGGTCAGCAGCGCGCCGCTGCGCAGCCGGGCGGTGACGGCGACGGTGTCCTCGACCTCGATGCGTTCGTGGGCGAGCAGGTCGGTGTAGGCGAAGACCTCGTCGACCTCGCCGAGCAGCCACAGCGCCAGGTCCACCAGGTGCACTCCCTGGTTCATCAGGGCGCCACCGCCGTCGAGGGCCCAGGTGCCACGCCAGTCGCCGGCGTCGTAGTACTCCTGGCCGCGCCAGAGCGCGACCTCGAAGGTGGCGGACGTGATCCGCCCCAGGTGACCGTCGCGGACGGCGCGGAACACGAACTGGTTCGCCTCGGCGAACCGGCGTTGGCTCACGACGCTCAGGGTCCGGCCCGACCGCTTCTCCGCGTCGAGGATCTGATCCGCGGCCTCGACCGTCACGTCGATCGGCTTCTCCAGCAGCACGTGCTTGCCGGCTTCGAGCGCGGCGACCGTGACGGCCGCGTGCAGGCCGCTCGGGATCGCCACGACCACGGCGTCGACGTCCGGGCGGGCGAGCAGTTCCGGCACCGACCGGGTGGCGTCGACTCCGAACTCGGCCGCGACGGCGTCGGCGTGTCCGGTGCTCTCGTCGGCGACCGCGACCAGCGTCGCGTCGGCGGCGCCGCTGGCCAGGCGCTGGACGTGGGCCCTGCCGATGACGCCGACCCCGATGACGCCGACGCGGAGCGGACCGTGGGGTGGGGGCATGTTCCGTCCTTTCCTAGGACCGGCTGGTCAGCGCGTCGGTGATCGCCGCCATGACCACGATCGGGGAGAGCAGGGTGCGTGGGTCGACCGGTGACCGCCCCTGGTCGCAGGCGTCGACGAACCGGGCGAGCGCGGGGGCGTTGTAGTCGGGGCCGATCGTCGGGGACTCGGTCAGTACGCCGCGCGTCCCGGTGGCCACCACCTGGAACGGGACGCGGTCGTCGGTGGGCGTGACGAAGGTGAAGGTCACCACGACGTCGTCGATCCGGGTGAGGGCCACCGTGGTGTCGCCTTCGCGGACCAGGTCGACCGATGCCGACTCCGGCTCGACGTGCGGGTCGCCGAGCAGTTGCAGGGCCAGTTCGACCTGATGGATGCCGTAGAAGAACAGGCCAGCCCACTCGCTGTCGGGGTCGGCCGGGCCGATGACGGCGAGCTGGCGCAGCCGACCGATCCGTTCCTGTGGGTCGGTGAGCCGGGCGACCTCGGGGACGAACCGCAGGGCCGAGCAGGACACCAGCGGCGCGTGGCCGCGCGCGGCGGCCGCGAGGATCGCCTGGGCGTCGTCGACCGATGCGGCCAGGGGCTTGTCGACCAGCACCGGCAGCCCGGCGTCCAGCAGTGGCTCGGCCTGTTTCCGGTGGTGGCGTCCGTCGCGGCTGCTGACGATCGCCGCGTCGACCCGTCCGATCAGGTCGCTCGGCTCGTCGACGACGAGTTCGATGCCGCCGGTCTCGGACAACGCCGCGTTGCGGTCGGTCGGGCCACCGGCCAGGGCGACCACCCGGTTGCCGGGGTGTCGTTGCTCGGTGTTCAGGAAGCGGATGAAGTGGTCGACGTGTGAATTCTCGGTGCCGATGATTCCGATCCGTCTCACCAGACTGCCCCTCTTCGACGTCGACACCCGACTGCCCCAAGCCTCGCCTGCAATCGGTTGCACGTCAAGGGTCTTCCCGGCCGTCGGGTGGCCCGACCTGAAGGGACGTGTTGCCACCTGAGCCGCACCCGTTCGACATGCCAGGCGTTGGGACCGTGGGACTTCGGGTGAGCAATCGATTGCAGTCGAGCTGGGCGTAGCCTTACCCTGGCCCGGTGAACCCGGATGGCGCCGCTGACGAGCATCCCGAGCCGGAGCAGGGCCGGAACTGGTGGCGGCGGTGGCTGGGCGCGGTCCGCGATCCGGACGGGTCGTGGGAGATCGGATCGGCGCGGCGGGCCGCTGACGGGACGCTGCGCTGTCCCGTCGACCTGACCTCGTACGGGACGACGATGCGGGCGGAGCTGGTCCGGCCGGCGGGTGAGGACGTCCGCCCGGCCGTGGTCGTGCCGTTCTACGAGGTGGCCACCCTGTTCGGTGAGCCGTGCGCCCGCACCGCCGGCCGCAGTGCCGCTCAGCGGGGATCCCAGGCCTACGCCCGGCACCTCGTCGCGCGCGGCTTCGCGGTCCTCGCCGTGCCGTGGTGGTTCGAGTACGTGCTCGATCCGGCGACGGAAACGGCCTCGCTGCGCGAACGGTACGGATCGAGCGCCGCGTCGCACGCGGACTCGTTGGCGATCACCGGTCTGGGCCGCAGCCTCGCCGATCTGTTCCTCGCGGTGGACGCCCTCGCCTGCGTACCGTGGGTCGAGCCCCGGTGGATCGGTGCCTTCGGCCACTCGCTCGGCGGGAAGCTGGCGCTGCACCTGACCGCGCTGGACACGCGGATCGCCGCGGGAGTCGCGCACGAACCGGGCCTGGGCCTGGCGTACTCGAACTGGGCCGATCCCTGGTACCTCGACGGCGCGGTGCCGCCCGACCGCGACCACGACGACCTGCTCGCCCTGGTCGCGCCCCGACCGTTCCTGCTCGCCGGCGGCGGCGCCTCGGACGGATGGCACAACCACCGTCTGGTCGAGCGGGCCGCCCGACGGTGGCCCGGACCACCCGGCCTGGAGACCCTCTACCACAACACCGGACACGCCCACCCCGACCACGTCCTGGACGCCTGCTACGCGTGGTTGCGCGGGCGCCTGGCCGCTGTCGACACCCCCGAGGAGACCAGCCCGCCATGACCAAGCCGACCCTCTGCGTCGTCGTCGCCCCGGACGAGTACGACCTGCTGTTCGCGCCGGAGTCCCAGGATCGACTCCACGACCACGCGGTCGTCGAGTTCGGCGACGGCGACCGGGGGACGGTGCTGCCGCCGGCCGCCGCCGACCGGTTCGACGTCGTCGTCACGTCGTGGAGCACGACGCCGTTCGACCCGGCTCGACTGAGGGGCGAGCGGCTGCGACTCGCCCTGCACTCGGCCGGTTCGATCCGTCGGCTGTTCCCGGCCGCGGTCCTCCGGTCCGGGCTGCGGGTCTGCCAGGCCGGCGCGGCGGCCATGGCGCCCGCCGTCGCCGAGATGGCGCTCACCCTGACCCTCGCCCTGCTGCGGAACCTGCACCGGCACGACCGTGCCCTGTGGACGGGACGTGACTGGGCGGCGGCACGGCAGCCGGTACTGGGCCGGGCGCTGGCGGCGCGCAACGTCGGAATCGTCGGTTTCGGTCGCACCGGGCGGGAGTACGCGCGGATGGTGCGGGCGTTGGGCGCGTCGGCGCTGCGCGCGTACGACCCGTACGCCGACCCGACGGTGGCCGCGGGGCACGGGGTGGAGCTGGTCGGGTTGGCGGAGCTGTTCCGGTGCAGCGAAGTGGTCGCCGTGCACGCGCCGTCCACCCCGGAGACCCGGCACCTGGTCGGTCGCGGCGAACTCGCCGCGCTGCCGGACGGCGCGATCGTGGTCAACACGGCCCGCTCCTGGGTCGTCGACGAGGAGGCCCTGCTCGCGGAGCTGGTGCCCGGCCGGCTCTCGGCCGGGTTGGACGTGTTCGACACCGAGCCGCTGCCGTCGACGAGCGCGTTCCTGGGTCTGCCGAACGTCGTCGTCACGCCGCACGTCGCGGGCGGCACGGTCGAGGCGCGACGGACGCAGGGTCGGATCGTGGTCGACGAGCTGTGCCGGTTCGTGGCCGGCGCACCGCTCGAACACGAGGTGAGCGTGGCGTCCTACGACCTGCTGGCGTGACCGGGCCGGCGGGCGCGTCGCGGTGAGGGCCGGGTGCGAACCCCGGCGGGGCGGCCGACCGCCCGTCGGTCGGCGACCGGCCAACCTGCACCGACGACCCCGCTCGCCGGGAACGGTTCGGCCTATCGATGCCCTTGACCGGTGGCGGTGCCGACGCTAGGTTCTCTGCAACCGATTGCACGAAGAGAAGCAGGCGGGGGCAGGCTGTTTCAGAAGGAGGGGGCGGCATGAGCGGTACTTCCAGGCTCCGATTGGGCGCCATGGTGCTGACGGTGACGCTGGCCGTCGCCGGCTGCAACGGCGGGGACAGCGCGATGCCGACGGACCCGGGTGCCGTCGAGGGTTCGGTGACCTTCTGGACCTACCCCATCGGGGACAGCGGCAAGGACAGCTACTGGGATCCGGTGGTCGAGCAGTTCAAGCAGAAGTACCCGAAGGTCGACGTCGACGTCGTGGTGCAACCGTTCACCAACCGCGAGGAAACCCTCGTCACGGCGATCGCCGGCAAGCAGGGCCCCGACGTCGTCTACTTCAACCCCGACTTCATCCCCAAGTTCGCCGTCGAGGGCGTGCTGGAGCCCGTCGAGGACGTCATCGCGGACGACCGGGACGACTTCACGCCGGCGGCGCTCGACGCGATGTCGTGGGACGGGAAGCTCTACGGCGTGCCGCTGCTGATGCAGGCGCTGATCGGCGTGTGCAACAAGCAGGTGCTCGCCGCGTCCGGGGTGGAGAAGTGCCCGGAGACCTGGGCGGACATCGAGCAGATGGCGCCGAAGGTGAAGGCGGCCGGATACGTCCCGACCGACTACGTGGCCGCCCAGACCCTGACCCTCAACCACAGCTTCTACCCCTACCTGTGGCAGGCCGGCGGTGAGGTCCTGACCGCCGACGGCAAGAAGGCGGCGTTCAACAGCCCCGAGGGGCTGCGGGCCCTGGAGTTCGTCAAGAAGCTGGTCGACAACGGGTGGACCTCGCAGCAGAGCCTGACCACGGCCGAGACGCTGGAGCAGAGCGCGCTGGGGCAGGGCAAGCAGGCATACTCGCCCAACAACACGACCGCCAGCCTGGCGAAGCTGTTCAAGCCGGAGGAGTTGGTGGTCAGCCAGCCGCTCACCGACAAGGTGCAGGTCGCCGCCGGCTCGGTGGGTGGGCTGTCGGTGCTGGCCGGCAGCGACGCCAAGGCCGCGTCGAAGGCGTGGATCGACTTCTTGACCAGCCCGGAACACATGCGGTCCTTCGACCAGAAGAACGGCTACTACGCGCCGAGGAAGTCCGTCACGGGGCTGTACGCGGACAACCCGGGGATGGCCGAGGGCGAGAAGCACCTGGACGTCATCCGGTCGGGCGTCATCCACCCGAAGGCGCGCGAGATCATGAACCTGATCAAGCCGCACCTGCAGGCCGTGCTGCTCGGCAAGACCGCACCCGGGGACGCGCTCGCCGCGGCGGAGAAGGACGTCAACGCGCTCCTCGAGCGCCGCTGATTCACATTCGACGGTCGCAGGCGTGGCCGTGCCCGGCACGCCTGCGACCACCGGCGAAGGAGGTGTGGTGAGCGAGCAGGCCGTAGGGACAGTCCAGCCAGTGCCGCAGTCGGGGGCACGACGCGCGAGAAGGCCCTGGTGGCGCTCGCGGGCCGCCTTCGCCGGCTACCTGTTCATCCTGCCGTACGTCCTCTTCTTCCTGGTGTTCCGGATCATCCCCGCGGTCATGGGCATGTTCCTCAGCCTGGGCGACTACGGGATCGCCGGCACCTTCACCTTCGTGGGGACGGAGAACTTCACCCGGCTGTTCGGCGATTCGCTGTTCTGGAACTCGCTGAAGGTCACCGCCTACTACACCCTGCTCACCATCCCGCTGAGCCTGGGTGTGTCTCTGGCGATGGCGACGCTGTGTGACCGGACCCTGCGCGGGATGAGCATCTACCGCTCCATCTTCTTCCTCCCGGTCGTCACCAGCACGGTCATGTCCGGAATCATCTGGGTGTGGATCTTCGAGGTCGACGGTCCGCTCAACTGGCTGCTCAACCTCGTCGGCATCCCGGACGTGGGCTGGTTGCAGAGCGAGGCCATGGTCATTCCCGCGCTGGCGGTCGTGAGCGCGTGGAAGGGCTTCGGCTACAACATGCTCATCCTGCTCGCCGGAATGCTCGCCATCCCCAACGAGTACTACGAGGCCGCCCACGTCGACGGGGCCGGGTGGCGGCGCCGGTACTGGCACGTCACGCTGCCGCTGCTGAAGCCGGCCCTCTTCTTCGTCCTGGTCCTGGAGATCATCGGATCCTTCCAGGTGTTCGACACCATCTACGTGATGACCGGTGGCGGGCCGGTACGCGCCAGCTACTCGCTGACGTACATGATCTACGACCAGGGCTTCGGCTACTTCGACTTCGGTTACGCCAGCGCGGCCGGCGTCGTCCTGCTGGTCATCACCCTCATCACCTCGCTGATCCAGCACCGCCTGATGAACAAGGGGAAGTCGGCATGAGCACCACGGTCGCGCACGCCCCCGCCCCACCGACGGCCAGCACACCGCAGACTCCCGTACGGCGGCCCGACCGGCGGCGGCGCCGGGCCCTGTGGATGCACGTCCCGCTGGCGCTCTGCGCGGTGGTGACGTTCTTCCCCTTCTGGGCGATGCTCGTGCTGTCCCTGCAACCGAAGCAGGGCGTGGAACTGCCGGGCTCGTTGCTGCCGGACAGCATCTCCTTCGACGCGTACGCCGACGCTCTCGGCAGCAACCAGGTGTACGAGTGGGCCCTCAACTCGGCGGTCTACTCGCTGGCGTCGGTGGTCCTCGTCCTGCTCTTCGCCTCGATGGCGGGCTACGCGTTCGCCAAGAAGCGGTTTCTGGGCAGGGAGTTCGTCTTCTGGTTGTTCGTCGCGATGCTCATGGTGCCGGGGCACCTGACGCTCATCCCGCTGTTCATCATGGTGTCGGAGATGGGTGGCCTCGACACGATGTGGGGGATGGTCGTTCCCACCATCGCCAACGCCCAGGCCATGTTCCTGATGCGGCAGTTCATCCAGGAGATCCCCGACGAGCTGATCGAGGCGGCCCGCATCGACGGCGCGAGCGAGTTCCGGGTCTACTGGTCGATCATCCTGCCGCAGACCAAGCCGATCATGGCCACGCTCGGCACCTTCGTCTTCCTGTGGCACTGGAACGACTTCCTCTGGCCCCTGGTGTCCCAGCGCAGCCCCGGCAACTACGTGCTGACGGTGGGTCTGAACAGCCTCCAGGAGCAGGACACCGAACTGGCCACCACGATGGCCGCCTCCGTCATCACCTTCGTCCCCACCGTCGTGGTCTTCGTCCTCCTGCAGCGGTTCTTCGTCCGCGGCGTGATGATGAGCGGCCTCAAGTAGCGGCGTCACGCGCTCAGCGGCACGCCCTTCCACCTGTCTTGCCATCGATTGCAGTACCGCGAGGCGCAATCCGGACGAACAGAAGAGGTGCCCTAATGCGATCGCTCCTGCCCAGCGGACTCCGGCGAGGCTCGGTCGTCCTCGCCGCCTGTCTCCCGCTTCTCCTGCTGACGACCACCGCCGCCCCGGCGGCACCCCCCGCTGTCGTGGCGACCGCCGGTCAGGTCACCGACCTGGGACCGGCGCTCTACACGGTGAACGTCCGCAACGCCGAATTCGGCACGCTGCCCGACGGCACGCCGGTGGCCTACGCGATCTCCAACGGCACCCCGGCCAGCTTCACCGTCGTCGACGCCCGCGACGGCAGGCGGATCACGGCCATCCCGCTGGACGGCTACACCGTCGGCGGGTGGGTGGAGCTGGCGCCTGACGGCACCGTCTACTTCTCCGTACGCGCCCCCACGCCCGCGGCCGTGTTCCGCTTCCACCCCGACACCATGCGGCTGGAGCATCTCGGCGGGATCGCCGGGGAGACGGCCCTCTACTCGGCCACCTTCGACGCGAACGGCGTGCTGTACTTCGGCACCTACCCGCGCGCGAAGCTCGTGTCGTTCGACCCGGCGACCGGCCGGTTCCGCGACTACGGCAGCCTCACCACCGACGCCGCCTACGTCTTCTCGGTCGGGATCGTGGCAGGCAAGGTCTGGGCCGGCACCGGACCGGTGCCCCACCTCTACCAGGTCGACCCGCGATCCGGTCAGACCACCGAGATGTCGGTGCCCGCGCCCCTGCTCGAGAACACCGACTGGTTCATCGGCATCGAGCCCCGCGACGACCTGGTCTTCGTGCGGCTCTCCCCGCGCGGCACGTACGACATGGCGGTGTACGACCTGAGGCGCGAGCGGTGGCTCGACCAGGTCATCGGCAACACCTTCGGCGCGGAGCCCACCGCCCAGGGGCGCGACGGCACCTTCTACCTGATGGCCGGCGGAACCCTCACCGGCTACCAGGTGCCCGCCCGCCGCCGCGTCTCGACCGGATTCGAGGACAGCACCCTGCCGGCCCAGCTGACCGACGCCGTGGGCACGTACGGGATGAGCGTCATGGACCTGCGCGAACCGCTCTTCCCCGGCGAGACCGTGGTGGGCATCGACACCGATGGCCGCCTCTGGCACTACAACCTCGCCACCAGACGGTCCCGGATCGTCCCCGCCGACGTGCTGGGCTCACCCGCCGGGGCGCACAGCATGGGCGTCGGCCCCGACGGCACCGTGTACATGGGCGCCTACCTCAGCAGCGGCGTGATGAGCCGGATCGACCAGGAGTCGCAGCAGGTCGAGCAGATCCGCGGGCCCAAGCAGGCCGACGCGATCGTCAGCCACAACGGGACGATCGCGGTGAGTTCCTATCCCGGTGCCGTCGTGCACACCGGCGACCCGGCGCAGCCCTGGGTTTGGGGCACCAATCCGCGCAAGGTGCTGGAGCTCGGCCGGGGCGAGCCGCACTTCCAGGACCGGATCTTCGCCATGACCTCGGCGGGGGAGCGGCTCGCGGTCGGCAGCGTCCCGGACTACGGGCAGCTCGGCGGCGCGCTGACCCTCGTCGACCCCGCCACCGGAGCCGCCGAGGTCCACCGCGACGTCGTCGACGACCAGAGCGTCGTCTCGCTCGCCTACCGGGACGGGGTCGTCTACGGCGGTACGTCGATCCACGGCGGGCTGTCCAGCGCGCCGACGCAGGACCAGGCGCGGCTGTTCGCCTGGGACGTGGCCGCCCGCCGGCTCGCGTGGAGCGACGTGGTCGTGCCGGGCGCGACGGTCATCCACGAGCTCGAGTTCGGCCCCGACGGCCTGCTGTGGGGGATGGCCGACGACGGCACCGTCTTCGCGTACGACCCGGGTCAGCGGAAGGTGCTCCGGTCGGTCGCGACCGGCCTGCGCAACACCAACACCTGGGGCCGGGTCTCGTCGCTGTACCACCGCCCGGCCGACGGGCTCTTCTACGGCAACGCCGGTGGCCGGCTCTTCCGGTTCGACCCGACGACGCTGGCGATCGAGGTGCTCGTCGAGTCCGGCGTACGGGAGTCGGCGATGGACGGGCAGGGCCGGATCTACTTCGCCGACGCCACCCACGTCTACCGCTTCGATCCCGCGACGACACACCAGTAGCGCCCACCCCGGCCCGCTCGCCTCGGCGAGCGGGCCGGTCCGTTTCGCCCATCGTCCCGTCCCGCGTCGACCGAAAGGTGACACCATGCCAGGTTCATCCAGACCCGGCCCACGCATCCGCCGCAGGGCGTTGCTCGCCCTGCTCCTGGGCACGGCGGTACTCGCCGCCCTCACCGGTCCCGCACACGCGTCACCCGCACCCGAGACGAGCGCCGCCGCCGCGCAGCACGACCCGATGGCCGAGTTCGTGGACCTCGGCTCGATGTACACGGCCAACGTGCGGCTCGCGGCGATGGACGTACGCCCCGACGGCACCCCCGTCGTCTACGGCTTCAGCGACGGCACCCCGGTGAGCTTCAACGCCATCGACGCCCGCACCGGCGAGCTGCTGCACACCACGACCTTTCCGGGCTACACCGTCGCCAGTTCCATCGTGGTGGACGACTCCGGGCTGGTCTACCTCAGCGTCCGGGCGCCCAACGACGGCACCCTGTGGCGGTACGACCCCGCAACCGACCAGGTGACCCGGATCGCCACGGGGGTGGTCGGTGAGGGGATGCTGCGGACGCTGCTGATCAGGGACGGCATCCTCTACGGCACCACCTACCCGGACGCCAAGGTCTACTCCTACGACCCGGCCACCGGGGAGTTCCGCGACTACGGCGGTATGACGACCGACGGGGACTACGCCTGGGGCTTCGACGAGGTCGACGGCAAGCTCTGGGTCGGCACGGGCGCAATCCCGCACCTGTTCAGCCTCGACCCGGCGACCGGCGGGAAGACCGAGATCCCGCTGCCGGAGCCGGTGGCGACGAGGGCCAGCTTCATCAACCGGGTCACCCGCCACGGCGACCTGGTGTTCGTGCAGTACTCACCGACCCTGGACGGTCGCAACCACCTCGTCTACGACCTCTCCGCCGGGCGTTGGTGCTGCACCGACACGGTCGGGCAGCCGATCGCCTTCGGACACATGACCCGTGGTGCGGTGGACGGCCGCTTCTTCTACGCCTCCGGTGACAAGGTCCAGGGTTACGACGTCGCCACCCGGCAGACGACCTCCATCGGTTGGGAGGGCAGCCCCCTCGCCGCGGCGCTCGGCACCACCCGTGCGTTCGAGCCGATGCGACTCGGCACCCCGCAGTTCCCGGGCACGACCCTGGTGGGCATGCGCGGAGACGGCACGATCTGGCGGTACAACCTGCAGAACCGTACCGGCGACATCCTGCCGAACGTCATCCAGAGCACCCCGGCGACGGTCCATTCGGTCGGCACCGGCCCCGACGGAAACGCGTACTTCGGCGCCTACCTGAGCGCCGGCGTCATGGCCCGGGTCAACCGGGAGACGGGCCAGCTCGAGCAGTTGTCGGGGCCGAAGCAGGCCGACAGCATCACCACCCACGGCAACCGGATCGTGGTGGGCAGCTACCCCGGCGCGGAGTACTACGCGGGCGAGGTCGGCGGTGACGTCGCCTGGGACTGGGGCAGCAACCCCCGGCACCTGTTCTCGCTCGGCCGCGCCGAGTTCGGGCAGGACCGGCCGGTGACCCTCGTGTCGGCCGATGACCTGGTGGTCGGCGGCACCGTCCCCGACTACGGGGAACTGGGCGGCGGTCTCGTGGTCTTCGACCCGGGCAGCGGGGCGTACCAGTTCCACCGCGACGTCGTACCGGACCAGAGCGTGACCGCGCTGACCACGGTCGGTGGGCTCGTCGTCGGCGGCACCTCGATCCACGGCGGGCTGTCGAGCACCCCGACGCAGGAGCGGGCCGAACTGTTCGTCTGGGACGTCGAGGCCGGTGAGAAGGTCTGGAGCGCCCCCGTGGTGGGCGGCGGCGCCGTGGTCCAGGCGCTCACCGTCGGCCCGGGTGGCATGGTGTGGGGCCTGGTCGGGGACGGCACCGTCTTCGAGTTCGACCCGCGCACCCGTACCGTCACCCGGTCCTTCGACTCCGGATTCGCCGACGGCAACCTGTGGGGCTTCCGCACCGAGCTGTTCTACCGCGCCGCGGACGCCCGCTTCTACGGCAACGCGGGAGGGAAGCTGTTCTGGTTCGACCCGCAGACCCTGGAGCACGGGCTGGTCCTGGCGCAGGACGTCCGCATCGCCGGCATGGACCGCGACGAGACGATCTATGTCGCGAACAACACCAACGTGTTTCGGTGGGAGCCCGCCGACGACCCGCGCGCCTGCGCCGCGACGGTCACCGGTACGCACGACGGCCCACTCCGGGTCACCGCGGGCAAGACCTGCGTCACCGACGCGGTGGTGAACGGCCCGGTCCAGGTCGGCGCCGGGGCGAGTGTCCGGATCGAGGATTCCCACGTGCACGGTGGCGTCACCACGGACCAGGCCCGGGTGGTGAGCATCGCCCGGTCCCGCGTCGACGGAGCGGTGTCGATCACGCGTACCAGCGGACGGGTGCTGCTGTCCGGCACCACCATCGACGGCGCGCTCGCCTGCGCGGAGAACGGCTGGACGCCGACCGACGACGGCGTCCGCAACGCGGTGACCGGGCAGGTGTCAGGGCAGTGCGCCGGACTGAAGGGTGAGTCGTCGTGAGCGACAACCGACGGAGGCGGGCCTGGGCCCGGTGGATGCTGAGCGCGGTGGTGCTGGCGCCGGTCGCGCTCGTGGCGCCACCCGCGAGCGCCGGTACGACCGGCGTGACCGCGGGCGCCAGCGGGAACCTGCTGGCGAACGCGAGCTTCGAGGAGGTGGGTCCGGACGGCCTGCCCACGGGCTGGGCCCCGGTGTGGCCCGGCTCCGAGAAGTACTACTCCCTCGACGACACCGACGCCAGCGACGGAGACCGGAGCCTGCGGGTGCGCGACGCGAGCACGACCGCCGGCGCGGGGCTGCGAGCCACGCGCGTGCCGGTGACCGGGGGCGTGAAGTACGCGTTCTCGATGGACCTCAAGCTCGCCAGCGGCGTGCTGCAACCGACGGTCTACTTCTACGACTCCGCCGGCGCCAGGGTCGCCCAGCCGTACCAGGTGCTGCGCCCGGCGCCCGGGGCGTGGGACCGGCAGGTGGCGACGTTCACCGCGCCGGCCGACGCGGTCAGCGCGGAGCCGCTGGTCTACTCCAGTTCGGTCGGTACCGTCGACGGCCTCGTCGACTCGGTCGCGTTCGCCGCCACCGGCCCCGGTCCACAGCCGCCCGCCGGTGTCGAGCAGGATCTGGGTGAGCCGATCGCCGGCATCACCAACGCCGGGGCGGGCTACACCACCGACTCGGCCGGACGGGACATCGGGGTGGTCATCGGCGGCGGCAGTCCCTCGACGTTCAGCGCGGTGGACATCGTGACCGGTGCGCGCCTGATGAGCCGGACGATGCCGAACGTGATCATGTCCTGGTCGTTCGTCACGACCGCCGACCGCGACATCTACATCGGCACCCAGACCAAGGGGGAGGTGTGGCGGTTCGACCCGGACGACCTCACCCTCGAACTCGTCGCCACCGCGCCGTTCGGTCAGACGCACCTGTGGTCGGCGACCCTCGACGACCGCGGCCGGCCGGTGTGGGGCACCTATCCGGACGGCAAGGTGATCGCCTACGACCCCGCCACGGGGCAGTGGCAGGACTACGGGGTACAGGTCGAGGGCAACATCTACGTGCGCAGCATCGACTCCGACGGTCGGTACGTGTACGCCGGTGGCGGCGCCCTGCGGGCCAGCCTCACCCGCCTCGACACGCACACCGGCGAGATCCGGGAGATCCCGCTGCCACCCGGGCACGACGCCGACACCTTCCTCTACGACGTGACCGTCTCCGGCGGGCTGCTCTTCGCCCGGCCGACGCCCTCGACCGACCTGCTCGTCTACTCGCTGACCGAGCAGGCATGGGTGGACGTCGTACCCCAGGTCGTGGGTCTGGCGGTGTCTCCCGAGGTGAGCACCGAGGACAGCGGCGTTCGCCGGCGCGAGGCGCTGATCGTGCCGATCGAGGGTGCGGTGATCGCCTACGACCTCGACACCCGGCAGCAGCGCCGGATCTCCATGAACCTCCAGGGATCCGCGGCCCGTGGCTGGGCCCTGATGGAGCTGGGCACCGACGGGTTCCCCGGCACGTCCGTGGTGACCGCGACCAGCAAGTCGATCTTCCACGCCTGGAACCCCGCCACCGGGCGGACGGCCGCGGTGCGCGCCGACGCGGAGCTGACGCCGTTCCTGATCCGGTCGATGGCGACCGGCCCGCGCGGCGACATCTACGTCGGCGGGTACGGATCCCCGCCGGGGATCGCCCGGGTGGACGTGGACAGTGGCGCGACCGAGCCGCTCAACGGTGTCGGACAGACCGAGGGGCTCGTCGCCCACGGCGACCGTCTCGTCTTCGGCACCTACCCCGGTGCGCGGATCTACACCTACGACACCACCCGGCCGTGGGATCCGGCGACGAACCCGGTGACGGCCCGGGACCGGGTCGTCTCGCTGGGCAGTCACCAGGATCGACCACTCGGCTGGGCCAGCGCCGGTGACGTCGTGGCCATCGGCTCGATGCCGGACTACGGGCAGCTCGGCGGTGCGCTGTCCCTGTTCAACCCGTCGACCGGCGACCTGCGGGTGTTCCGCGACGTCGTCAAGGACCAGACCCCGCTCGCCCTGGCCTACCGGGACGGCCTCGTCTACGGCGGCACCGGCATCTGGGGCGGCATCGGCATCGAACCGACCACCAGCGAGGGCAAGCTGTTCGTCTTCGACCCGGCGACCGGGAAGGTGGTGTTCGAGACCGTGCCCGTCCCGGGGGAGGAGAACGTCTCGGCCCTCACCTTCGACGACGACGGCAACCTGTGGGGCTTCACCGCGAACGCGCTGTTCAAGTTCGACCCGGACACCCGCACGGTGGTGCTCCGCAAGACCTACTTCGGCGTGGACGACAGCAAGATCTACGCGACCGGCCGGGAGCTCTTCTGGCACCACGGGAAGCTCGTCGGCACCTCGACCGGCCGCCTCTTCGAGATCGACCCCGCGACCCTGGAGATGACGGTCCTGCAGAGCGGGATGCAGAACCTGGCCATCGACCGCAACGGCACCTACTACTACAACCGGGGCAGCACCCTGTACCGGTGGGTGCCGGAGCCCGTGGCGCCCGCCTGCGACCGGACGGTCACCGGAACGCACCACGGCGACCTCGCGGTCGCGGCCGGGACGACCTGCGTCCGGAACGCCGACGTCCGCGGCGACATCGTCGTACGCCCCGGCGCGGGCGTACTCGTGGAGGATTCACAGCTGCAGGGCGGGGTGGAGGCCGACCACGCGCGCGCCGTGTGGCTCCGCCGGGCCCAGGTCCGCGGCGCGGTGAGCGTGGCCGGCACCGGCGGCTGGGTGGTGCTGTCGGGCAACCGGATCGCGGGATCACTGACCTGCACCGGGAACGACAGCGAACCGACCGACCGGGGCGAGCCCAACAGCGTCACCGGCGACAGCCTGGGGCAGTGCGCCGGCATGTGACGGCGGCGGCACCGCCGGCGGGGCGGCAACCGTTCAGGTTGCCGCCCCGCCCGGGGGCGTCAGGTCGAAGTCGACGGTGAAGGTGTACGACCAGGGCAGCCGGGCGTTCGTCACGGTCCAGCCGGACAGCGTCCGGGTGCCGGTCGCCCACCGGTGCAGATCCCGCGTGATCCGCGCGTGCACGTCGGGCAGCTCGTCGAGCGGTGGGTCGGTCAGTCCCCGCCGCGCCGCCTCCTGTTGCAGGCGTCGCCGCACGACCGGCAGGTAGTGCCCGTCCTCGATGATCTTGCGGGCCAGGAACCGGTCGCGGGCGTCCTGCGACCGAGGGGCGTCCGACAGCGCCGGCGTGACGCCGGCCGCGAGGGTGGTGCCGATGGTGTTGCCCGCGGTGTTCCAGCCGCCGTAGGACACGAGCCGGCCCAGCAGGCCCCGGTCGTCGAGTCCGGCGAGCAACTGGGGGTCGCTGCCGTTGGCGAAGCGGATGTCCGCCACGGCCACCCGGCGCCCCGCGGCGACGTGGGCCGCGACCGCGTCCGCCACGGCCGTCCAGCCGGTGTCGGCGGACGCGTCGGGTGGGTCGAGCACCCAGTCGCCGGGCTCCGGCGCGGGCGGGTGCACGACGACCACCAGGTCGGCATCGTCGGCGTCCGCGACCTCCACGGCTCCGAGGGCACGAACCTGGTTGGCGAGGCCGAGCCGCACGGGTCGGTCCTCGTACGGGGCGATCCGGTCCAGGCCGTCCGCGTCCGGGCAGTCGACGGCGATCTTCGGGGCGATTCCCCGGACCTGAGCAGCCACGCGCGCCACGAGCACGCTGGGCACCTCGTCGGCGCCGGGGTAGGTGAGGACGTCGACGCCGAGCCGATCGATCCAGCGCTGCAACTGTCGCCGCTCCGCCGCCGGCAGTCCCCGCGGCGCGGTGTCGTCGGACGAGATCACGAGGGTGTCCAGGATCCCGTCGGAGGCCATCTCCAGCGCGGCGAGCAGCACGGCGTGGTTGCGCGCGCGCCGGCGCACCAGGTCGGTCACGTAGGCGTCCGGCACCTGCCCACGAGCGGCGGCGACCGCCTCGGCCGTTGCCTCGCCCAGGTCGTGCGCATCCCAGACGGTCGACAACGCGCCGAGCCGCGCCCCGTGCGTGGCCCAGTAGGCCGGTTCCTGGCGGGAGCGGGCGGCGTTGTCGTACGACGGCAGTCGGGTCACCACGCCGAAGGCGGTGACCGGCACGTCGATCTCGCGTAGCACGTCGAGGCGGGGCAGCACCTGCCCGATCCGGTCGTCGGTGTTGCGCGACGGGATCAGCCCGCCGTGGACGAGCAACTCCAGGGAGACGACGACGTGGTCGACCTCCGTGGCGATCTTCCGCAGCCACCGCGCCAGGGCTGCGGTGTCCGCCGGCTGCCGGAACGACGGCATGGCGGCGGGAGGCGGGGTGACGACGTCCAACCCGGCGCACGCCCCGATGGCGACCGCGTAGCCACGGGTGTTGGGTCTCTCGTCCGGCGGCAGCAGGGCGACGCGGGTCATTTCGTCCTCCTCGGATCGCGGTCGGTGCGGCGTCAGTAGATGCCGGGCGCTGGTTCGTCGAGGACGATCACGCCGTCGTCGACGGTGACCAGGGCCGGCTGCCGGCCGGCGAGGTCGCGGTTGCCGGTCGGCGCGTACTGGCGGCTGTTGTACTCCAGATGCGGGGCGGAGAGGTCGAACACGCTCGCCAGGCGGGCCGAGTGGGCGAGGGCCGCGTCCACCGCCGTGAGGTCCTGCATCGTCACGAAGAGCCCGCGAGCGCGGGCGAAGGCGTACGTGAGCAGAGCGGGCGTCTGGCCCTTGCCGGCCTTCACCACGACTCCCGACCAGCCGTCGCTCCGCACGTGGCGAAGTTGCGCCGGGTCGTGCAGGCTCTCGTCCATCAGTACGGGCCGGCGCCGGCTCTGCTCCCGCACGGCGGCCGGATCCGGGCTGCTGTCCCGGGGCCAGGGCTGCTCGACGAAGGCCACGGCCTGGAAGGCGTCGGGTGCCGTCGCCGCCAGGGCGTCCAGCATCGCTCCGAGTGCCGCCGGCCCGGGGTAGCCCTCGTTGGGATCCACCGACAGCATCACGTCGGCCGTCCGGGCCGATGCCACCCGATGCACGTCCGCGATCCGCCGCGCGTCGGCGTCGGGATCGCGACCCGCCACCTTGATCTTCACATGGCGTACGCCGTCCCGGCGCAGCCACTCATCGAGCGACCGCCCGCCGCCAGCGTCGCCGGGCCGCAGCGGGTCGGAGGTGCCGACCACGTGCTGGACCGGCAGCCGCCGGCGCGGTGCGGTCAGGAACTCACCCGGGTACCGGCCGGCCAACGCCGGATCCACGCACGCGCCGAGGTCGTGGGCGAGGTGGTCGCTGGTGTACATGGTGTGCGCGGGGCGGCCCGCCGCCCGTGCCCACGCGTCGTGCAGGGCGTTGTCGACCGCGCCGAGGCACAGCAGCGCCGCCAGCCGGGGTATCGGGGCGTCCTCGACGGCGGCACCGGTGTCGGCCACCGTCCCGTGCAGCCGGAGCCACGTGCCGACGGGGTCGGCCGGCTCACCGCCCAGCGCGGCGTGTGCGAACCGCTCGGTGAGGCGGCGCAGGGCGGCGTCCCGTTCTCTGACGTCCAGCCGCGATGTCGGCCATGACCACGGGACGGAGAGCACCGAGGCGCCCCGGCCGGTCGCGGCCTCGCCGCGGCGGTTCGTGGCGACCACGTCGACCAGGGCGAGGGTGAACCAGGTGATGGCGCGGCCGCTGATCATGAACGGCTGGTCCAGGGCGATCTCCCGGAAGCGGACCCGGGCGTCGCGGACGGTGATGTCGGTGTCAGCGGTGGCTGTCAACGGGCACCTCGGCACCGAGTTCGACCAGTTGCATGAGGTTCCGGGCGATGTGGAAGGGGTCCTTGACCGGCAACGCCACGACCTGGTCCAGCGGGCGTCCGCCGCGGTCGCGGATCTGGACCCACTCCTCGCCCTCGTCCCGGCCGGGGAACGTCCTGAGGGTGTAGTCCCAGATCAGCTCCGCCCACCGCCCGGCGTCGCGGTCACCGTAGCGGCGTGCGGCCAGCGCCGTGGTGTACGCCGCCTCGGTGTGCACCCACCACAGCTTCGTGCTCCAGGTCGAACGGACCAGCCTCTCGTAGGGCGTGTCACCCCCGGTGCCGCGCGGCTCCGTGGCGCCCTCGGCGTCGACGTAGCGGAAGAGCCCCCCGTGCCGGCTGTCCCAGGCCGATGCGCAGAGGGCCTCGATGCTGGTCAGCAGCTCGGCGTCGGTGACCTCGTCCCTCTGGCCGAGAAGGTCACCCGCCTCCAGGGCGACCCAGACGCCTTCGAGGGCGTGCCCAGGGACCCGGTGCCGGGCGACGAGGGAGGTGTCGTCGGGCAGGTCGGGAATCATCTCCCGGAAGGTGCCGTCGGGCGTGCGGTGGCGGAGCATGGCGTCGCGGTCGGCGGCGAGGTCGGCCAGCGTGCCCGAGGTCATCCGGTCGAGGTGGAGCAGGGCCCGCGCGTGCTCCAGGCGGGTGTTGAGCAGGATCATCCGGGGGCCGAAGGCGACATGCCCGTCGGGGACGGCGTACGGCGGCGTCGCCGCGCGGTTCGCCCGGATGTCCGCGGTCGCCCGGGACAGCAGCGGATCGGCGACCTCCAGCCACGCCGTCGACCCGGTCGTGCGGGCCAGTTCGGCCAGTCCCATCACCACGAAGCAGTCCGCGTAGACGCTGTGCGTCTCGCCGGCCGGACCGGGGGTGGGGGTGCCGTCCTCGGTGACCACGAAGTGGCACGTGCCGTCGGGTCGGACCACGTGGTCGGCGAGGAACCGGGCACCGCGTTCGGCCAGTGCCACCAGGCGGTCGGCGTCGACGTCCAGCAGTCCGTCCGTGGCCAGCCGGGCCGCTCGCGCGAGCAGCCACACGAACCGCCCCTGCGACCAGGTGAACTTGTCGGTGGAGACGAGCCGACGGCCGCGGTTGTCGAAGCAGGTGTGGAAGCCGCCCCGCCGCTCGTCGACGCCGTGGCGCAGCCAGAAGGGCAGGATCACGTTCTCGAGTTGGACCCGGGCCTCAGACGCCATCCGACCCCTCCTGGTGCAATCGCTTGCATTCCGTGTCGGTGGCTAGAGTAGCGGCACGCTTCACATTCAGCGAGCGCGGCGACACCCGAAACAGGAGGACCGAATGAAGCGGCCGACGATCTACTCGATCGCAGAGGCGTGTGGCGTGTCCGCGTCGACCGTCTCGCGTGCCTTCAGCCGGCCGCACGTGGTGAACGCCGAGCTCCGGGAACGCATCCACGCCGCGGCCCGCGAGGTGGGCTACCAGCCCAACAAGGCCGCGCGCGGCCTGGTGACCGGGCGGACGGGCCTGATCGGACTGCTCGTCCCGGACATCACCAACCCGTTCTTCCCGCCCCTGGTCCGGGCCATCCAGCAGGCGGCCGACAAGCTGGACTCCTCCGTGCTGCTCGTCGACACGGAGGAGAGGGCCGCCGCGGAGCCCCAGCTCATCCGTCACCTCGCCGGCCAGGTCGACGGCCTGCTGCTGGCGTCGCCCCGGTCCTCGTCCGGGCTCAAGGACAAGGTGAACGACCTGCCGTGCGTCGTCATCAACCGGCGGATCCGGGGGTTGCCGGGCGTGACCTGCGACAACACGCGCGCCCTGCAGGCCGCCGGCCGGCACCTGGAGCAGCTGGGTCACCGCCGGGTCGCCATGATGCGCGGCCCCTCCGCCTCGTGGGCGGCACGCCAGCGGGCCGACGCGATCCACGCGTGGGCGGTCCGGTCCGACGTCACGCTGGTCGACCTCGGGCCCTTCGCGGCGTCCTTCGAGGGTGGGCTGGCAGCGGCGAGGGCGCTGCTGGACACCGATTGCACCGCCACCTTCGCGTTCGACGACCTGATGGCGTGCGGCGTCCTGGCCGGACTCGCCGACGCCGGGGTGCGGGTGCCGGAGGAGCGCAGCGTGATCGGCTGCGACGACGTGCTGCTGGCGCGTACCGTCACGCCCCGCCTGACGACCGTGACGGCCCCGGTGCAGCGACTGGGGCACGTGGCCGTGGAACTGCTGCAGCGCTGCGGCTCGGGTGAGCCGACCGCGGAGATCCGCCTCGACGGCGAGCTCACCCTCCGCGCCTCGACCGGTCCCGCCGCCTGACCGCTGCCGCAACGTGTTGACCCGCCGACGCTTCGTCGTTAGTGTCTGTGCAACCGATTGCAGAGCCTGAGGAGACGGAATGGGCGTGCCGGCGGGGCTGAGTGCGGACGACGTGACCCTGCACGTGACAGCGGATCCGGCCGGCGCCGGCGCCGGCGCCGCACGCGTCGCCGCAGACGTCATCCGTGGCGCGATCGCGTCCCGTGGCAGCGCCCGGATCGTGCTGGCGGCGGCGCCCTCGCAGCAGGAGATGCTCGCGGCGCTGGTACGCGATGCCTCGATCGACTGGTCCCGGGTGCACGCCTTCCACATGGACGAGTACGTGGGACTTCCGCAAGCGCATCCCCAGGCGTTCGGGCAGTGGTTGCAGGAGCGGTTGGCGGTCGCCGGGCTCGGGTCGTTCACGCGACTGCGGCCCGAAGCGGACCCTGTCACCGAGGCCGTCCGCTACGCCGCTCTGCTGGCGCAGGGCCCGATCGACCTCACCTGCATGGGCATCGGCGTGAACGGACACATCGCCTTCAACGAGCCCGACGTCGCCCGCTTCGACGACCCGGCCGCCGTGCGGGTGGTCGAACTCGACCCGGTCTCGCGTCAACAGCAGGTCGACGAGGGGTTGTTCGCCCGGCTGGAGGACGTGCCGGCCCAGGCGGTCACCTTGACCGTGCCGACGCTGCTGAGCGCGAACTCGATCGTCGTCACCGTGCACGGCCGGCACAAGGCGGCCGCGCTGAGGCTCGCCCTGACCGGACCCATCGGCCCGGCCTGCCCCGCGAGCGCGCTCCGGACGCACCGGTCGGTGACGGTGCACGCCGACGCGGCAGCCGCGAGCGGCCTGGACGAGCTGACGTGACCCCAGCGGGGCAGCAGACGCGCGTCGAGGGCCGGCTCGCCGACGGTCGCCCCGTGCGGCTGCGGATCTCCGGCGACCGCATCTCGTCCATCGAGGAGACCGAGCCGACGCCGGACCAGCCCACGATCCTTCCCGGGCTGGTGGACCTGCAGGTCAACGGATTCGCCGGCGCGGACGTCAACGCCGACGACGTGTCGGTCGCCACCGTGGTCGAGCTGACCCGGTCGCTGTGCCGGTGGGGCGTCACGTCGTACTGCCCCACGATCATCACGGCTAGCCAGGAGAAGATCCTCTCCACGCTCGACGTGATAGCCGCCGCCCGCGCGAGCGACCCCCTGGTCGCCGAGATGGTCGTCGGCGTACACGTCGAAGGCCCCTACCTGGCCGACGCGGACGGCCCCCGTGGCGCGCACGACCGGCGGCACGTCCGCGACCCGGACCCGCGGGAGCTCACGCAGTGGCTCGACGTCGCCCCGGGCCTGGTACGCCTCGTCACGCTGGCGCCCGAACGGCCCGGCGCGACGCGGTACGTCCGCGCCGCCACCGAGGCCGGGATCGTCGTCGGCCTGGGACACACCGCCGCGACACCGGAGCAGGTGCGGGCGGCGGTCCACGCGGGAGCACGGCTCTCCACCCACCTCGGGAACGGGTCGCACGCCGTCCTGCCGCGGCATCCCAACCACCTGTGGGCGCAGCTGGCGGCGGAGGCCCTGACGGCGAGCTTCATCGCCGACGGTCACCACCTCCCCGCTGACACGTTCACCGCCATGGTGCGGGCGAAGGGCGTCGAACGCTCGGTACTGGTCAGCGATTCGGCGGCCCTCGCCGGCTGCCCGCCCGGCGAGTACCGCACCCCGGTCGGCGGCTCGGTCACCGTGGACGCCGACGGCCGGCTCAGCCTGACCGGCACCGAGTTGCTGGCCGGCAGCGGCCGTTCGCTGTTCGACTGCGTCCGGTGGGCGCTGCGGCAGACCAGCTTCGGTCTCGCGGAGGTGTGGTCGATGGCGTCGACCGTGCCGTCCCGGCTGCTCGGATCACCCGACCGGGGAGTCGTCGCCGTGGGGGCCCGAGCCGACCTCGTGCTCGTCCGCGGACCCGACGGCCCGCCACGGCAGGCGGAACCCCGGCTGCTCGCCACGATCGTCGGCGGCGTGGCCGTCCATGCCGGCAACAGCGCATCTGCTGAGTGCGTCAGGGCCGCCGGATGACGACCGATTCGGCTGTCGACCAGGGCCGGCCACCGGGCTGACCGGTCAGCCGCCCCCTGGCCGTGCTGCCGAACCTGCCGCACTGCCCGGTCAGGTGTGCGGGCGGGGCGCCACGAATCCGGGAGCCGGCTGCGGGGACGTGCCGGTCACCTGCTTGATGATCTCCGCGGCGACGTCACGCAGTTTGCGGTTACGGTGCTGGGACGCCTGCCGGAGGAGGGCGAAAGCCTCCGCGGCGGTGCATCGCTGCTGGCCCATCAGCACACCGAGGGCCTGGTCGATGACGCTGCGGGAGGCCATCGCGTCGGTGAGCTGCCGATGCAGTAGTGCCTGGTCGGCCTGGCGGAGCATGACGGTCAGCGCGGCTGTCCCCTGGTCGGTGAACGTCACGGCCTGCCGGCGTGCCCGCTCATCGAAGGCGGCGGGACCGGTGCCGTACAGGTTCAACGCGCCGACGGTCTCGCCGTCGACCGTCATCGGCAGTGACAGCGAGCTGACAATGCCGAGCCGGAGCGCGTGTTCCCGGTAGCGGCACCAGCGGCCGTCCTCGCGCAGGTCGACGACCTCGACGGCCCGTCCACTGCGCAGGGCCTGGAGGCAGGGACCCTCGTCGGCGCCGTACTGGATCTCGTCGGCCTGGGCGGCGAGGTCGTCGCTGGCGGCGACGGTGAAGACGCCACCGTCCCGGCGCACCGTCAGCCCGCAGGCCACGGCGGGGGTGACGACCTCGGCCGCGACCCGGACGACCTGGTCGAGGAACACGTCGACGTGAGGCGAGACGACGAGCAGGGCGAGCAGCCGGCCGTACGCCGAGGCCAGGTGCGAATCAGCAGCATCGGACACCACCGCTACCTCCTGAAACCGTGTCCGTGGGTTTCCACTGAAGGGACGTACCGTCCTGGCCCGCTCCCTGAGGAGCGCCGGTCGGGTGTATCTGATCAACGCGCGCACGCGCTCGGACGGGGGGGGTGCGCATCGGACGGGACGCGGCTAGGGTCGACGTGGGTTCGGACATGAGCCCAGGACCAGTGCCGCCCACCGACGGTGGGCCGAGCACCGACCCGGTCCGGACATCCTCACCGAGGAGCAGCTCATGTCCGTCCATCAGGCGCCGCACCCGGCACCGTCGGAAATCACCCGCCAGTCCATCCTGTCCCTCACGGTCGTCGCGGAGGGCCCGGTGACGGTGGTGGAGGTCCGCGGGCCCATCGACATGGGCACCGTGGACCTGCTCGTCGACCTCGTGGACCGGGTGACGTCCGGCCGACCGCTTCCGGTGCTGGTGCTCGACCTGAGCGGGGTGAGCTTCTTCTGCGCGGCCGGGATCACCGCGCTGCTGACCGTGCGCCGGCGAGTCGCCGCACGGGGCTGCTCGCTGGTCGTGCGCAGGCCGTCCCGGATCACCGTCGCCGTCCTGGACATGGTCGGCCTCAGGGACGAATTCACCACCGAGTGACCTGCCTTTCGCTCCGCTCTCCGGTCGTACGCCGGGCTGGCGGACCCGTGCTGTCCCTCGGCCACGGGTCGACCTCGCCTGCTGGCAGACGTACCCGAAGTTGATCAACCTAAACCTGGCGGGTCGCCGAGCGGTCGAGCAGCGTTGCGCAGGCTCCGCCTGCGGCATTGGGGCCAGGGCTACCTGGCCTCCTGGGCGGCCTTTCTCAGGTCTGGGCTTTACGAATCCGCGTCGTCGAGGTTGCCGGCGAGCGAGTCCGGGACGCGCATACGCCACGCGTCGGTGACGAGTTCCTGCAGGCGGTCGACGGTCACCTGCGCCAGCCGCAGCATTACCAGGGGCAGCCCGTCGTACGCGGGCGTGGTGAAGAAGACCTCGGGCTCGCCGAGGAGCAACGCCTGCTTCTCCGCTTCGTCGCCGACGTACAGCACCGCGATGTCGGTGCGGATGAGGCGCGGCGCACCGGGTCTGCGCTCCGGGTAGGACCAGACGAAACCCTTGTCGGCTACCCGGAAGTCGAAGCCGTCACTGTCGATCTCGACCACGTGAGGCAGCGCCAGTGCCAGGCGACGGACATCGTCGGCATCAGCCATCGAGACTGCTCCAGGACATCGCTCCCACACGCGCAGACTAGTTGTAGTGACCATGAGCGTTGTTGACGGCGTGGCGGCTTGATACGAGATGAGACCTCCGGCGAGGTGTGAGGTGCTGACGCCCACTACCAAACCGGAGCTCTCATGGCCCACCGTAACGCCCGGCTGACCGTGCACGGCCGGCGGCTGCTCATCGCGCGTGTCGTCGGTGAGGGCCGCCCTGTCGCACACGTGGTCAAAGAACTCGGCTGCTCACGGGCGACCGGCTACAAGTGGCTGGCCCGGTGGCGGGCCGAGGGAGACACGGGCCTGCGCGACCGCCCCGAGTACCGCCCACCGCCTGCCCGGCAAGACCCCGTCCGCGGTCGAAGCGGTGATCTGCCAGCTGCGCCAGGACCGCAAACTCGGCCCACGACGCCTCGCCCCGCTGGTGGGCGTGCCCGCCTCGACAGTGCACGCGGTGCTGACCCGCCACGGCCTGCACCGCCTGGCCTGGCTCGACCGACCCACCGGCGAGCCCGTGCGCCGCTACGAACGCCAGCGACCCGGCGAGCTGATCCACGTCGACGTCAAGAAACTCGGCCGGCTCCGCGACGGCGGCGGCTGGCGGATACACGGCCGCGACAGCCTCGAATACCGCCGCGCCCGCGGCAGCACCCGAGTCGGCTTCGACTACGTGCACTGCGCCGTCGACGACCACACCCGCCTGGCCTCCGCCGAAATCCACCCCGACGATTTGAAGGAGGCGGGCGATCTGCCACTGCCGTATCCGCAGGTTGTGCCGCCGCCCCGCCCGTATTTGAAGGACACCGCGGGGGTCGCCGACGTGCAGCACCCCCACCCGCTGCCGGACGGCCCAGGTGACGACGGTGCGGGCGGCTTCGTGTTGGGCCTGCCGTACCCGCCGCCGCCCGGCTGAGGTCACGCGTCGAGAAGCCGTCCCACCAGTCGGCGAGGCCCTCGGAGCGGCCTCGCCACGGTTGCGGTGGCCTCGGTCGGTCGCCGGCGGTGGAAGCCCCCGTCAGCGGGTCTGCCGTCGCAGGGGCCCGGAGTGGGTCACCCGACAGAAACGGCGGGCAGTACGTGTGGCATCGGCGGGAACCGGCATGATGAGCCGGTGAAGATCCTGTCCATCCAGTCTTCGGTCGCCTACGGCTACGTCGGCAACTCGGCGGCGGCCTTTCCCCTTCAGCGGCTCGGGCACGAGGTCTGGCCGGTACTGACGGTCCATTTCTCCAACCACACCGGGTACGGCGCGTGGCGAGGGCCGCTGCTGGCGCCGGCCGACGTGGCCGAGGTGATCGCGGGCATCGCGGACCGCGGGGTCCTCGGCAGCGCCGACGCGGTGTTGTCGGGCTACCAGGGCGACCCGGCGATGGGCGCGGTGATCCTCGACGCGGTGGAGAAGGTCAAGGCGGCCAACGCGGATGCCGTGTACTGCTGCGACCCGGTGATGGGCGACGCCGGCCGCGGGATGTTCGTCCGGCCCGGCATCCCGGAGTTCATGCGGGACGTCGTCGTCCCGCGTGCCGACATCATCACCCCGAATCACTTCGAGCTTGACTTCCTCGCCGGCCGTACGACGAACTCGCTGGCGGAGTTGCTGGACGCGGTCGACGTGGTCCGCGAGACGGGGCCGCGGCACGTCCTGGTCACCAGCGTGCTCCACGGCGACGTGCCGGAGGGGTCGCTGGAGGTGGTGGCCGTCTCGGACGAGGGTGCCTGGGCCGTGACCACGCCACTGCTGCCGATCAGCCCGAACGGCGGCGGTGACGTCACCGCGGCGCTGTACCTCGCGCATCTGCGGACGACGGGCTCGCCCGCGACGGCACTGGAACGCACCATCGCCTCCGTCTTCGCCGTACTCGAGGCGACCCTCGCGGCCGGCACCCGGGAGATCCAGCTGATCGCGGCCCAGGACGCGATCGCCGAGCCGCCGACCAGGTTCACCGCCCGGCGGCTGCGCTGACCGTGCGCATGGCGTCGTACGTCTGACGCCTCGCCGGCGGGTCGTGGCCCGGCCACCGGAGAACAGCCGGCCGGACGGGCCAGAGCCCGTCCGACCGGGATCGGACATGGCCCGGTCATCGAGCAGCACTGGCGAACGGCCGCGCAGGCCCCGTGGCCGGCGACTGCGTGGCGGAGCGGCGCGGGAGCAGGAACGGGGTGGCCAGGAGCAGGACGCCGGCGACACCGATCGCGACGCGTACGTCGGTGGCCCCGGCCAGAACGCCCCACAACGCGGTGAGCACCGCGATCGCCCCGGTGCCCGTGATGTTCCACGCGACCAGCACGCGGCCGACCCGGTCAGCCGGTACCCGCTCGAGTCGCTCGGTGGCGAACAGCGGGTTGAACAGGCCCATGCAGGTGATCAGCCCCAGTTCGACCGCGATCACCAGGACCACGCCGGCCGCGCCGGGCGTCACGAAGAACAGGCCGATCGGCCACAGCGCGCGCAGCACCCCCGAGACGAGCAGGACCCGGCGGCGCCCGTAGCGGGCTTCCAGACGCGGGGCGAGCTGGGCGCCGACGAATCCGCCGACGCACGGAAGCCCGAACGCCAGGCCGTACTGCCAGGCCGCCCAGCTCAGGTCGCCGAGGAGCAACACGGCCAGCAGCGGTTCGGTTGCCATGATCAGCGCGTTCACGGCCACGGTGTTCAGGAAGAGCGCGCGCAGTTCACGGTCGGCGAGGATGAACCGCCACCCCTCCGACAGGTCCGCACCGCGTAGCCGGGTGGCCGTCCCGCGCGCCGGGCGTGGTTCCCGCTCCCGGATCATGCCGATCCCGAGCGCGGACAGCAGGAACCCGGCCGCGTTGGCGATCAGGGTGACAACCGGTCCGATGAGACTGATGGCCGCCCCGCCCAGGGTCGGCCCCACGGCGGTGGCCGTCCAGGTGGTCGACTCGAAACGCCCGTTGGCGGCCAGCAGCTGGTCGGGGCGCACGATCGACTTCAGATAGGCGCCGCTCGCGGAGACGAACGCGATGTTCCCCGCCGCCCCGATCACGGAGACGATCAGCAGCTGGGTGTAGGTCAACAGCCCGAACGCGAAGGCGATCGGGATGCTCAGCAGGGCCGCGAACCGGACGACGTCCGCGGCGATCATGACCGGCTTCTTGCGCTGCCGCTCGACCCAGGGGCCGAGGGGAAGTGCCAGCACCGCACCCACCGCCAGCCCCGCCGCGGCCAACGCGGAGACCGCGGCCGGGCCGATGCCGAGCACCTGGATCGCGATCAGCGGGAACGCCCCGAACCCCAACCAGGTACCCATGGTGCTGGCCGCGAACGCCGACCACAACCACCCGAACGAACGCCCCAGACGTTGCCCCACGCCGATCCTCCCGTCACAACCAATCGTTGACGGCGACGATTCGACCAGCTCGGATTGCCAGGAATCCAACAACGAACGCGCTGGCGAGCCACAACCAGCGTTTGTGTAGCCGTATGATCTGGGCGTGGACATCGAGGCCGTGCGCACCTTCGTCGCCGTCGCCGACGCAGGACAGTTCCAGGAAGCGGCCATCGACCTGGAGATCACGCAGCAGGCTGTCTCCAAGCGCGTGGCCAACCTCGAACGCCGCCTCGGCGTCACCCTCTTCACCCGCACCGCCCGTGGCGCCCAGCTCACCCTCGACGGTCAGGCATTCCTCCCGCACTCCCGCGAACTACTCCGGGTTGCCGAACGGGCCGCCGCCTCGGTCCGGCCGGGCGAACGCGCGCTGCGCGTCGACGTCCTCAACCGACGCATCGCCCCGGCCGTGACGATGCAGCGCTTCTACCGGGCGCACCCGGGGACCGAGCTCGACGTCGTCACGCTGTCGAACGCCAACGTCGAGACGGCCATCGAGGCCGTCCGCGCCAGGGAGATCGACGCGACCTTCCGGGCCGTGCCCGTACCCGCCCGCGAGCTACCCGACGGCATCCTGGTCGAGCGGGCCCTGGACGACCCGCTGCAACTGCTCGTCGGCCCCGCCCACCCGCTTGCCGCTGCTCGTTCGCTGACCCCGGCCGACCTGGCCGGGCACCGCATCTGGATTCCGGGCATCAAGCGGGGCACCGAGTGGGCCGCCTACTACGACGAGCTCACCGAAGCGTTCGACCTTCGGATCGACGCGATCGGCCCGAACTTCGGCACCGAGGTGTTGCTCGACGCGATCGCCGACTCCGCCGACCTGGCCACCCTCGTGGGCAGCGGTGACCGGTACATCTGGCCAACCACCCACGACCTGCGTCGCATCCCGCTGCGCGGCCCCACGCCGGTCTACCCGCACTCGTTCGTGTACCTCGCGGGCAACCCGCACCCCACCCTCACCGCGCTCCGGCAGCACCTGACGGCCGCCCGGCCGGCCACTCCAGCCGAGGCCTGGGTGCCGAGCTGGGCCAGCCGCCGCGCCTGACGCCGGACGGCACGCGCTCCGGCGTCACCCCTGTCTCCGATGAGGCAGTACGGGTCGCTGTTCGCGGAGCCGGAGGGGACGTTGCCGCCGGCAACCCACGTTGCGCGGACCCGTGCCGACCGGTTCAGCCCACGTGACGTCGAGCTGCCGGGCGCGCGGCCCGCGACGCGCGCCGGGTACGTGGCCGGTCGGACCCGTTCCATGATGATTCGTTCCGTGGTCGGTGCGGCAGAGGCCGGGCCGGGGTTGAACCTCTCCCAGGGGGAGGGTCGAGGCTGTTGGAGGCGTCGGTGACGGGGTTGATGCCGATCGGGGTGTTCGCGCGAGCGACCCGGTTGTCCGTTCGAGTGCTGCGTAACTATGACCGGCTGGGTCTGCTCGTCCCGGCGTCGGTCGATCCGAATACCGGCTTCCGCCGGTACAGCGTCGACCAGTTCCACCGAGCGGGGCTGGTCCGGCGGCTGCGAGAGCTGGAGGTGCCGTTGCCCGAGATCGCCGAGATCCTGGCGGCCGAAACCCCGGAGCAGACCCGCACCGTCATCGAACGGCACCGGGAACGCGTGGCCGCGCGGGCGGCCCGGCTCGACGAAATCGCCGGGCGGTTGGGGGCCGTGCTGGCCGAGCCGGGACGCGTGCCGGGCTGGCTACACGTGTACGAACGGTGGCGCGATCCCCAGCCCACCGCTCGCATTCTGGTGCGTACCCCGCTGAGCGGGCTGGCCGAGGCGCTGGCGCCCGGGTTCGCGCGGCTGTTCGCCGGCCTCGCCGCGCAGGGGATCGCCCCGGCGGGGCCGGTCGGGACCCGATACCTCAGCGACGACCTCGACGCGGCGGAGTTGGAGGTGGAGCTGTTCGCGCCGGTGGCGCGCCCGCCCCGGCCGACCGCGGCGATTGCGCCCGGGGAACTGCCGGGCTGCCTGCTCGCCGCGAGCGTCCACGAGGGCGGCTACGACGACATCGAGACCGCCTACCGGTCGCTGGGACGCTGGATCGCCGAGCACGACCGGGCGCTGGTGGGCCCAGCCGAGGAGCGCTACCTCGTATCGCCCGCACCCGGCACACCCACGGCCGCGCTCCGCACGGAGATCGCCTGGCCGGTCCGACCCCCGTCCGGCCCGCCCCGACCAGCAGACCAGGAGACCGAATGATCATTGAGAACGTAGCGTTCCCCGCCGGTCAGCACTGCGAGACCACCACGCTCGGTGCCCTACTGCGCCACGAGGGCGTCGACCTGTCCGAGCCCATGCTGTTCGGCCTCGGCGAAGGTCTGGGCTTCGTCTACTGGGACGCCAAGAACATGGACCTTCCGTTCCTCGGCGGCCGCACCAAGCCGACCACGATCACCCGAACCGTGGCCGACCGGCTGGGCCTGACGCTGCACATCCAGGAGACCGCCTCGCCCCGTAAGGCCTGGCAGAACGTGGTCGCCGCCCTCGCCGCCGGGCGCCCGGTCGGCCTGCAACTGGACTCCTACCACCTGGACTACTTCAGCACGAAAGTCCACTTCGGAGCCCACTTCGCCGCGATGTACGGCTACGACGACACCCACGCCTACCTGATCGACACCGCCCAGCAGGGCGGCACCGTGACGACCACGCTGACGAGCCTGGAACGGGCCCGCAACGAACGCGGACCGATGACCGCCCGCAACCTCTCCTACACCATCGCCAGCCCCACCGGCCGGCCCGATCTGGGCCACGCCATCCGGGCGGCCATCCGCAACAACGCGCACGCCTTCCTCAACCCACCCATCGCCAACCTCGGCCATCGCGGCATCGACAAGGCGGCCCGACAGGTGGCACGCTGGCTCGACCGCTCCCGCGACCCGTCCCGCGACCTCCCGCTGGCCGCAGCGCTGATGGAACGCGGCGGGACCGGCGGCGCCCTGTTTCGCGCCATGTACCGCGACTTCCTCGCCGAATGCGCCACGATCGTCGGCGACGACAACGTCCGCCTCGGTCACCGGCGGTACGCCGAGATCGCCCCGTTATGGACCGAGGTCTCCCACCACATCACGGCCGCCGGAGAAACCGGCGACCCGGACCACCTGACCCGAGCCTCGGTACTCCTCACCGAACTCGCGGCCAGGGAGCGCCACGCCATGCAGATCCTGACCGGCATTCGCACCGACTGACCACCTCGACGATCGAGGCTCCCGTACCCGCTCGAACACCGCCCACCTCGGCACGTCCGGATCGCACGACCACCGGTTCCGGCGGGGGATTTCAGCGCACCGCGAGGAAGCCGTAGCGGGCGCGACGGTCGGTCATGTCCCGCTTGCCGGCACGACTCCCGCCACCAATGCCCGCAACGCGGCCAGCGACTGCTCGATGTCGACCCGGTCGGGCGCCACCAGCCACTGCTGGTGGATGCCCATCCCCGCCCCGACGATCGCGACTGCCAGCGCGTCGGTGGACAAGCCGGCCGGCGGCGCGAATCGGTCCAGCCAGCGCTTGCAGTGACCGCGCAGGGTGTCGTGGATCGCCACGTATCGGTCATGGATGGGGGAGTCCGGCTCCATCGCCTCTACCTGCAGCGTGACGAACAGTCTGGTCGTGGGCCGCGTGAACAGCGCGCCGAGCCCCTTCATCAGGTGGTCCAGCCCGGTCTCCGCGCCTGGGCCGGGCGCCTCGCCGAGGCTCGCGTGGAGCAGGTCCACCGACCGCTCGAGGACCGCCAGCAGCAGACCCTCCTTGCTGCCGAAGTGCCACGGAATGGAGCCCCGACTGATCCCGGACCGCTCGGCCACGTCGGCAAACGTCGTCTGCCGGTAGCCCTTGGTCGCGAACAGTTCCGCCGCCGCGGGTTGGCCGAGCCGGTACGGGCACGGCGGTTGACGCGCCGCAAGCCGGCCGGCAGGGAGCGACCTGCGGCGCGAGGCGCCGGCCCGCGCACCCCCCGACGCCAACATGGCCGGGGGCATCGACTGGCCGGCTCCCGGTCTCCAGAATGGAGTGATGACAGCCGACGCGACCCCGCGACGACATCCGCTCCTGCCCGTCCTCGCCGGTTCCCGAGCCGTCCTCGTCGGCCGAGACACCCCCGACCCCGACGCCGACCATGGCTTCGGCCACGGCTACGAGTCGGCGGTGGAGGCGACCAGGGCGTTGGCCCGCACCCTCGTCTCCCCGAACATCGGCACGCCCTTCCTCGAAGCGCACACCGAACAGCTCGTGCGCGGGGAGTCCCCCGACGCGGTGATCGACGCCGTGCGCCGGGCCGCCGCGGCGGCGTCGGACACGTTGCTGTTCTCCTACGCCGCGACCGGCCCGGAACACTGGGAGACCCCCGAGGGCGCGGAGCAGCAGACCGAGGATCCGGGCAGCCGGCGGTCCGTGCTCAGGAGGGTCGCCGACCTGATGCGGGACAGTGCGGCCACCCGACTCGTCGTCCTGCTGGACTGCGGTTCCGCGCAGATCGCCGCGCGGCACTTCACCCGGCCGGACCCACCGGCCGGTCACCGGCACGGCGTACAGTTGTCGCTGCTGGGCGCTGGCCGGGTGATGCTGTTCGGGAGCGAGATCGACCCATTTACGAGCACCCTCACCAGAGCGCTTCAGGCAGGGGTCGACGGCGGCCCCGAGGCCCTGAATCTGGTGGCGCTCGGCAATGCGGTGCGGGCCAAGTTCACCGAGCTGCGGTACCAGGTCGAGAACGAGTACATTCCGGGAGCGAAACAGCTACTCGTCCACGGCGGCTGCGAGGTGGCACTCGGCATCAATCGGGCCTTTCCGCCCGATGACCGCGACGTCGCCCTGCGGTACCCGCCGCGCTATCCCGGCGCCTTCTTCGCCCACCCCGACGCCGTGAGTGAATTCGAAGGCTACTGACCCGACGACGCCGGGCCCGGGCGCTCCACCACGTCGGATCGGCGCGGGGGACAGTGGCCCGCCGAGGCCCCATGGGCCGGCTAGTGCGCTGACCACAAACGTTTGCCGGCTCTCGAGGTGCGGGTCCACGAACGTTGCCAGTGTCGCGGGGAGGTCCAGGGAGGCGATCCGGCACACCTCCAACGCCGCCGGTGGTGGTCTGGACCGGCGCAGCGAACGTCCCTGGAACCGCATTAGCATCGATGCGGCGCGGGCGGGGCACTGTCCGACTGGAACGGGGGGCCGGTGGGCGCGGCGAGGCGGAGATCGCTCCGGCGGTGGGCCGGTGTGCCCCGGTGGGTTCGGGTCGTCGTGATCGCCGCTGTCTGCCTCCTCGCGTACGGCGGGATCGTCCACCTGGGCGACCTGCTCGGCGTCCGGCCGGGTGGTCCGGGCCAGTCCACCCCCACCTGGCTGATGGTGTACTTCACCTCGCTGGCCGTGTTCGATCCGCTCGCGGCGCTGCTGCTGGCGCTGCGCCGGATCGAAGGGCTGCTGCTCGGCTGTGCCTTGTTCGGCAGCGACGCGGCGGCGAACGGGTACGCCAACTACGTGCTGGACACGGTGCCGGGGATCACGCCTGGCCGGATAGGGCAAGCGGTGATCACGGCGCTCGCGGTCGCCCTGATCGCGGCGGCGCCCAGGGTCGCGCCCTGGCTGCACCGGCCAGGACGTGCTGGCTAGCGTGCTATCCATGAACGTTCACCGGGTCTGATCGGTCAGGCGGCTTTGGTGTGAGGCCGGCCCCAGCGGTGTTGGCGTTCGCTGCGGACTCGAGCGCGTTCCCGGCGTTGAGCTGCCAGAACGTCGGGATGACGGGCCCTGGCGTTGCGCCATCGGAGGTATGCGCACGAGGTACCAGTCATCCGTACCGGGCGAAGATCCTCCGTACGACGGCCAGATCATCGCCCTCGTCGGCGTCGATGAGCCAGTCGGACGTCTGATCCTCCACAACGGATTCCGGGGTGAGGAAGTCGTGACCGAAGCGGTAGACAGCCGGGCTGTAGTCGAATCCGGGCCCGATCATCGGGTCGATACCCGTCTGATCGCAGTGGTCCAACAGACCTTCGGCCACCCGCCACTGCTCGTCGTCGAACCAGAACACGCCGCAGGCGGAGTGGATCCGCTCGCCGGTCTCCCGATCGGTGACATTGCTCGACTCGTTGTTGGGCGGGCGGTTGCGCACCAGGCGAACCAGGTCCTCGGGGACGTCTCGGTAGAGCGGCTCCTGCTCGACGTACTGGTCCCAGCCCATGCTCAGATCCGCCTCGGGATCGAGGTCAGCAGCAAGGCGCGCCCGTTCGGGACGAAGTACCAGACGGTCGACTGGTACAGGATGGACCGGCCCCTACCACGATTCTGACCAGCCGACCTCTCAGCCGGGCACGCGTACGATCGCCCTGCCCGGCTCCGGCACCGGCCCACGCGACGCAATGGAGGCTCGTGATGACAGAAGAGATTCCACCCGGCGGACGGGTGCTGTTCATCGGCGACAGCATCACCGACGCGGGACGCAACCGCGAGCGGTCCGACGACCTCGGTGGCGGATACGCCATGATGGCCTCGGCCTGGTTCACCGCCCGGCACCCGCAGCACGCCGTCACCTTCCTCAACCGGGGCGTCAGCGGCGACCGGGTCCGCGACCTGCGCGCGAGGTGGAACGACGACTGCCTGCGGCTCGCGCCGCAGGTGGTGTCGGTGCTGATCGGCATCAACGACACCTGGCGCCGGTACAGTGCCGACGACCCCACCACCGTGGAGGAGTTCGAACGCGACTACCGGCACATCCTCGACCTGACCCGACGACGGCTCGACGCCGCCGTCATCCTGATCGAGCCCTTCCTCATCCCGCTCGACGACGGACAGCGGGCGTGGCGCGAAGACCTCGGGCCGAAGGCCGACGTGGTGCGCAAACTGGCCGTCGACTTCGACGCGACGTTGGTGACGGTGGACCACCTGTTCGGTGCCGGAACAGCCGACGAGCAGGTCTGGACGGCGGACGGCGTGCACCTGACGCAACCGGGTCACGCCCTGCTGGCCCAGCAGTGGCTGCGGGCGGTCGCCGCCCGGGACCTGGCAACCGCCCCGACAGCCGTCCCGTGACGATCCGCGAGAGGAGACGGCGGGACCACGGATGTCCGCCGACGGGCTCTCCACCGGGCTCGTCGGCTGGCGGGCGCTGACGGGATCGCCGGGCGAATGGACGACGACCAGCGCGGAGTGCACCACGTCTCGGTCGACAGCCGCGCGTAACCGTCGGGCCGCTACCCGTCGCCGGCGGGGCGCTCGCGCACGACCAGCTCGTCGATCTCCAGCCGGCCGATGCGCAACTCCCGCACGACCGCCCGACGGATCGCCAGCCGACCGATGGCCAGCGCCCCGACGGCGACGGCCCCGACGGCCAGCGCGCCCACGGCAAGCGCTCCGAGCGACGCCGCGCCCGCCGCCGTGCCGACGGGCGTCCCGCCGCCCGCGCGCCCCGTACCGCTCGTGTCATCCGCTCATTGTCCGTGCGGCGCCGGCCCGGCGCGCCCGAATCTGCGCACCGACGGGCGTCCGTGTCCGCCCTGGGCGTGATCGGGGGCGCGGCCGGGCCTGGCGAACGCGGCGGAGCGGGCGTGACGGGAGGTCCGCGATGTCACCGCCTGGCCCTATCCTCGGGCCCGTGACCGCCGACCTGCGCCTGCGCCCCGTACGCGACGACGACCTGCCCCACTTCTTCGACCACGAGCAGGACGTCGAGGCCAACTGGATGGCCGCCTTCGGCCCGGAGGACCCGACCGACCGGGCGCGGTTCGACGCGCACTGGCGCCGGGTCCGCGCCGACGAGCGGATCGTCGCCCGCACGGTCGTCGTCGACGACGAGGTGGTCGGCCACGTGACCGCCTTCCCGGTCGACGACAAGACCGAGGTCAGCTACTGGATCGACCCGCGCCGCTGGGGCCGGGGCTACGCCACCGCCGCGCTCGGCGCCCTGCTGCGCGAGCTGCCCCAGCGGCCCGTGCACGCCCGCGCCGCCAAGGACAACCGGGCCTCGCTCGCGGTGCTGCGCAAGTGCGGCTTCGTCGTCACGGGCGAGGACAAGGGGTACGCCAACGGCCGCGGCGTCGAGGTGGAGGAGTGGGTGCTGGAGCTCGCCGACCGCTGAACCGGCCCCGCGCCCACCGAGCGGGCTGACCCGGGTGACCACTACTCTCGCGGGGTGGACTGGCTGGAACTCATCGGCTGGACCGGCTCGGCGCTGCTGGTCTGGTCGCTGCTGCAGACGCGCATCCTCCGGCTGCGTGCCCTGAACCTGCTCGGGTGTCTGATCCTGATCGGCTACAACGCCGCCGTGCAGGTCTGGCCGATGGTCGGGCTGAACGTCGTGCTGGCCGTGATCAACGTCTGGTACCTGCGCGCCATGCTCGCCACCCGCCACGACGAGGCGACCTACCAGGTGGTCGAGGTCGGCGTGGACGACCAGTTCCTCGCCCACACGCTGCGCGTCCACGGCTCGGACATCGCCCGCTTCAACCCCGGCTTCCGCTGGCCGCCCGGCACCTCCGCCGAGCGCTCCGCCTTCCTGGTGCTGCGGGCCGACGAGGTGGTCGGTGTGGTGCTGTCGCACGCCGAGCCGGACGGCGTGGCGCAGGTCGACCTCGACTACGTCACCCGGCGCTTCCGGGACTTCACCCCGGGCGAGTTCGTCTACCGGCGCAGCCGCCTCTTCACCGACCGGGGGTTCCGACGGGTGGTCACCCCGCCCGGCATGGTCGCCCCCTACTACCACCGGCTCGGCTTCCGCCCCGAGGGCCGCTCGTACGTGCTCGACCTGACGGCCCCGCCGGTCGCCGAGCGGGCCTGACCGCCTCCCGGGCGGGCGAGGATTCACCGGCCGGCCCGGTGGGCACAGATCGGCCTACGCCGGCCGGGTCCTTCGGCCGGCGGTGCCGGTCGTGCGACGGGCACCGGTGGCGCGTGAGGAGAGCCGGGCGTGCAGAGCATCTGGAGCCAACTGGCCCTGGTCGGTTTCCTGGTCGTCCTCAACGCGGTCTTCGCGGGCAGCGAGATGGCGCTGGTCTCGCTGCGGGACAGCCAGGTCCAGCGGCTGGAACGCACCAGCCGCGCCGGCCGGGTGCTGGCCCGCCTCGCCAGGGACCCGAACCGGTTCCTGGCCACCATCCAGATCGGCATCACCCTCGCCGGCTTCCTGGCCTCGGCCGCGGCGGCGGTGTCGCTGGCCAGGCCCCTGGTGCCGCTGCTCGGCGCGCTGGGCGGCGCCGGCCGCCAACTGAAGGCGGTGCTCGTACCACGGTTGCAGGTCTTCACGCTCGACAGCGGAACCACCGCGGAGGCCGCGCGGCTGCTGCTGGCCGCCACGGGCCACTCCCGGGCGCCGGTGGTCCGGCACGGCGGCCTGGACGACGCGGTCGGAGTGATCCACCTGCGCGACCTCGTCGGCGTCCGCGACGGCCGGCCGGTCGACGAATGCGTCCGCCCGCCGATGCTGCTGCCGGACTCGCTGCCGGTGGTCGACGCGCTGCGCCAGTTCAAGGCCGAGCGTCAGCACATCGCCCTGGTGGTCGACGAGCGGGGTGCGGTCGACGGGATCGTCACCCTCGAGGACATCCTGGAGGAGATCGTCGGGGAGATCTACGACGAGACCGACCGGGACGTGCGCGCCGTGCGCACCGAGCCGGACGGTGCCATGCTGCTCCCCGGCACCTTCCCGGTGCACGACCTCACCGACGTCGGGGTCGAGCTGCCCGGCCGCCCCGGCGGCGACTACACCACCATCGCGGGCCTGGTGCTCACGTGCCTCGGCCACATCCCCACCGTCGCGGGGGAGAGCGTGACCGTGGACGGCTGGGAGCTGGAGGTGGCCCGCATCGACCACCGCGCGATCACCGGCGTCTGGGTGCGCCGGCCGGGCCGCCGCGCGACGACGTCGGGGAGCCGGTGCTGGACGAGGCCCGCGGCTGAGCGTCGCCACCGCTCCCCGGCCGGGGTGCGCGTCAGGCGGGGGTGAGGTTCTGCAGTCGCACCTGGCCGCGGGCGACGAGCTGGGCGTCGGCGTCGGTGATCTCCACCTGCCAGAGCTGCTGGCTGCGCCCCCGGTGCACGGGGGTGCCCACAGCGGTCAGCTCGCCGTCGCGGACCGCGCGCAGGAAGTCGGTCTGGTTCGACACGCCGACGACCCGCCCCCGGTCGCCCAGCCACACCGACCCGCCGACGCTGGCCGCGGTCTCGACCACCGAGCAGTACACGCCGCCGTGCTGGATCCCGAACGGCTGGTGCAGGTCGGGGCGGACCTGCCAGCGGATCACCACGCGGTCCCCGCTGACCTCGTCGAACTTGAGGCCGAGCAGGGCGACGAAGCCGCCCGTCAGATCCGGCATGTCCACGGCGTTCCCCTTCCCGATCATGGCGTCGCCAGCCTACGCCGCCGCCCGCTGCGCAAACCCGCTACGGCAGGCGCCCGGTCATGGGGGAGAATGGGTGACCGTGACCGACAGCAGCCTCCCGCCGCCCGGGCGGGACTCCCTGACCGATGACCTGCGGTGGCGCGGCCTGATCCAGGACTCCACCAACCTCGACGAGCTGCGTACGCTGCTCGACGGCAGTGCCGCCACCTACTATGTGGGCTTCGACCCGACCGCGCCGAGCCTGCACGTCGGCCACCTCATGCAGGTCACCACGGCCCGTCGGCTCCAGCTCGCCGGGCACCGGCCGCTGCTGCTCGTCGGCGGCGCGACCGGCCAGATCGGCGACCCGAAGGAGAGCGCCGAGCGGACCCTCAATCCGCCCGAGGTGGTCGCCGGCTGGGTGGCCCGGATCCGCGACCAGCTCGCCCCCTTCGTCTCGTACGAGGGCGAGAACGCCGCGCAACTGGTCAACAACCTCGACTGGACCGCCGAGATGTCGGTGGTCGAGTTCCTCCGCGACGTCGGCAAGCACTTCCCGGTCAACAGGATGCTGGCCCGGGAGGTGGTCAAGGCGCGGCTGGAGAGCGGGATCAGCTTCACCGAGTTCAGCTACCAGCTGCTCCAGGCCAACGACTTCTTCGAGCTGCACCGCCGGCACGGCTGCCAGCTCCAGTTCGGCGGCTCCGACCAGTGGGGCAACATCGCCGCCGGGGTGGACTACATCCGCCGGCGCGGCGCCGGCCCGGTGCAGGCGTTCACCACCCCGCTGGTCACGAAGTCGGACGGGACGAAGTTCGGCAAGACCGAGGGCGGCGCCATCTGGCTCGACCCCGAGATGACCAGCCCGTACGCGTTCTACCAGTTCTGGGTCAACGTCGACGACCGGGACGTGAGCCGTTACCTGCGCTACTTCAGCTTCCGTTCACGGGAGGAACTGGAGGCGCTGGAGAAGGAGACGGCGGAGCGGCCGGCCGCCCGGGCGGCCCAGCGTGCGCTCGCCGAGGAGCTGACCACGCTCGTGCACGGCGAACGGGAGATGGCGCAGGTGGTCGCCGCCAGCCAGGCGCTCTTCGGCCGGGGCTCGCTGGAGGAGCTCACGCCGGCGACGCTGCGCGCCGCGCTGACCGAGGCCGGCCTCGTCCACCTCGACGAGCTGCCCGACGTCGCCGGGCTCCTGCGCGATTCCGGGCTGGTCCCGAGCCTGAAGGAGGCCCGCCGGGTGATCGCCGAGGGCGGCGCCTACGTCAACAACAACCGGGTCACCGAGACCGACGCCACCGTGAGCCCCGAGGACCTGCTGCACGGCCGGTACCTGGTGCTGCGCCGCGGCAAGCGGTCGTTCGCCGGGGTCGAGCTGCGCAACTAGCCGTACGCCCGCGCGAGTGTGACGGGCGACGCCCCCGGCGGATTTGACGATCAATCCGCCGGGGGCGTAACTTTCTCTCTGCCAGCGCGGAACGGACGAAACGGGGCGAAAGTCCTGGAGGCCGGAGCGTGGGAATGAGCTTCCGGTTCGGGGGGTTGTGCTTCTCGGACCCGGGACCGGGCGGTGCCCCGGATTCGCCGATGAGGTGGATTTGGTGGGGCGGAGCTGACCGGGTATGGTTCGACGCCGGCAGGGAACCGGGCGTGTTCGCGGGAGACCGTGGCGGCCGGTCTGTCGGAAGCCGCGATTGGAATCGGTGGAAGCCGGTCTGGTCGTGGTGCCCGGAAATTGGGTTGAAGTGGTGTGGATCGCGGCAGAGCGGTTTGACACGGCGGAATCCGGCGGGTAACGTAGTAAAAGTGCCCGGCGCGAGAGCGGCGGGGATGTGAACGAAATGCCCCGGGTCGGGGGTCCCACGGTGTGGGGTGTCCGGGCGGTGTGTGGTTGTTCTTTGAGAACTCAACAGGGTGCTTGATAAGCCAGTGCCAAATTGATTTATACCCCGGACTGGCCGAGCCTTTTGGTTTGGTTGGTCTTGGATTCCTTTGGCAACACATGTTGTCGGGATGACTGTTTCAACAGGTTTTTGTTGGAGAGTTTGATCCTGGCTCAGGACGAACGCTGGCGGCGTGCTTAACACATGCAAGTCGAGCGGAAAGGCCCTTCGGGGTACTCGA